>NZ_JBBGZT010000009.1:0-123512 GCF_037572665.1 Sphingobacterium sp. MYb382
TATCTGTTGTGGGCGTTGGAAGTTTGAGTGGATCTGACCTTAGTACGAGAGGACCGGGTTGGACGAACCGCTGGTGAACCTGTTATGCCGCCAGGTGTACGGCAGGGTAGCTACGTTCGGAATAGATAAGCGCTGAAAGCATCTAAGTGCGAAACTAGCCACGAGATGAGACTTCCTTATAGGGTCGTAGGAGATGACTACGTTGATAGGCTATAGGTGTAAAGGTTGAAAGACCAAAGCCGAGTAGTACTAATAGCCCGAAGCTTTCTACAGCGATAGAAACACTGTTGTTTTCTTCTTTGTTACTCTTCTTTCTTCCAGTATTGTCAATTAAATAATGCAGACCCTTAATAGGTTGATATAATGTGTCATTATTTATCAAGATATTCAGGTGCCTATATCGGCGGTGTCTACCTCTTCCCATTCCGAACAGAGAAGTCAAGCCCGCCAGAGCCGATGGTATTGCCGTAACAGGTGGGAGAGTAGGTCGGTGCCTAATTTTAAACAAAGCCCCTTCAGGAAACTGGAGGGGCTTTTTGTTTGTACTAATTTCCCCAAATCATCACGCATCAGCAAGCAGTCCCCATGCTGCAACTAAAGTAGCTATGGCTACACCTTATTTTAAGTAAAGCACGTATTCCTTATATAGCAGACTTAAACCTTCCTAAACGATGCTGCAACTTGTCATCGTGAGCCTGTCGAAGGACAGCAAGGCAATCTGAATGGGTTGCTGCAAAACAGAACTGACTTGCAGTTGCCAGAAGAAGGCCTAGGCATCTGCTGCGTAAAATCGTAGGGCAGTAAATTCCGCAAGAACAAAACTTTGTTTGAGTGGAGTGAGTTCGTTTTGTTCCGGAATTTGCAAGCGAGGATAGCAGCGTATGCCAGCCTTGATTTTTGCCACCCTTTTCATCAAGGAAAAGTGTGAAGCCGCGTCCTGGCTAAGGACACGCGCTATAATTAAGCAAAAGACTCCAATAAGCGTTGCAAACGCTATCCTCCAGCATCCTCGTTTCAAACGAGGACGATAGAAAGTGCAAACAAACGGAGAGAACTAGCGAACAATAGCAAAGTTGGTATTCCTTATATGTAGGAGTAAGCCTTTCTAACATGATACTTCGACTTGTCATCCTGAGCCTGTCGAAGGACAACATCACAACCTTGATGGGTTGGTGCAGAACTAAAATGTGTTGCAAAAAAAAACTGACTTGCAGTTGCTAAGAAGAAGGCCTAGGCATCTGCGGCGTAAAATCGTAGTGCAGTAAATTCCGCAAGAAGAAAACGCTGTCTGAGCGCAGCGAGTTCGTTTTGTTCCGGAATTTACAAGGGGAGATAGCAGCGTATGCCAGCCTTGATTTTTGCCACCCTTTTCATCAAGGAAAAGGGGGAAGCCCCGTCCTGGCTAAGTACATGTACTATAATTAAGAAAAAGACTTTACTCAGCGTTGTAAACGCTATCCTCCAGCATCCTCGTTGCAAACGAGGACGATAGGCAGTGCAAACAAACCTGCCTAAACGATGCTTCGACAAGCTCAGCATGACTACCTAGATGGGTTGGTGCACAACATAAATGACTTGCAGTTGCTAAGAAAAAGGCCTAGGCATCTGCTGCGTAAAATCGTAGTACTGTAAATTCCGCAAGAAGAAAACGCTGTCTGAGCGTAGCGAGTTAGTTTTGTTCCGGAATTTACGAGCTAGAAATAGCCAAATCAATGAGGAGGATTGAAAGAGTACTAGACTAAGTATTTTAATCGTTATAAAAAACGGCTAAGGTGTACAACCTTAGCCGTTTTTTATGCTTAAATATCTTTATATCTTTAAAACACACTTAATCTTCGTCCTGATAAAAATCAATCAAACTCGCCATGTAAGTCTCTTGCCATCCACCAACGATATCATCATAATCTTCATCAGGAATATTGCTATGGTTGATTTCAAAAGATGTTCCCTTTTTATGTTCATGAAGCTTAATTGTAACAATTGAAGGCTCTTCCTGCTCACCAAAGTACCATTGTTGTACAATTTTGCTATAAGGTTCTAAGCTTATAAAGCGACCCTGTATAGCGCCATCCCACATCGAGAATTCTCCGCCTTCTTGAGGATCAATCTCTACTTCATCTCCTGTCCATAGACGAATTGTTATTTCCGTTGTTAATGCGCGGTATATATCCTCAGGTGGAGCAGATACAATAAAGTACTTTTTAAAATCTTTCATTTTTCGTATACTAATTCTAGAATGTAGTAAATTTACATAGAAATCTAGATAAAGCATGGCTAATTTCCTCCCAAATGCATTAATTGATCGTATGAAGCGCTTAGCGGCAGAAGAAATGGCCACTTATGTATCCATGGACTCCGTACCGCTAGTGCGACAAGCCGTATTATTAAACGCTGATAAGCCTCAAGATTTAAGTCTGCCATTAGGAGCTAAAGTTCCTTGGTGGCCGAAAGCATACTATTTGAAAAATCTTGATTATGAATTTGATAAGGATCCTAATTATCATCGAGGGAGCTATTCACGACAAGATGCTGCGGATTTATTTGTGGCCTATGCATTAAATCAATTAGGCTTAGGGCAACTTCCACTCCGAGGTCTTGAACTTGGCGGCATTAATGCGCGTTCAAGTATCTTGATGAGTTCGTTATTAGCACCCAATAGCTTATGGTTGGTTAATGCAAGCGACGAAGCTCACTATAGCAATGTCAGGAAGTGTATCGCACAATGGGGATTAAATAATACATGGGTTATGCAGCAGGCAACAGCTAGTTTTAAGTATATCCCGCATTCTTTTGACCTCATATATTATCATGCTCTGGTTCACCTATCTAGTCTGCATTTAAAAGCTTCTATCGGCCCCGATAAATGGACTGAGGATTATGCTCGTTTGCAAGATAATAAGCTGCAGGAAGGCTTAGAATCGGCTCTTATTACATTGAAAGCCGATGGTTACCTGTTTTATGTGGGGAAATCAATTTTCGATAAGCAACAGTCTGATTTTATAGATAAGCAAATCATGGATGGAGGTTTGAAAACTGTTCGCCTGCCTTTTGATGCATCATGGGAAGTCCAAGAATATAAATCAGCCTTTTCTGGTTGCTATAGCTATCTGCTCCCTAAAGATTCTGCTAACCAACCCTGTTTATGGTTAACTATATTTCATAAAGAAGAGGACCGAAATAGTGAAAATACTGATTATACAGTAAATGATGATGTAGAGGTTAATGAAGGGCAAAATATTTTTAAAAGCTGGGTACATGAACCGAATGAATTCATATTTAGAGAAGTCCAAAGCCAACTTTATATGTTTCCAAGATATTTGCTGGCGGAATATAGAAAGCTAAATGACATCTTTGACGTACATAAGCTGGGCATTTGTATTGCGAATTGGAATGGTAACGATTGGGTTCCGACACAGGAATTAGCTTGGAATTCCTGCTTAGCAAAGAAAATTCCTTATATCGCTTTATCTTATGATCAGGCTTTGTCTTACCTAAAAGGCGAAACTATAGATTCCTCTTTATTTGATGTAAGCGAAGGTTGGTATGTATTACGGTATAAAGAGTTAAATCTAGGCTGGATAGCTATCGAAGGGGAATAAAAACCGATTAAGAAGAAGGATTTACTGTGTGCTGGTGCTTGGTAATAACCTGGCATAAGTCTTTGGCTACTTCCGTTTTACTTTTCAATGCAAACTCGTTTTTATTACCATCACGATTGATAATCGTTATTTTGTTGGTGTCGTGTGCAAAGCCAGCACCCTTATCTTGCATAGAGTTGAGGACGATAAAGTCCAAATTTTTACGTTTCAGCTTACCTAAGGCATTTTCTAGCTCGTTATTAGTTTCCAGTGCGAAACCTACTAAAGATTGCGTAGCAGCTTTCTTTTGGCCCAAATGAGCTAAAATATCCACCGTTTTGGTGAGCTCAATCTGAAAGTGATCTTCTTTTTTCTTTATTTTCTGGTCAGCAACCGTTGTCGGCGTATAATCTGCTACAGCTGCACTCATAACGACAATATCTGCGTTATCAAAATACTGCTCACAAGCATCAAGCATATCCTTCGCCGATTGTACGTCAATACGATTTATATTTTTGCTTACCTGAAGAGCTGTAGGGCCAGAAACTAGGGTAACGTCTGCACCCAAGGTTACTAATCTTTCAGCGATAGCGTACCCCATTTTACCACTAGAATGATTTCCAATATACCGTACTGGATCTATTGCTTCATAAGTAGGACCTGCCGATACTAATGCTTTTTTGCCTTTTAATGGAAGGTCATCCGTAAAAAACTGTTGAATGCGAAGCAGAATTTCTTCGGGTTCAGCGAGCCTACCTTGACCGATAAGTCCACTCGCTAATTCTCCATTTTCAGGCTCTATGAGTACGTTTCCATACGTCTGCAGAAGCGATACATTGCGTTGCGTAGCAGGATGTAGCCACATATCTAAGTCCATTGCTGGTGCAAACATAACGGTGCAGCGCGCAGATAAGTAAGTTGCCAAAAGCAAGTTGTCACATCCGCCATTAGCCATTTTACTGATGGTATTAGCGGTTGCTGGAGCAATGAGTAATAAGTCTGCGTTTAACCCAATATCAACATGGTTGTGCCATGTTCCCGATTGTTCATCGAAGTAAGTAGAGTGAACTGGATTTTTGGAAAGTGTTGCCAGTGTTAATGGCGTAATAAAGTGCTGGGCATCAGGTGTCATGATAACCTGAACATTAGCCTGCTCTTTTACAAGAAGACGAATTAGGGTTGCAATTTTGTATGCGGCAATACTGCCGCACACTCCAATTACAATATTTTTGTCTTTTAAGGACATATGTACCTTAATTATTCTTGTTCTTTAGAAGGGTTTCTAAAGTAAATTTTATCATTAAGAAACTCGTCTAAAGCGATTAATGAAGCTTTAGGCATACGCTCGTAATGCTTAGAAATCTCAATCTGCTCACGGTTTTCAAATACCTCTTCAAGGTTATCGTTGTTACTAGCAAACTCAGCAAGCTTACCGTTCAATTCTTCTTTAATATCTACAGAGATTTGGTTAGCTCTTTTAGAAACTACTACAATCGATTCGTAAATGTTTTCAGTGCCTTTGTCCAACTGTCTTAAGTCACGTGTTACAGTTGAATTTGGGACAGAAGTGTTTTTATTTTGACTCATTTTAAATGTATTATGAATTTCTAAATTATTGTTTGTTGGCTGCGGCCTCTTTGGCTTGTGCTTCCTCTTTGGATATACCTAATTCTTTTTGCTGTTCTTCGTTGTACTTGTTGATTTCATTCATACGTTTCACAACATAAGCAATTTGTCTTTCTGCACCTGATCTCAAATCATCAGCATCTTTTCTGAAGCTGCTATTTGGATAATGCTCAATGAATGATTGATAATAGTCTATTGCTTCATTGAAACGAGCTTCCTGACGGAAAGGCATACTATTCTGAGCAAAAAGATATTGAGATTTTACAATCAAAAATTCAATCTCTTCAGCATGTTTTGTATCCGGATATTCTCTTAACATGTTCTCAAAAGCAATAACCGCTGCACGGTAATCGTCGGGTTGGCCCATGTTGAAATATAGTTTCGCATTCGCGAATGCTTTTTTCTCTAGCTTATCACGAAGTTCTTGAATTAAATCACCCGCTTCTTTCGCCTTAGCTCCGTCTGGATATAAGTTGATGAATAACTGAAGCTCATCAATAGCTTTTTTCGTGTTCTCTTGATCTAGCGAAGAGCGTGGAGAGTCTAAATAGAAGCTGTATGCAGACATAAAGCGACATTCTTCTGCTCTAGGGCTATTCGGATAATTGCTCGCGAACTTTTTGAAAGAAAAACGAGAAGCTGTATAATCTCTTAAACGGTAGTTTGTATATGCCGTATAGTAGTATAAGTCCTCAGCTTCACTTTGTCCTCTAAACTTAGTCATCAATTCATCGAATAGAATTAACGCCTTAGAGTACTTTTTCTTCTCGTACAATTTAATGGCCTCTTCGTACTTCATGGCGATATTATTACTCGCACGAAGTTTTTCAAACTTACTCTTACAGCTCGTCACCGAAATGGTAATGGCAACAGCGGCCAATAATGTTACTATACGTCTATTTAAAAACATTTTACAAAGATACGTGAAATTCAAATAAGATTCAATTAATTTTTTCGTCGCAATATAAGGCTATTTATGCGCTAAACAGACTCGTTAAAAGATGTTTAACATTCTTTAACCCCGTTTTTTTATTCTATGTCAACTTAATGTTGAAATTATAAGAGATTGTTTTTGTCAATCGGGATTTTTTTAATAAATTGATTATCTTTACAACAAGAAATATTTTTATAAAATGACATTACACGAGCGAGTAGAACAGGCATTGGATACGATTCGTCCTTATTTGGAAACGGATGGCGGAAACGTTAGTATTGAGGAAATTACGCCGGATAATGTCGTTAAATTGAAATTGTTGGGTACTTGTGCGAGTTGCTCCATGAGTATTATGACTTTTAAAGCGGGCTTAGAGCAAGCTATTAAGAAAGCCGTTCCTGAAATTACAGAGGTTGAGGCTATCAATTTAACAGACATGAATGACCCGAACGCGATTACGCCAGGTCAGTTTTAAGGGTTAACACAATTTAACAGCCTTCTTTAGAGGAGATTGTATAGATTTGAAACATGGTAGGACGTTTAGTTTTTATAATTTCAGTATTGCTTTTTTTGAGCCTAACGAATGTTAAAGGGCAACAAAAGAAGATTCTTCAATTTAGCGGATTAATAAGTTCCGTTGGAGGAGGGATTCCTGTGCCTTTTGTTACGGTGACCAATCTGAGTTATAATAACCAAGCGCACCCTGCAAATAATGAGGGCTTTTTCTCCTTTGTAGCACATGAAGGAGATACCATTCGTTTTACTTCAGTAGGTTTTGAACCCTTAGAATTTATTATTCCTAATTCGTCTACTGATAAGTATACGGCTTAGATTAATATGAAGAGTCATGTTATTGAACTTCCTGCGATTATGCCTTTTCCATGGGCTAGTATTGAGGAGTTTAATCAGGCTTTTCTTGCTTTAGATGTGAGCGACGATGCGGCTTCACGCATTCAACGTAACCTTTCTAAAGAAGCTTTAGCAGCTTTAGCAGCCTCTGTTCCACGTAGCGCAGAAGAGATTCAGGCCTACAGTTCTATGCAGCGCCACGTTAATATGACGAATAGAAATATGAATCAACGTGGTTCAAATGCATTATTTAGCCCAATAGCTTGGGGTTCTTTTATCAATTCCATTGCCAAAGGCGATTACAGTCGTAAGCGTCTAAAATATTAAAAGATTTAATTTTCCGGCTTTATCTCTCTAACACTTAGTTTAGCCGCTAGGTAGGAAACGAGTGTTGCGAAAACCATAATGGTTATAAAAACCAATACGAAATCCATGGCTCTAATATCTACCGGATAAACGTCCATGATGGTATTTGCTCCATCAGCTGTTCGGATAAAGCCGAAGCGCTCCTGAAACAAGCAAAATAATAAACCTAATATATTACCCACAACGCCACCAATAAAGGCAATCATTACACCTTCATAAAAAAAGATGCGTTGTATAAGTGTTTTATTGGCACCTAAACTTTCTAACACACGCATATCTTCCTTTTTATCGATAACAAGCATCGTTAGTGAACCGATAATATTAAAGATAGCGATAATGCCGATGACCGTCAGGATGAAGAAAACAATCCATTTTTCTGAACGAATCGTTTTATAAAGCAAAGGGTTTTGTTGCTCTCTATTTTTAACAGAGAAGTCCTTCCCGAGTTTTTTCTGAATGGTATTTTTTAGCTGTTCTACTTTCGCCGGGTCTTTAGTGTAGATTTCTATTGCTGAAATTTTGCTGTGCTCGTTTAGTAAATCACGAGCAAAATCGATAGGGGTTATAATTAAGTTGTCAAATCCTTGTTGGTACTGCAGTATTCCGCGAGGAGCAATGTTACGAATATTGATTTCCTCCATCGGGTTTACACTATTTACGGAACCTCCTTTACGGGGGGAGAACAGTTGAATATGATTGTTAATCCCTTCAAGTGATACACGTAAATTAGCTTGTACCTGAGCTCCAATTATAGCATAAGGGTTATTATGCTCCAGGATGTTGAAATCTCCAGCATAGAGCATATTCTCGTGATTTACGGCTAATAAACTCTGCGGTTCTACGCCTTTAACTTGCGCAATGAACTGATGGTTTTCATATTCCACGAGGACTTTATCTTCGAGCACCTCCGTATAGCTTTGTATAAGGTTATCTTTCCTTAACTCTTGAAAAATGGCTGTATTCGTTGAGAATACTTTCCCCTCTGTAGGGGCAATTCGTAGCTCAGGAGCAAAGGTGCTATAGAGCGATAGAATAAGATTCTCCATTCCATTATAAAACGAAAGCACAATAACCAAGGCTGCACTACTAATCAAGACGCCAATCACAGAGATTAACGAAATGACATTAATAGCATTAACCGACTTTTTAGAAAAAAGATACCTTTTGGCAAAGAAAATCGGAAGTCTCATGATAGTTTAACCTTTTACAAATGGATTAGTCTCTTTCTCATAGCCAACAGTTGTTGAAGGGCCATGACCTGGATATACTACGGTTTCATTAGGTAGGGTATATACTTTCGTGCGTATATTCTCCATTAACTGCTGATGATTACCTCCAGGTAAGTCCGTTCGGCCAACGCTATTGCGGAAGAGTACATCTCCACCAATTAGAAAATTGTGCTCAGCATTATAAAAACATAGATGTGCTGGTGAATGACCTGGTACAAATAAAGCTGTTAGCTGATGTTCTCCTATATGGATTGTATCATTTTCTTTTAAAAACACCTCCGGAACAGGTGATGTCTCATAACGCAGACCATACTGCGGTGCGTAATTTTGTACAGCCAGTAAAATTGGAACTTCACCTTCGTGAAACTGCGGAACTAGGCCGAATTGCTCGTAAATGAAGTGATTGCCCAATACATGGTCTACATGACAGTGTGTGTTATATAGTGCAATAGGTTTCAATTCATTTGCTGTGATAAACGATAAGAGCGCTTGTTCTTCATCAGTATTGGACATGCCAGGATCAAAGATGGCGCAATTACCAACTTCATCATATAGCAAATACGTATTTTCCTGAAAAGGATTGAAAGCGAAAGAATGGACTTTTAACATAAATCAAAAATAGGAATTATTTCCATTGAAAAGTGTTAATGATATGTTCTACATCAGCACGGAGAAACTCGAGTACGGGTTGTATGGAGTCTAAATTCGGCTTTTCGTTGAAATACAATGCACCCCTTAAGTAGTGTTTTGTACTATCAGATACGTAGAACTGTAAGTTTGATGCTGTGTTTCCTCGAATGTAATAGGTTAAGCCATACATCTTTTTCTCTGGATTTATGATTCTTGACTGATCAATAGCCGTTGCTTTAGCCGTATGCTTAAATGCGAAGGTGCGTGCATCTTCTGTTAATTGTGTTAAAGTCGCCTCTGGTCCAATATCCATATAACTTAGGTGTAAGCGAGCATTGTATGCTGGGAAATCTAAATTTTTCCAGCATGGCGCAGCACCTGTAGAGCTGTCTTGTGTTAATCGGCTATAGCTTGGAGCCTCAAAAGTAAAAGGACAGCCTGTTTGTAGAGGCTTATATTCTTTAGCTGGAAAGTTTATGCGGAAGAAGCCACGTGGCTTAGGGCTATAATCTGTGTTATTGCTACAGCCGCTTCCCAATAAAATGAATACCAGTAGGTAGATTATATTTTTAAGCTGTTTCTGCATTCCAAATTTCCCAGTTTTTTTCAGCTTGGAGTAAAAGCATTTCGTAGCCATTTTTTATTGTAGCACCTTTTTCGCGCCCTTTTTGTAAAAACAGAGTCTCCGTTGGATTGTAAATTAAATCGTAAAGAAGGTGTGATTCACTCAGGTATTCGTAAGGAATCTGAGGAGCTTCATCGACCTTCGGAAAGGTTCCTATAGGGGAGCAGTTGATGATAATCGTATATTCCTCGATAATCTCCTTGCTCAATTGCTGATAGGTAAGATCTCCGTTCGTCTCGCTGCGGCTGACCACAGCATAAGCAATGTTAAGCTTCCTTAGGCTATATAAGACTGCTTTGGCGGCTCCACCATTGCCCAATACTAAGGCTTTCGTGTGCTGCGGCTGTAGCAATGGTTTTAGCGAAGCTTCAAAACCATAGGCATCAGTATTGAACCCCTTAAGGATAGCTCGGCCATCTTTATGTTGAATGCGTATGCAATTTACAGCTTCCATTTGTGCAGCCTCCGGCGACAATTCATCCATCAGCGGAAGAACGGCTTGTTTATAAGGGATGGTTACGTTAAAGCCGTAAAATTGTTGGTCCTGCAGGTATAGCTTAGGAAACTCGGCAATATCAGGTAAAGAGTATAGATCATAATCTATACCCTTTATCTGCTCACTTTCGAACTTGTCGAGGTAGTATTTTTTAGAAAAAGAATGTCCTAACGGATAGCCAATTAAGCCTAGTTTTTTCATTTACTTATCTTCGGTGTATTTTTTGATAATATCTACAATAACTTGGTTACCCTGTAATTGTGGTAGATAGTCAAACAGAATATAGAATTTTTCTGGATCAGTCGCCAAACCAAGCTCCAAGAAATTAAGAGCATCATTATATTGTCCGTTGGCAAAAAAGTAAGCTACAATTCTGTAGTACAATTCTGGAGCCTCTGGATTGACTTTTATCGCTTCGTCTATGACACCTATGGCTTCATTGTATTTATGCTGCTCGAAGTATATAGATGAGAAGTCTAGCCAAGCCTCAATATCGGTAGGGTTTAATTCAACGACTTTATTATAAGCTTTTTCTGATTCTTCAAACTGATTCAATTTATAGCGGGCGTCAGCGATGGCAAACCAATAATCCGGATTACTATCATCTAAGTCTAGTGCTTTTTTATAGAAATGTAAAGATTCAAAATGACGATCTTCAAAGTCTAATGTTACACCGATACCAAACCATCCGTCTGCTAAATTAGGATCTAGCTTTACTGCTTTTCTATAGTAGGCACGAGCACTGTCCATTTGTTCTAGCTTTTCATGACATTCTCCAATAGCACAATAAACATCTGCCGATGGTGTTTCATATTCAAAGCTTTCCTTGTATACTTCGATAGCCTCTTGGTATTTCTGTAGACTTACGAGTACATTCCCTTTGTTGAAATAGGCCGGAACAAAAGTTTCATTGATAAGCATAGCATAGTCATAGGCATCAATGGCTTCCTCAAAGCGTTCTAATTTTTCAAAGACAATACCTAGATTGAACCATGCAGCATAGGAGTATGGGTCATTATCAATGTGCATTTTGTAAAATGCAATAGACTCTTCTGTTTTCTCTAAAACTTCATAACAGAATGATAAAGCGTTTAAGGCATCATCATTTTCCATATTTAGTTCTAGTGATTTTTTTAGATATAGAATGGCGGTTTCATAGTCTCCTTTTAGCTGATATAGCTCACCCAACTGAAAATATGCTTCAGGTGTTTCTTCGCCTCCTTCTATAGTTTGTAGGAACAGCATTTCTGCCGTTTCTATATCACCAGTTGCTAAATGGACGGTACCCTTTAGTAGCATGATATCGGCGCTATTGGGTTCTAAAGCTTCTGCCTTAGTTAATTCTTCCAAAGCCAAATCATAGCGTTGAATACGGGCATATAGATGTGCTTTTTTTAGTAAAAAGACACTTTCATAAGGGTGTTGACTCGTAGCAAATTCAGCAACTTGCAGCGCTTTTGCGGGGTCATTTTTATCGATATAGTATTCAATAATACCTTCAAATGCTTTGGCATCAAAGAAATACTGATCTTGGTTACGGATCATTTCTTCGTAACGATCTACCGATAGTTTTTGTTCTTCAGGCGAACCATATTCGAATTCTTCTTCCATTACCCCTCCTTTTAATTATTGTTTAGCATAGACACACGTATTCTATGCTAGAAGGAAATTATAAAGAAAATGTGAAAAGTCCTTTATTTTCTTTTCCACATTTTAACATTCCTCCAGACAAAGGTACGTTAAAATATTGATTATAAGCAAAAAGCCCATTTGCATAGCAAATGGGCTTTCGAATATTTATAATTTATACCGGGGTATAATTATTTTTTGATTTCAACGCGACGGTTTTGAACACGACCATCTTCTGTAGCGTTAGATGCAACAGGATTAGCCTCACCGTAACCGTTAGCTGTGATGCTAGAAGCAGCAACACCACCGTTTACTAAGTATTGTTTTACTGCGTTAGCGCGGTCTTTAGAAAGGTTTAAGTTGTAAGACTCAGTACCTTCAGAAGATGCATAACCATCTAATTTAACAGATCCTTTAGCGTCACGTAATTCTTTAACTAATTTATCTAAAGTAGCGTAAGAAGAAGTTTTCAATACAGAGCTATCAAATTCGAATTGGATTGGAGCGAAGTAAGCACCTGCAGTTA
Source organism: Sphingobacterium sp. MYb382 (assembly GCF_037572665.1). Classification (NCBI taxonomy): domain Bacteria; kingdom Pseudomonadati; phylum Bacteroidota; class Sphingobacteriia; order Sphingobacteriales; family Sphingobacteriaceae; genus Sphingobacterium; species Sphingobacterium sp. MYb382. The sequence continues at coordinate 12,489 of NZ_JBBGZT010000009.1, forward strand.
CATTGTTAACTGGAGCTTGAACTTCTGGGAATTTGATTGGACATCCTGAACCGTCAACTGGAGTTCCAGCAGGCGTACCTGGACATTTGTCAAATTTATCAGAAACACCGTCACCATCAGAATCTTTACTTAATAAGTCAACAGTACCTTCTAAAGTAGATACACGTTTTTTCAACGCTTCAACTTCGTTTTTCAAAGAAGGATCTTTTAACTCATCGTATAATGTAGCAACTGGGTTAGCAAAAGTTAAGTTTGCTTTATCACGCGAACCTAAAGTGAATTCTAAACCACCGTATACGTTAGAGAATTTACCTTTGTAGTCAGCTCTAGCTGGTCCGTATAATAAGTTATCATCAGTGAAGTTCATTGTGTAACCTAAGTTCAAGGCAACAACTTCAGATAATTTGAATTTAACACCAACACCAACTGGTACGTAAGCTGTTAAACGGTTATCTCTATCTCCTTTAGGATCACGGTCACCGAAGATTTCTTCACCCCATTTACCTTTTAAGTTGTAAACTTCAGTACCTGTAAAGTCATTGTTCGCGAATTGAACAGGGTTATGAGCCATAACACCTAAACCTACTTTAGCGTAGAAGTTAACTGCGTTTTCTCTTCTTAAGAAGTCAATAGTTCCTAATTGGAAAACTCCGTTTACGCTAGCTGCCCAGTTTACAGAAGTTTCTGCAGATCTTGCAGTACCTAAACCTGTGATACCAGAATTAGCCTCAAAAGCATTGTTTTTGTTGAATGTTTTGATTTTACCACGGTTACCCTCTAATTCCAAACCGAAAAGGTGAGAGAATTGTTTACGGATAGTCAAACCATAGTACTCACCAACTTTGTTTTGGAAGTAACCAACTTTTTGACCGAACGCGTTAGATCCACCTGTAAGTGCGTTAGGAGTAGTGATACCACCTTGTACACCGATAGACCAAGTTCTGTATTGTGATCTACCACCAAACACAGTTGGAGTTTGAGCTTGAGCAGTCTCAGCAAAACCTAAAGCGGCTACTAAAGAAGCTGCAACAGCTGTTTTTTTAATTGTAGAATAGTTCATACTCTTGTTTTTAAGGTTATTAAAATTTTAATTGTTTTCTCTTTCAAAAATGTATTTAACATATCTTAACAATAACAATGCCAAAAAGCAATTTCGATATGTCTATTTACATGAACATCCAAATTTGTTGATTGCCAACAAATTTGGATGCGTAAAAGTAATTATATTCTTTAATATGACCAAATATTTGGCCGATAATTTCAGAAGTACTCAGTTAAATTGGTAATGTTGTAGTAAAAATACCACATTACATAATGTAGTGGATAATGGCTAAAGTTAATCCACCTAACACTGCGCTTACAGGGATTGTTAAAATCCACGCCCACAATAAACTAATAGTTACTCCCCATCTTACAGCTGAAATTCTTTTAACAACACCAACCCCGATAATGGAACCAGTAATGGTATGTGTCGTAGAAGCTGGGATACCAAAGTGCTCCGTAATACCTAAAGTCACGGCACCAGCTGCTTCCGCTGCTACACCTTCTAATGGTGTTACTTTCGTAATCTTTGTTCCCATCGTTTTTACAATTTTCCAGCCACCACTCATCGTTCCTGCGGCAATAGCTGCATAACACGATAAGGGTACCCAAGCAGGCATCGCTTCAAAGTTTGGAATAACTTGTTCTGCGATTAAAGCTGTAGCGATAATACCCATTACTTTTTGAGCATCATTACCACCATGGGCAAAACTTAAGGCAGCAGAAGAAATCAGCTGACATATTTTGAACCATTTTTCTGCAACAGCAGGACGTGATTTTTTGGCGATATTCATGATAATCAACGTAATGATTACGGCGATTATCATCCCCAGGATAGGGGCTAGTACAATAAAGCTGACAGTTTTAAGAATAGCACTTTGGTTTACTGCCGTCAATGGGTTACCCCCGGTCATCAAGGCGTAAGCCATTCCAGAGCCTGCAAAGCCACCGATTAGGGTATGTGAGGAGCTGGATGGAATACCGTAATACCAAGTGAATAAGTTCCAAGAGATAGCCGCAACTAGTCCGGCAAAAATTACTTCTAAGGTAATATACTCTTCAATTACTGTCTTGGCAATGGTATTCGCTACTTTATGGTCGGTGAAGTAGAAATAAGCAGCGAAGTTGAAAATTGCTGCCCATAACACCGCCATAAAAGGAGTTAATACTTTTGTTGAAACAACCGTTGCGATAGAATTGGCTGCATCATGGAATCCATTGATGTAGTCAAAAGCAATAGCAAGGATGACAACAACAATTAATAGTGTTGAAATCTCAATCATGATTACAATGCTTTGTGAACGCTTGAATTAAGCATTCTTAACTAAAATACTTTCTAATACGTTTGCTACATCTTCACATTTGTCTGTAGCATCTTCCATTGCTGAAAGTACTTCTTTGTTTTTAATCAAAGTAATTGCGTCTTTCTCGTATTCGAATAATTCGGCTACTGCTTTATCAAAGATGTAATCAGCTTTGTTCTCTACGCTGTTAATGCGTACACAAGAATCCGTGATATTTCTGATGTTTTTTAAATCTTTTAGCTCGTTAAGTGCTGTAGCAACATGCTCCGTAGCTTCCACGATTAAATCTGTGATTTCTTTCATCGGTTGGCTTGGTGTTACCACTTTGTAAAGCTCCATACGGTTAGATGCACCTTGAATAAAATCGGCAACATCATCCAAAGAGCTCGCTAATGCGTGAATATCTTCTCTATCAAATGGAGTGATAAAGTTCTTACCTAGTTCTAAGTGAATTTGGTGAGTGATGTTATCTCCCTTATGTTCTAGATCCTCTAGCTTTTTGTTTATTTCTGCGCGTTGTGCTAAGTCTGTTGAATAAACGGTTACCTGTAGCAGTTTCGCCATTTCAATAAGGTTGGCACCTGCTTGTTCAAACAAAGGGAAGAATTTCTTGTCCTTTGGAACGAAATACTGAAAAATACTATTTAAAGCCATAGTTATGAATTTGAGTGCAAAATTATAAATGGAATGTTAAGTTAATGTTAAGTTTGCCTTGTATTATGTCAAATTAAAATAATTAATGCGAAGTAGCACGATCTAAAGTGAAGCCAAAGGTGGTTCCGATACCCTCTGTGCTTCTAACATTTACGTTTTGCTGATGTGCCTCTACAATGTGTTTAACGATGGATAAACCCAATCCAGACCCCCCAATGTTGGTACGAGTACGGCTCTTGTCGGTTCTGTAAAAACGCTCAAATACGCGCGATAGATTTTTTTCTTCTATACCGTGCCCATCGTCTGTAACTTCAACTAATATTTGGTCAAACAGAGAAAATGTAGAAATTGTTGTAACACCATCCTTTTTTCCATACTTGATGGAATTGTCTATCAAATTGACCAAAACCTGCTGTATTCTCTTTCGATCTGCTTTGACAAGGACTGGATGATTATTTTTCACCTTCAAGATGAGTTTTGTATTATTTAAGGCAGCTTTACTTTCTAAATCCTCGATACATTCTTTAATCAAGGTATGTATATCAAATTTTTCAATGACTAAAGTAACCGTACCGGTTTCAAGTTTAGAAATTTCATCTAAATCCTTAATTAAGTAACCCAAGCGGTCTAAATTTCTAGATGCTTTTTCCAAAAAGCGTTTTGCCAATTCGGGCTCTTCATCAATCATCCCGTCTTGTAGTGTTTCTACATAGCCTTGGGTTGCGAATAGTGGTGTTTTAAATTCGTGCGAGATATTGGATAAGAATTCTTTTCTAAACTGCGCTTGCTCTTGTAGTTTACTTATCTCGGAAGTTTTTTGTTTAGCCCAGTCTCTCACCTCACGCTCCGCATCAGCAATAGGGTCATCAGCAAGCTGGCTGCCCAGTGCTTCTTTAAGGTCCTTACCCAGCTTTAAATTATGAATAAGCTTATAGACATTACGGATACGGCCGTATACATAACGCTCGAATAGGCTTTGTAGAACCACGAAACAGATGATTGTTGCAAATAAGAAAATCAGAAATGGCACCGTCAGCGTTTGACGATGTAAATAGTCTGTCAATGAGATGGCAAGACCAACACTGGCGGATATAATAAAAATGAAGTATCTAAAATTCATAGTGTTGTGCGAAAAGTTCAGCTCATAAAAAAGGCTTCGAATATCGAAGCCTAATTTACATATACTTATGTAAAGATTATATTATATTCTTGCTAAAATAGTTTTACCACCGACTACTTTTTCATCTAGGTTTACTGTTACTTTAGCGTCTAATGGTAAGAATATATCAACGCGGGATCCAAATTTGATAAATCCAAATTCATCACCTTGTTGAACCTCTTGACCTTCTTTTACGTACCATACAATTCTGCGGGCTAATGCTCCAGCAATTTGACGGAAAAGTACTTCTACGTTTCCTTTATTTTTTACGACAACAGTTGTTCTTTCATTTTCTGTTGATGATTTCGGGTGCCACGCAACAAGGAACTTACCTGGGTGGTACTTGAAAAAAGAAACAACCCCACTAATAGGGTTTCTATTAACGTGTACGTTTGTTGGCGACATGAAAACAGAAATCTGAATTCTTTTGTCTTTGAAATATTCTGTCTCCTCCGTTTCTTCAATAACAACCACTTTACCATCAGCAGGACATAGGATAATACCCTCATCTTGTATGATGTGCTTTATTGGGCTTCTGAAGAACTGTACGATAACCAAGAAAAGAAAAGCTGAAAGGATGTATAAAAACCATTTCAGGGCAATTGGCGCGTCGTAATAGTTTGCAACGGTGTTGATAATAAAAATAAACAACACGACTAAAGCTAAACTGGTATATCCTTCTTTATGGAACTTCATGATTAAAATTTTTGCAAACTTAGATAATTTTGTTTTCCTATGCAATTTAATTAAAATGCATGAGCCTTATATTTATTTAACGTTCTTTTATTCTGGTGATTAAGGTTGCTTTTCACGTTGAATACTGAAGCTGTGAAACATAAAAGTACCATCATGATCATGGTTGATACTCCCAGAAACCGTTAGTAAATCCTCTATTGGCTTCCCTTGACTGTCCATAGAAGGGAAATAATAAGGGATAGTGCGGATTACGCTTTCTAAATAGCTGTTGGCTTTCTTGTCTAGCAGTCCTTTTGTAACCTGTGAGTTTAGTGGTGTCCCCGATTTATTAAGCCTTACTTGGTACTCAAAGGATTGTGTGGCTACCTGCTTTTCGGCGAGACCTTGGAACTGTTCGTCAAATTTGTCCGTCAGGTACTGGTAAAAACCACTGAAGTCATCAAAAGAGCAAGTTTTGTACGTTAGGTTTTCAGCATAAAGGAAATGTTCAGCCGGGATTAAAGTGATTGGCGTTTTATAATCTTTATCTTCAAATAAGTTGTAGGCGTCTACTAATGCGCCATTCTCCGCATATTGCTCTTCGGTAAAAAGCACTCTTTTATTTTTATCATCTAGCAAGTTGGTTGTCCAATAACCTTCAGGCAAACCGTCTTTAATTTTCCCTTTGCGTTCGAAGAAAGGATAACCGTACTCATTGTAAAGATCGAAAGGCATTTTAAATTCATACTGGCCGTTTCCGTCTACAACACGGTGTCTTGTTCTTTGGTCCCAAAAATCTAAAATACGATAAGAATTTTCGGTAAACCCTAAGCGTAGCATAGGCTTTCCATCGGGATAGAAGTACTTAGCTTCTCCTACAGCGAGGTTATTTTTGAATGTTATTTCCCATTTTAAAGCCCCGTTGGCATGAAAAGATCTGAAAACCCCATCTTTTGCGCCAGCCGTATAATTACCGGTCAACAACACACGTCCATTGTAGTCAAAATCTTTAAACTCGCCTTCAAAAGTATTTGTAGCTACATTTATTTTAGACACTCTCTCGATAGACTTGAAGGGACAATCCTTATCCACTAAAAAGTAGTTCTTGTCAAAATAAAAGCGGACAAAGCCCTCTGCTGCTTTTTCAAAGTAAACGGGCTTTGCCGTTGGTGCTTGTGCTGCCAACGACAAAGAAAATAATAACGATAGGAGTAGACTAAATAGTTTCATATAATTAATGAGCTTCTAACCAGTTGGCCCCTTGACCAACTTCGACTTCTAGTGGTACATTTAGTTTTAATGCATTTTGCATGCGTGCAATAATGATTTCTTTAAATTGATCAACCTCTTGTACAGGAACGTCAAAAACAAGCTCATCGTGTACTTGCATGATCATTTTTCCTTTCAGTTGTTTCTCCTCGATATCATGCTGGATGTTAATCATTGCTATTTTGATTAAATCTGCCGCCGATCCTTGAATAGGAGCATTGATGGCATTTCGTTCTGCAAAGCCTCTAACGGTCATATTGGCGGAGTTTATATCTCTTAAATACCGGCGACGCTTACGAATAGTTTCCACGTAGCCATTCTCTTTGGCCGATTCTACTGCGTGGCGCATGTATTCACGAACACCTGCATATTGATTGAAATACTGATCGATAATTTCTGCAGCTTCTTTACGTGCAATACCTAGGTTTTGGGATAAGCCGAATGCCGACTGACCGTATATAATACCAAAGTTTACAGCTTTTGCATTACGACGTTGGTCTCCTGTCACTTCTTCTAAAGGAGTGTCATACACACGGGCTGCTGTTGCACGGTGAATGTCATGACCTTCCTGAAAAGCAGCTAGCATATTTTGATCTTGGCTAAGCTCCGCAATTAGGCGTAGCTCAATCTGCGAATAATCGGCAGATAGCAAGGTGTTTTCCGCGGAACGCGGGATAAACGCTTTCCGCACCTCTCTACCTTTTTCCGTACGGATAGGAATATTTTGTAAGTTCGGGTTGGTTGAACTTAGGCGGCCCGTAGCCGCTACAGCTTGATTATAAGAAGTGTGTATTAATTCGGTATGCGGATTAATCAAATCCGGCAAAGCATCGACGTAGGTCGATTTCAACTTCTGTAACTGACGGAAGTCTAGTATATCTTGAACGATATCGGACTTATGTGCAAGTGCTAGAAGCACATCTTCTCCCGTTTTATACTGTCCTGTTTTCGTCTTTTTAGCTTTAGGGTCGAGTTGTAGTTTATCAAATAATACTTCACCTAACTGTTTTGGTGATGCAATATTGAACGTAACGCCCGCCTTTTCATAGATGGCTTTTTCTGCGCGCTGGATATCTCCTTCTAAGCTTTTTGAAAATACTTTAAGGGTATCTACGTCGATTTTCACACCATTTCTTTCTACTTCTGCCAATACATAAATTAAGGGGAATTCAATCTCCTGTGCCAAGGCTAAAGCCTCACCCGAGACAAGCAAGGGTTTGAATACCTCATGTAGCTGCCAAGTGATATCGGCATCTTCGGCGGCATATTCTTTCACCAACTGGCTATCTACATCGCGCATGGTCTTTTGGTTTTTGCCTTTCGGACCAATAAGTTCGGTGATAGAAACAGGAGTGTAGCCCAAATAGTTTTGTGCCAACACATCCATGTTGTGGCGTGTATCAGGGTCAATTAGGTAATGTGCAATCATGGTGTCAAAGAGTGGTCCTTGCACCTTGATGTTATAGCGAGACAAGAGTAGGATATCGTATTTTATATTTTGTCCTACTTTTTCGATTTTGTTGTTCTCCAGAACAGCTTTGAAAATATCGATTGTCTTTTGAGCTTCCGTTTGGTCGGCTGAGGTAGGGATATAAAAGGCTTTACCTTTTTCCCAAGAGAAAGATATACCTACAATTTCAGCTTCAAGTGCATCTAGACCTGTTGTTTCTGTATCGAAGCAGAAGCTCGTTAATCCAGCCAAAGTTTGGGCTAGTTTTTCTTGCGCCTCTGGGGTGTCTACCAGTTGGTAGTCGTGTTCCGTATTCTGTATGTTTAGACTCGGCAGTACAGGTTGCTCTTCTGCTGAAGCAGCAAAGTTATCTGCGGCTGGTGCAGCAAATAAATCCATCTGCCCATTTGTATTACCCGCTTCAACAACATTGAATTCATCGCCAAAGACTCTTTTTCCTAATGTACGGAATTCGAGGTCGGCAAATAGAGGCTCTAGAAGCTCGCGGCTTGGCTCTTGAATCGTGAGCGATTCTTCATCTAAAGTTACAGGAACATCGAGTATGATGGTCGCTAGTTTTTTAGAAATAAGTCCCTGCTCAGCAAAGTTCTCTACGTTTTCTTTTAGCTTACCTTTAAGCTCATGCGAATGTGCAATGATGCCTTCTACGGAGTGGTATTCTTGGATAAGTTTTTTCGCTGTTTTTTCGCCAACTCCAGGTATGCCTGGGATATTGTCTACAGCATCTCCCCATAATCCCAAGATGTCGATGACTTGTGTCACCTCTTTAATCTCCCATTTTTCTAATACTTCGGGCACGCCCAATGTTTCAGCGCCATTACCCATGCGGGCTGGCTTATAGATGAAAATATTATCAGACACCAATTGAGCAAAATCTTTGTCGGGTGTCATACAGTAGACTTGGTAGCCTTCTTTTTCGGCTTGCTTCGCTAGCGTACCAATGATATCATCTGCCTCGTAGCCATCCATGGTGATAATAGGGATATTGAATCCCTCAATTAGACGGAAGATATAAGGAATCGATGCCGAAAGGTCTTCAGGCATTTTTTCACGATGTGCTTTGTAGGCTGGGAATTCAATATGACTATTTGTTGGCGCTGAGGTATCAAACACGACGGCCATATGTGTTGGCTTTTGCTTGTTTAATAGCTCCAACAATGTGTTGGTGAAACCCATAATTGCCCCTGTGTTTAATCCGGTTGAGGTTAAACGAGGAACTTTACTTAATGCGAAATAGGCTCTATAAATGAGCGCCATTCCATCTAATAGAAATAGTTTTTTCACTGACATCTTTTTTATCGTCCATCACAAAGTTAATAAAAACGAACAAGTAGCTTATGATTAAGACCGAATCGGATTAAAATTTGTTTTCTTTGTTGCGACAATTTTATTTTATGCCGTTTATGGAAGCAAACCGATTACAATATATCAGTTATTTACGTGTGCTAGCGACGTTTTGTGTTGTCGTTATCCATGCATCGACAGGCTATTTAAATATTTTCTCGGCGAATGGCTTTGATTGGAATTATGCGAACGTGTTGCATAGCTTTACACGGTTCTCAGTTCCTTTATTTGTGATGATATCGGGCGCTCTGTTGCTACCTAGGCAAGAGCCTTTCTCTGTTTTCTATAAAAAACGGATGACGCGTATTGTTTGGCCTTTTCTCTTCTGGTCGTTGATTTATTTGGTTTACTATTTTTATCGCTATACAAATTTTGAGGTCTTGCCTTTGACGCGGGTAGGGGAGATTGCTGCCGATAAGTTGCTGCATGGTACGAGTGTGCACTTGTGGTACTTGTATATGATTTTAGGACTTTACCTTGCGTTGCCTTTTGTACAACGGATGGTTTTTACCTTGTCGGAATCCGAATTGCGTTGGTTTTTGGTGCTGTGGTTTGTCGCTCTTTTTGTGATGAATAAACGCTTAGTAAGCTATATGCCGAGTTTGGATTTGAGCTTTTTCTTCGGCTATATTGGTTATTTGGTGCTTGGGTATTGGCTTGCCTATCGTGCGCCGGCAGTAAAAGTAAGCGTATGTGTACTTGCTATTTTGGTTCTTGGAGGACTTACTTGTTGGGGTACTTGGCTGCTGAGTGTGCAAGTGCAGAAATATGACTCTTTGTTGTATGGTTATTTGTTTCCAAACAATGCCTTGCTGGCGGCGAGTTTCTTTTTGCTGTTTAAGCAGCTTGTGAAGAAACCAGAGCTGCCGGAATGGTTAAGCTTTTTAGACAGCTACAGCTTTGGTATCTACTTATGTCATATCATCATTCTCAACTATATCCATCCTTTGGTGAATTTGCCTACGCTTTGGAAAATCCCTGCTGTATCGCTAGTAACGGTGCTCTTATCTGCTTTGTTGATTTTGCTAATTCGTAAAGTTCCTGGCGGCAAATATATTAGTGGATAAGCGTTTTGTTTTTATTGCTGAATATAAGATGTGCAACTAAGGCAAGAATACTGAACATACTTCCTACAATACATACTGCGGGCCATCCTCCATATTGCCATGCTTGCGCGGCAAGGTAAGTGCCTAAAGACCCTCCGATGAAATAGCTCACCATATATACCGTGTTGAGCCTGCTCGTCGCTTTTGTTGGGATGGAAAAATAGTCTGCTTGGTTCATGATGTGGGAGCTTTGTAGGCCTAGGTCGATAAGGATGACGCCAATGATTAAGCCGATGTAGGTATTGCCACCGAAATAAATAAAAAGCCAACTGCTCAGCAAAATAGACAGGCAAAGTAAAATAAGGTGATACATACTAAAACGTTTATTGAGTCGGCCGACAAAGGCTGCCGCCAAAGCGCCTACTGCGCCAATGAGGCCGAAACTACCAACGATGGCAGCACCTGCAAAAAATGGAGCTCCTTCCAGATGAAATACTAAGGTGGTGAAAAGTGCAGACATGGCGCCAAAGCCCATGGCTCCACGAAAGGCCGCTAGGCGTAGTTTGGGTTGTGTTTTTGCTAATTGCCAAACGGACTTCATTAAGGAACCGTAGGAGCCAAAGAAATTAGGCTGTAAATTTGGGATAAGCTTATAGATTAGTAACCAGGATAGCACCATCGCTCCTGCAGCCAGCATAAATACGGCACGCCAACCGAGGTATTCTCCAATAACGCCACCCACAAAGCGCGAAAGTAATATGCCTAATAGTAATCCAGACATGACTAACCCAATATTTGCGGCTTTCTTCTGTGGTGTGGACAGTTCTGCTGCGATAGGGATGAATAGCTGTGGGATGACAGAGGTAACACCTATTAAAAAGCTGGCGATAAATAGCAGCCAAATTTGTGTAGCATAGGCCATGAGTAATAAAGCCGCGATGACGAACAGTAGGTCGATAAGCATGAGTTTCTTGCGCATTACTTTATCACCTAGCGGAATGATAAAAAGGAGCCCACAGGCATAGCCCAATTGTGTAAGTACGGATATTTTACTTACGGCGGCCTCTTTTACGTTGAAGTCTTCAGCAATGAGTGCAAGTAAAGGTTGGTTATAATAATTGTTCGCTACGATAAGTCCCGATAGTAGGGACATTAGTAGGAGCATATTGCGACTTAAAATTGTTGCTGGAGCTTCTGTACTCATGGTTGCTGTGATAAATGGGGATAATGTACGCAAAAGACTCGCTTAGTAAACGAGTCTTTTTAATAGTTTATATAGGAACGTTTATTTCTTTTTTAAAATGTAGTTGTCTGCTAAAGTTCCGGTAATAATATTTCCTTCGGTGTCTAGTAGGAGCAGTTGATTTTCACCAACCTTCAAGTAGTTGTCCGTCTCTTTACCTTTTAGATGTACTGTAGACCCATTCTTCTCCCAGGTGAATGTTCCTTTGTCGGATGATTTTAGGTTTTCACCGAGGTATTCCGTGTCGTATTGAAAAGTTTTATCGCTATTTAATGTAACAGCTGTTTTTACACCTGTACAGTCCGCGCAAGGTATTGTTCCTTCATAGGTTCCTGCCCAATCGAGCGAGTTTTCAGAGGTATGTTCGTCTTGCATGGCCTTTGTGGATGCCGAGTCGGTTTGTGCGCTGCCGTTTTCGGCCCCTTTATTACTTGTTGTTTCTGTACAGGCCGTAAATAGGAATAGCGAGGCTGCGGTAATGCTTAATATTTTTATCATAATAGAAGACTTTTATGTTTTAAGCTGCAATTTCTTTGCCAAGTTGCACGAAGGAGTTTTTTGGCAAGTACCGCTTCTTTATCCCCGCGGAGCGGGAATAAAAAAAGAGACTCTTTAAAAGGAGTCTCTTCTATTTTTTTTAGAAAGGTAAATCATCATCGTCAGCACCAGAAGCTGCGATATCTACTGGTGGCATATCAGCATATCCAGGAGTTGACGCTGCTTGAGCAGTACCAGCTACCTTCGTGACACGCCATGCAACTAAAGAGTTGAAGTATGTTGTTACTCCTTCTTTGTTTGTCCATGGTCTTCCACGTAGGTTAAAAGAAACCTCGATATCTTCACCGATAGATAAATTATCAAATATGTTTACGCGATCTTGTGTTGCTTCAAAGCGAATATACTCCACAAACTGTGGGTTTTCCGCATACGCAACAATGATATCTCTCTTTTTGAAAGATTCTGTTACTTGTTGTGTTGCACTTATTTCGTGTACTTTTCCTCTTATTTCCATATCAATACTATTAAACTGTAAAAATAAGCATTTTTTGCTTAGGAGAATATTAACTTTGTAAAAATATGATGGAAGTTTTCAACACCCCGAGTAAAGTTATTATAACGTGTAACAGACGATTGTCGCCTTATTTGGCGCAAGAGGTACGCGATTTAGGTTTTACTATAAAGCGTGAGTTTAATACTGGCGTAGAGATTGCAGCAAGCGTAAACGAGTGTATTCGTTTAAATTTAAATTTACGTGTCGGTAGTCAAGTTCTTTATGAGCTTAAGGCATTTCGTGCAGCTAACCCTGACGAATTATACCGTAACTTGGTTGAGATTAACTGGGAGGACTTAATCCCGTTTGATGGGTATTTCTCCGTTACTTCTCATGTACATAACGAAACAATTACAACGCCTCTTTTCGCAAATGTGAAGGTTAAAGATGCGATTGTTGACCGTATAAAAGATAAAAAAGGCGTTCGTCCAAATTCTGGACCTGAGTATAACCGTTGCGTTATCCACCTACACTGGATGGAAGAGCGTGCGGAGATTTTTCTAGATACTTCAGGTGAGACTTTAGCGAAGCATGGTTACCGTAAGCACCCAGGTAAGGCGCCTATGTTGGAGGCTTTGGCGACCTCGACCATCATGGCTACGCAGTGGGATGGTAAGCAACCTTTTGTCAACCCAATGTGCGGTTCCGGTACGTTAGCAATTGAAGCAGCGCTTCTAACGCAAAAAAGAGTACCTGGATTACAGCGTATGAATTACTCTTTCATGCACTTTATTGGATATGATGAAGAGGTGTTCTTTGAAGAAAGAAGAAAAATTAAAGAAATAACAGAGAAGAACAACCTTCCACAGATTATTGCATCCGACCTTTCGGAGGAAGCTGTAGAAATTGCGAAGCTTAATGCGCGTACTGCGGGTGTAGAGCACTTGATTACGTTTGAAGTGGGCGATTTTGCACTTACGACAGTTCCTGAAGAGGGTGGTGTGATTATGTTCAACCCAGAATATGGTGAGCGTTTGGGTGTTCACTCCAAATTGGAAGAGACATATAAGCGTATTGGTGACTTCTTGAAGCAATCGTGTAAAGGATATCGTGGTTATGTATTTACCGGAAATCCAGACTTAGCTAAGAAAATTGGCTTACGTGCTTCACGTCGTTTTGAGTTTTTCAATGGAAAGCTTGACTGTCGTTTGTTACAATATGAATTGTATGATGGTACGAAAGATGTACGTAAAATCGAATCTGTAGAAGGATAAGATGAAAGCAGAAGATATTATTCAAGAGACGGCGCGTTTTGTACAAACGCGCCTTAAAGATGCCGAATCAGGCCATGATTGGTGGCATATTCAGCGTGTATGGAGCAATACAAAGCTAATTCTTCAAACGGAAGAGGCTGATGTATTAGTTTGTGAGCTTACAGCTTTGCTTCATGACATTGCGGATAGCAAATTTCATGATGGCGACGAAACGATTGGACCACGTATTGCAGGCGAGTTTTTACAGACTGTCGGTTTAGATGTGGAACGTATCGAGCAGGTGCAGGCTATCATCTTGAATATGTCTTTCAAAGCTTCCTTAGGTGAGCGTAGCTTTCATTCCAAAGAGCTGGAGATTGTGCAAGATGCGGACCGTTTGGACGCTATTGGTGCAATCGGTATTGCGCGCGCTTTCACTTACGGAGGTTTTAAAAATAGAGAAATATACAACCCAGGGATTCCCGTTGAGCAACATTTAACGAAAGAAGCCTATAAAAATACAACGGCCCCGACGATAAATCATTTTTATGAAAAGCTTCTTTTGCTGAAGGATAAAATGAATACCGCGACGGGCAAAAAAATAGCCGAAGGCAGACACCATTTTATGGAGGATTTTCTGCAACAATTTTATGGCGAATGGAACGGAGAACGTTGATTTAACACATTCTTAATCTGAAATGGGTATATTCGTTGTGTAAATCATCCTTGTTATACAACATCGCTATCTATTAAATAGCCTATACAAAACAACATTTCAGCATGAAAAAATCATTAGTACTGTTGACCGTGATCTCTTCGTTGAGCCTGTCTGCTGTTGCGCAGAGCAAAATTATTGCTCACCGTGGTGTATGGAAACATACACAAGCCCCTCAAAATTCTATTAAATCTTTAGAAGAAGCTATCCAACTTAAAGTTTGGGGAGCAGAGTTTGACGTTCATCTAACCAAAGATGACGTATTGGTGGTGAACCACGATAACGATTTTTACGGTATTGATATTGCTACAGCTACTTATGCGGAGCTACTAGCGAAAAAACATCCGAATGGAGAGTCTATCCCTACGGCTGAAGCCTACCTAAAGGCTGGATTAGCGCAAAAGGGAACGAAGCTTATCTATGAATTAAAAACCAATAAACTCGGTACTGAAAGAACCTTGAAGGCAGCAGAGCAGTCTGTTGCGTTGGTGAAACAACTTGGTGCGCAGGCGCAGGTTGAGTATATCGCTTTTAGCTATGATGCTTGTCTACGACTTAAAGAACTGGACGCTAAAGCTAAGGTGCACTACCTGAATGGTGATAAATCTCCTAAAGAACTTAAAGCCGTTAAAATCGATGGCTTAGACTACCATATTAATGTCTATAAGCAAAATCCTACTTGGATTAAAGAAGCTAAGAATCTGAAACTAAAAACAAACGTATGGACCGTGAATAAAGAGGAGGATATGACGTTTTTTGCAAAAGAGAAAGTTGATTTTATCACAACAGATGAGCCTGAATTATTACAAAAGGTATTAAGTAAATAGTTATGCGTTTAAAATTTTTGACGACTGTTTTGTTGTCTGCTTTAAGTTTGAGCCTTTTTGCTCAACGTCTTACTGTAGCCTCTTTCAATATCCGTTTGAAGACTTCGTCGGATGTAGGAAACCTATGGGAGAATCGTAAGGATGCGGTAAACAATCTTATAAAATACCATGAGTTCGATATTTTCGGCATTCAAGAAGGATTCTTGGAGCAGGTAAAGGATATGGAAGCTGGCTTACCTGGCTTTAAGTATATTGGTGTTGGTCGCGATGACGGTGCGCAAGCGGGCGAGCATTCGGCTATTTTTTACAATACGAAGCGTTTTGAGGTGCTAAGTAGCGGTACGTTCTGGTTATCAGCGACGGAAACAACAAAGCCTAATAAAGGGTGGGATGCAGCATTGCCACGTATCTGCTCGTGGGGCGTATTCAAGGATAAGCAAAATGGGAAGAAGTTTATTTTTATGAATACTCATTTTGACCATATCGGTGTTGAGGCACGTCGGGAGAGTGCTAAATTGATTATGGCGAAAGCTAAAGAATTGGCTAAAGGATTGCCTTTAGTTTTAACGGGTGATTTTAACGTAGATGAGCATAATGAAGCTTATGCTACCTTAGCAAAATCAGGATTTGTTCAAGATGTACATGACCTATCGCCTATTGTTTATGCGCCGAACTCATCATTTAACGGATGGGGTAAAGACTTGGAGCCTTCAGGGCGTATTGACCATATTTTTATTAGTAAGCCTTTTAAGGTGGTTAAGTATGGTATTTTAACGGATACGTATATGGGTAAATTTCCGTCGGATCATTTCCCCGTGACAGCCCAGTTGAACTGGTAACTCGCTTTTTACAATTCCATAGCGAAGCGCGAAGTCGTTTTCGTTTAAATCTATTACCTTTGTCTTTAAGTATGGGGTTAATGGCATCTAAATACCTTTTAGATGCCATTTTATTTTTGAGATAGCTTTAGGCTGTTGTGATTTCGCAAGGAACCCCGCTTGCAATAGGTATAATATAGAGAAATTAGCAAGATATGAGTTTTATTAATTCCCTTACAGATTTTACAGTTGCCGAGCGTTTTATGCGTTACGTGCAAGTGGATACAGAGTCGGATCCAACATCTACAAGTTTTCCATCAACGGAGAAGCAGAAAGACCTAAGCCGCATATTGGTTGAGGAGCTTTTGGCGATAGGCATTACGGATGCACATTTAGATGAATACGGTTATGTGTATGCAACGATTCCAAGCAATACGGACAAGCAAGTGCCTGTTATTTGTTTTTGCTCGCACGTAGATACTTCTCCTGACTGTTCTGGTAATGGCGTTAAGCCGTTGGTGCATGCGAATTACCAAGGGCAAGATTTAGTGCTTCCTGATGATAATAGCGTTGTTATTCGTTTTGGGGAACATCCTGATTTGAAAAATCAAATTGGACATGATGTAATCACTGCGAGTGGAACGACCTTGCTTGGTGCCGATGATAAAGCTGGTGTTGCGGAGATTATGGATGCTGCGCGCTTGTTGATGAACAATCCAGAAATTAAACACGGAACGATTAAAATCTTGTTTACGCCTGATGAAGAAATTGGTGCTGGCGTAAATCATGTGGACTTGAAGAAGCTAGGTGCTGATTTTGGGTACACAATGGATGGTGAACGTGCAGGGACGATTGAAGATGAGACTTTTTCTGCTGATGGCGTACGCTTGACTATTCAAGGTGTTTCTGTTCACCCAGGTTTTGCCAAAGGTAAGATGGTTAGTGCCTTGAAGATAGCAGCTGCTTTAGTTGAAGCTTTACCAAAAGACCGTTTGTCGCCAGAGACCACAGCACGCAAAGAAGGATTTATACACCCGAATGGCATCAGTGGAGGCGTTGATAAAGTAGAGATTGACTTTATCGTGCGTGACCATGCAACGGCCAACCTCACTGTACATGAAGATGAACTTCGTGCTATCGCCGATCAGGTTGTAGCGAAATTCCCTGGAGCGACTTATACATTTAAGGTGACCGAGCAATACCGCAATATGAAAGAGGTATTGGATCAGTATCCAGAAATTATGGATATTGGTTTAGCGGCTATTGAGCGTGTTGGTTTAACCGCCGAGCGTAGAAGTATTCGTGGTGGTACTGATGGTTCACGTTTATCCTTTATGGGGCTTCCTTGTCCAAACGTATTCGCTGGTGGTCATGCTTTCCACGGGAAACAAGAATGGGTAAGTAAGCAAGATATGGAGAAAGCGGTACTTACTATTTTACATATCGTAACGATCTGGGAAGAAAGAGCTAAAGGTAGCTTGTAGCCTATTCGCTACAGCCGATATTTACAAAATTCTGTAAGTTTGTAGGCTTAAATACTATGATTATGAAAAAGTTAGTTAGTTTAATTACGTTTTGTCTACTGTGTATCTTCAGCTTTGCGCAAGGTAATGTAGAAATTAAAGGACGCGTTATTGATGAGCAAGGAAAAGCCGTTGCTAACGCCGAAGTAGAGGTGAGAAACACCACAGAAAAAGTGAAAACAGATGCCAATGGCGCATATGCTGTATCGCTGCCGGAAGGGAAATATATCCTCAAGGTTTCGAAAGTAGCCTACGGCACAAAGACAGTGATTGTTGATTTAAATACAAATACTGAATTAGAAATATCTTTAGAAAAGATTAAAAATTCTAAAACATCGCGTTTATAAAAGTTTATATGTCAAAAGAAATCTTACAAACAATTCATTACCGTAGAACGGTTAATCAAAACAGTTTTACCGACCAAGAAATTAGTCAAGAAGACATCCTGACAATTTTGGAAGCGGCAAACGCAGCGCCTACGCACAAGCGTACGCAGCCATGGCGTTTTGTAGTTTTCCAAAAAGATGGATTAACACGTCTAGGTTCCGAGCTTAGCCGTATCTATAAAACAGTTACTCCTGCGGAGAAATACACCGAACAAACAGAAATTAACATGGGTAAAAAAGCAACGGATGCAAACGTAGCTATTGCTCTTATTGTTAATTACACGGGTGATGTTCCAGAGTGGGAAGAGTTGGCGGCTACTTCTTGTGCAGTACAAAATCTTTGGTTAGCAGCACACGCGCTTGGATTGGGTGGTTACTGGGCTACACCAGGATTAATCAATCACTTGGGTTCCTTTTTACAATTAGAAGAAAACCAAAAATGTATCGGCTTATTTTACTTAGGACACCATAACAGTGAGCCTAGAGAGCCTGCTCGTACACCTATCGCGGATAAAATCCGTTGGGAGAAATAAAATAAAAAAACGCCTTTCAGATTTCTGAAAGGCGTTTTTTTATTCTGGGAATGTTATTTGTAGTTCTGCCGTGGAGCCTTTCCACTTGGGTCCATTTTCAATAAGTTTTATCAGTTCGTTATAGATCGCATGGCTTTTATCAAGCTGCGGTTGGATGGCATACGGTTTTCCTGACGCATCAATTTTAAAAGATACGCTAATTTCCTTGTCGCTATTTTGTGCAGAGTAGTTTTTGGATAGGTAGTTATTGAACGTTTCCCATCCCGCTATAGGTTGTGCATCGTTACCTTTAAGGGCTTGCGTATGTACTGCGTTTAATGCTTCGTCCATTAACTCCACTTCCGTGACAGCCTCAGCTTTATTGTTCGGGAAGTAACGAATAAAAAGAAGCATACAAACGCTGAGGAATAATACGGCCGCAGCAAGTCCAATCGTCAGACGTTGCCACCCGAAGAAATGTTTGTTTTTTAGTTGATTATGTTCGGTGACCCGACGGTCTAGGCGTTGCTGTAGCAAGCTGAGCGACCGTGCGTCGACTCCATTCTGTAGGCGATAGCCATCAATAGCATCCTGAAGAAAAGGGTCCTGCAAAGCCTCTTGTTCTAGGCTATGCATATCTTCCTTACTCATCAATCCATTGATGTAGTTATGTATGCGAGATAGTTGATAGTTACCTTCCATGTTGTTTCTTTTCCATGCAAATTTTTAAATTCCTTTTGCCATTTTGTATATAGCTCTTCACCTGATTGTAGGAGAATCCCGTTGTTTCACAAATATCATTGTAGCAACGTTGCTCCAAGAAGAATAAGCGTACACATTGCGCCTGATCTTCCTGTATGGTTTCCAAGCATTCGTGCATAAGCGCTATATCTTGGTCTGTCCACTTTTCGTCGTCCTCATTGCGAAGCTTTTGCTCGCTCTCGGGCAAATACGCTTCAATGTCTAGATGAACCTTGCCTTTATTTTTGCGAATAAGCATGAGGCAGTAGTTTTTTGCATAAACATAGAGCCAGCTTTTGAAATTGTCTACGTCATGTTGACGAAGTTTCTTCGTTAGCTCTTCGAATATTTGCATCACGGCATCTTGTGCTTGTTCTTTATCTTGTAAATATTTGAAGCATACACCATATAGCAGGGACATGTATGGCGAATAGAGTCTTCCTAAAACAGCTAAATCACCCGTGTTTTTATACTGTATAAGCTCCTCTTTTTCGTTCATTTGGTCCTTGGATTTAAGTTAAGATGCAGGAAGATACAAAATTCCATAAAAAAATAGGCTTATTTTGCGTTAAGCTATAAAATGACTTCTTTTATAGTCGGTTGTTTACAGATTATAATATCTTCTTGATAACGACCTTCTTTAAGGAAATTTTTACGACTTTTGTGGTTAGATGAGCGTAAATAAAGAACAAATTCTATAAGCATGCGGGGATTGGTAACAAAATCGACGGGTAGTTGGTATGTCGTTTTAACGGAGGATGGTGAGCGTGTAGAATGCCGCATTAAGGGTAAGTTTCGTACTAAAGGTATTAAAACGACAAACCCTGTGGCGGTAGGTGATTGGGTGCATATTGAGATGGAGCCCGATCAGCACACGGGTATTATCACGGTGTTGGAGCCTAGAAAGAATTATATTATTCGTAAATCTGTTAACTTATCCAAACAGACACAAATCATTGGAGCCAATTTGGATCAAGCTATTCTAGTTGTTACTTTGGCTTCGCCTCCAACTTCTTTAGGTTTTATCGATCGTTTTTTGGTAACGGCTGAAGCCTACGGTATTCCGGCAATTTTAGTGTTTAACAAGCTTGATTTGTTCTCCGAAGAAGGACTAGCGATCTTGCAAGACTATAAAGGCATCTATGAGAATATTGGTTATGCCTGTTATGAAGTTTCAGCCCAGGAGGGGACGAATATTGCGACTGTACAAGGGCTTTTGAAGGATAAGGTGACGTTGGTGTCGGGACATTCGGGCGTTGGTAAATCGACGTTGATTAATGCTTTGGAGCCTTCTGTCGTACTAAAAACAGGAGAGATATCGGAATGGTCCGACAAAGGGAAGCACACGACCACCTTTGCCGAGATGATTGATCTTTCTTTTGGTGGCAAGCTGATTGATACGCCAGGTATCCGAGAGTTGGGCGTGGTAGACATCGAAAAAGCCGAGCTATCGCACTTTTTTCCTGAAATGCGCTCCCGTATGAATACGTGCCGCTTTAACAATTGTATTCATATTAACGAGCCTGGTTGTACGGTTCGTGATGCTGTGGAAGATGGTACTATCGAATATTCGCGCTACGAAAGCTATTTAAGTATCTACAATAACCAAGATAGTCGTAATTAACCGACTGAAGTCTCAAACATAAAATAAAAACCATTGTTTATTGTGAAAGAATAAACGCAATTCCTATATGAAGAAAGTTTGGATTTGGGTACTAAGTATTGTAGCCCTGCTGGTGGTACTTTTGTTATCTGGCGCTTGGTATTTATCCAAAAACTGGAAAGGACTTATCGAGGAGAAGCTTGCTGTTTTCGTTAAGGAGTCAAGTCAAGGTTTGTATACGATAAGTTATGATGCGCTGGATATTAATCCGGCCTTAGGGAATGTTACGTTCCGCAATTTAGCATTGCATGCTGATACGGCTGTTTACCGTCTTTTGGAAGAGCAGCAGAAAGCAAAGAATGATGTCTTTGAGGTCGAGCTGAAGAGTTTACGCATCAAACGGTTTTCTCTTTTTGATTTATTAAAAAATAAAGGCCTTCATGTAGCTTCTATTGCCATTGATGGGGTCGATATGCATTGGATGCAGAAGCATCATGCTTATAATGATACCATCGTTGACACCAATAAAGAGAGCTTTGAGGAACGCTTACATAAGGTCTTTTCTTTTGTGAAAGTAGATGCTATTTCTATTGATACGGTAGCTTTTAACTTTGTGAAGCGTGATGAGTCGGGCAAGGAGCTTAATAAGTTCTCACATAAAGCGAATAGCATCCAGGTGCAGGATATTATGATTGATAGCCTTTCGAAGGCCGATCCCGACCGTATCTTTTATACAAAGAAAATTGCGGTTACCATTCCTGAATTTAAACATATCCTTTCTAATGGCTTTTATAAAGCTGGATTTAAATCTTTACGTTTAAATACGGAGGATAAGTCCGTGGTATTGATAAAAGGCTATTATCAGCCCATCATTCCACGTCACGCCTATTTCAACCAAAAGGGAGAGAACAAAGCGTTGATGAATATTGAGATGGATAGTTTGCGTCTTGACGGTATCGATTTCAAGTCCTTGTTGGAAAAGCAGGACTTAACGGCTAGGCATGTTATGCTGAGCCAAGGGCATGTGCAGGTTTATGGCGATAAGCGTTATCCAAAGAAACCTGAAAATCAAATTGGTCAGGCACCCCATCAAAAAATTATGCGTTTACCTTTTAAAATGCATTTAGATAGTGTGCGTGTTGACCGGGTGGATGTGCAGTACACGGAAATGGGAGACCGCTATCAGCGGGAAGGAACGATTACTTTTGATCGTACGAGTGGTTATTTGACGAACGTTACGAATGACACGACGGTGTTGGCTAAAAATAAATATATGCGGGCCGATCTGCTCTCTCATGTGATGAATAGTGGTGAGTTGAAAGTGCTATTTAACTTCGACATGTTGAGCAAAGCGGGTGATTATACCTATGTTGGCGGCGTTGGCCGCATGCGTGCACCTGCATTCAATCGCATACTACAACCGCTGTTGAACGTAGAGATTGCTTCCGGAAATATTAAACGTATTCATTTTGATATGAAAGGAACAGACCGTCGTACGACGGGTAGTTTCTTATTTGATTACGATGATTTAAAAGTTAAGCTTCCAGATATAGAGCGAAACAATGGAAAGAAAGTGTCTGGTAAGATTGTTTCCTTCTTTGTAAATCAAATTTTAATCAATGATAGCAATCCCGATGCAAACGAAATTTATCATAAAGGGAGGGTTGACTATCCTCGAGATCCTTCATTTACGTTCTTCAAGAATTTGTGGAAGAGTTTGCTAGAAGGGATTAAGCAGACCGCAGGAATTAGTAAGGAGCGCGAGCAGAAATTGATGGGTAAAGCTGAATCGGCTAAAAATATAGCCGCAGAGACGAAAGAGGTCGCCGGAAAAGCTAAAGGGTTTTTTAATAAAATCTTTAAAAAGAAGGATAAGGCTGCGGATGAATAAATTAGCTGGTTAAGATTTTTTATGTTTGCCGTCTATGGAGCGTTTCAAAGATTTTTTACGATACATCGTCAAGTATAAAAACAGTCGCATTGACCGGATTATGTTCTACCTGAGCTTGGTTTGCATTGGTTTGGTGGTTGTTCATGTCGGCTATATCACAGATGCGTCTTTGGCTCTTGTAACAGAAAAAGTTATTAAAGGCATGTTTTATTGCCTTTTTACGTTGGTGTCTATCCGCACCGTTGCCACTATTTTTGTGGAACGGCAAGTCAAGATATCCCAAATATCAAGCATAATTCTGCTCACGTATTTTGTTTTTATTTCATTGGCGAGGCTGGATGTTCATTCTTTTTTTGCGAAGCAAGAATGGATATATTTAGGTATCGCTATTTTGTTTCTGTTGGAGTTATCCCGCAATAGCCTCTTTTTTGATAATTTTTATTTCAATCCGACCATCCTTTTTGTCATCAGTTTTATTGCGCTGATTCTGTTAGGAACGGTGCTGCTGATGTTGCCACGGACGAGTTTGGGCGCCCCCCTAGGCTTCGTTGATGCTCTGTTTATGGCTTCGAGTGCCGTTTGTATCACGGGGCTGTCGGTTGTCGATTTAGCGAATAGCTTCTCCCTTTTTGGGCAGACCGTGGTGATGTTACTTATTCAAGTCGGTGGACTCGGTATTATGACATTCACAGGCTTCTTTGGCTACTTCTTTTCAGGTGGTTTTTCCTATAAAAATCAGTTGATGTTTGGGGAGATTCTCGGGGAGAATAAGCTCAACGATGTAATATCTACTTTGCTGACGATTATCTTTATTACGCTTCTTTTCGAACTTATTGGTGGCGTTATGATCTTCGCTTCGCTGGACGCACAGCAGTTCGACACCTTAGGACAGCGTATTTTCTTCTCTGCATTTCATGCTATTTCGTCCTTTTGTAACTCAGGATTTTCCATTTTGCCTGATGGCATAAATAATCCAGCTTACCGATTTAACTATGCTTTCCAGCTTTGTTTAGCCAGTATTTTTATTCTCGGAGGCCTCGGATTTGGAACGGTTTATAACTTTTACACCTACGGTAAGCATGCCTTGAAACACTTGGTTCGTCATCGTTTGCTGGGAAAGACCTACACGCATAAAGCACAGGTTTTTAGTTTTAATACACGCTTTATATTGGTTTGTAATGTTATTGTGTTGGTCTTGGCTACCACTTTTTACTTTTTATTAGAACGAAAATCAACCTTACTAGATGATCATTCTCTTTTTGGGGAGTGGGTGACTTCATTTTTTATGGCCAACTCTTCTCGGTCGGCAGGATTCAATAGTGTACACATTAACTTCGTTACAAGCCCGACATTGATTATGTTGGTTATTTTGATGTGGGTTGGTTCTTCTCCTGGGTCCACCGGTGGAGGGGTGAAGGTGACGACTGTTGCGTTGGCTATTTTAAATATTTTCGCACTAGCACGCGGAAAAGAGTCTGTTGAAATACATAAAAGAAGAGTCGCTGCCGAATCTATTAATAAAGCTTTTGCTATTATTGTGCTGTCGGTGCTTACCATTGCGGTTAGCTTTACGTTATTGAATTTTAGTGATGGCGAAAAGCCCATGAAAGAGCTTTTGTTTGAGGCTGTTTCTGCCTATACCACTTGTGGATTGAGCATGGGCGTTACACATTCACTTTCCCCGATAGGGAAGATGATTATTATTTTCACCATGTTTGTTGGACGTGTGGGGATGTTGACCCTATTGGTTGCGTTTATCAAAAACACGAAAAATAAGAGTTATATCTATCCAACGGAGAAGATTTTGTTTTAATAAAGATTAAGTTGCTACACGATAAATCAAGGAGCAGATGAAATATATTGTATTGGGCTTAGGCCATTTTGGAAAATCATTGTCTATTCACTTGACCAGTTTGGGTCATGAGGTTATTGCTGTCGATAAAAAATTAGCTATCGTGGAGCAGTTGAAGGACAAGATCACCTATACGGTATGCATGGATAGTACCGACCGAGAGGCGGTTACGTCTTTACCATTGAAAGATTGTGATGCGGTGATTGTAGCGATTGGCGAAGATGAGGGGGCTTCCTTATTGACCACGGCTTTGTTGAAGCAGTTGAATGTAAAACGTATTATTGGACGGGTGGTTTCCGACCTTCAGAAAACGGTACTCCAAGCAATGCAGATTGAAGAGCATGTGATGCCGGAGGAAGAGGCTGCCGAGCGACTGGCTATGCGCTTAGATAACGTAGATATTGTGGATTCTTTTAAGGTTTCCGATCGCTATTCTATCATCGAGACGCGCGTTCCAAGCAAATATGTGGGGATGACCCTTAAAGATGCCAACCTGACTAATAAATATAAAGTGATTGTGTTGACTACTGTAAAAGCTTATGATACCACCGTAAAAGGGGTAATGGTGCAACGCAAGGAGGCTTCTGGTATTGCGAGCTCCGAAACTATTTTAGATGAAGGGGGCTTATTGGTTCTTTTTGGTGAGTTATCGGATATTAAGAAACTTATAGAGAAGGAAGATTAACCAGCCTTCGGCGGATATTGAACATGCCACGCCCTGTGGCATGAACCTGTGTTTCGATTGTTTTGCGTCCTTTGGGGCAGCTGTGTTAGGAAGCTTTTATAGGGTAAGGCCCTACACTTCATGGGTATACGGTTTTGGATTCTAGTTAATAAACTATAAATTTGATAGACCAATTAATTGTTAAAATATGAAGAATCATCAAGAAATAGCTTCTGTAAATCCTACGGACCTGGTAAAGCTTAAGAAAAGACATAAACGAAACATGCTGTTGGCGGTACTTATCGGTATGGTCTTCGGCAGTTTTTTAGCACAGGATATGGATAGCCTGAAACAAGCTTTCAAAAAAGGGTATGAAGCCGGTAACAAATCTGAAAAAGAACAAACGGAAGTTATTAAGTAAAAAATACAAAGACAATTTTTGGCATTATCTGCTGTGATAGATGCTTTTGAATTATTCTGCTAGCTGTTTTTAGTAGATTAATGCTTCATTCGTTGTTCTTTGTTGGCATAAGTTGTAGGCCTATTGAATTTATGCTGATAATTTCAAATCATTTCTATATTTTTGGAACTTAGCATAACTAATCCTTTTATAGTATTTCATGAAAAAGTGGTTTAAGGAAAACTCGACACATTTCATCATCATCGCGATTTTTATTGTGTTGGTGTTTTTTTATTTTTCACCGATTTTTGGTGGGAAAACGTTGGTTCAGCATGATGTTATTCAAGCTGAAGGTAGCCAGAAAGAGCTTTTTGACTATCAAGCCAAAGACGGCCATGCGCCATTATGGACGAACTCCATGTTTGGTGGTATGCCAACGTATCAAATTTGGTATGCACATGCCAATAACGTTACAACCTATATAGGGAAAGGCTTAAAGGCTGTTTTTCCTGTTCCTACAGATGTTGTTTTACTATATCTACTAGGTGCTTACTTTTTGTTTTCTACGCTTCGTTTAAAACCATGGGTGGCTGCTTTAGGGGCTATTGCTTTGGCTTTTACTTCGTATAATTTTATTTATATCGAGGCTGGTCACTTGAATAAAGCCTACGCTATCGCTTATTTACCACCTATTATTGGTGCTATATTGTTGTGCTATAGAGGGCAGCGTTTATGGGGTTCGGTTCTCTTAGCTTTATTTATGGCTTTGGAGATTCGTACGAATCACATCCAGATGACGTATTACCTATTTATCGCTTTATTGGTATATGTTCTTTTCGAATTGTACCATACCTACAAGACGAAAGACTGGAAAAACTTCATTCAAGCGTCTGCATTGCAGATTGGAGCCGTTATTCTAGCGGTTTTAGTGAATGCTTCGGTATTATTCCCTACCTATGAATATAGCAAGCTTACCACACGTGGTAAAGCCAATATTGTGAAAGTAGAAGACGGCGGTAAGTCGAGCGGGTTAGATAAAAAATATGCTTACGATTGGAGTCAAGGTGTTGGTGAGAATATCACTTTCTTAATTCCTAATGCTTACGGTGGTAGCTCTAGCGGTGTATTGGATGAGAAGTCTGAGGTTGTGAAATTCTTTACGAAGAATGGTTTCCCAGAAAATCAAGCCGTACAAATTGCACAAAACCTACCAACTTATTGGGGGGAGAAAATGTTTACAGCAGGGCCTTGGTATTTCGGGGCTGCGGTTATCTTCTTATTTATCTTAGGTATTGTCATCGTTAAAGATCGTATCAAATGGTGGATTTTAACGGCTACTGCTTTGATTATCTTCCTAGCTTTTGGACGTCACTTCCCATTAATATCGGATTTATTCTTTGATTACTTCCCGATGTACAACAAGTTTAGAGCAGTAGAATCGACACTTGTCATTGCGGCTATTTTGATTCCTGTATTGGCCATTTTAGCGGTCAATGAATTGTTAACGAAGGCCGATCAGATTGTAAACCTAGATAAGAAAGTCTTATATACCTTTGTTGGTGTAGGCGGTGTTTGTTTGCTTGTAGCGTTATTGCCGAATTTATTCTTAGACTTCAAAAGCTCGACGCATACGGAGTTTGTGAGTAGCCTTGGTCAGCAGCTCGGTGATCAACAGGCAGGCACAGAATTGGGTAATGCTTTAGTGAAAGACCGTTCATCGTTGGCGAGCAAAGATGCTTATCGTTCTTTATTAATTGTTGCCCTTACTTTTGGTTTAGTTTGGTTTTACATCAAGCGTAAAGTAAGTGTTAACGTTTTTGTGGCTTTACTTGCCATTATCATTCTTGCCGATTTATGGGCTGTTGATAAGCGTTATTTAAATAATGACTCTTTTGTAGATGCAAAGACTGGTAGAACGCATGTTGCAGAGCGTGAAGTTGATCAATTAATCCGTATGGATAAAGATCCTAGCTACCGTGTTTTAGATTTGACGACGAATCCATTCTCGGATGCTAAAGCTTCCTATTTCCATAAAAACTTAGGTGGTTACCATGCTGCCAAATTGATGCGTTTCCAAGAGCTTGTCGAAAACCAGTTCAATGGCGCCATCAATGAGGATGTTTTGGATATGTTCAACGTGCGTTATGTGATTCGTCAGAATCAACAGAATGGAGCCGAGCAAATTCAACGTAGAAGTACGGCCGCTGGTAATGCTTGGTTTGTTGATAAGGTTACCTTCGTAAAAGATAATGCCCAAGAAATGCATGCAATCAGCAGCTTTGATCCTTCGAAAGAAGCATTCGTACACGAAGAGTTTAAAGGAAAGTTGACGCCAGCACGTTTAGGACATGCTGCAAATGCAGAAATTAAATTAGTGTCTTATCATCCTGACACCTTGAAATATGAGTCTACTTCTCCGAATGATGCATTTGCGGTATTCTCTGAAGTATACTATGAAAAAGGATGGAAAGCGTATATTGATGGAAATGAAGTGCCGATTATTCGTGCTGATTATATCCTTCGCGCTTTGCAAATTCCGGGAGGAAACCACAAGATTGAGTTTATCTTTGCACCAGAATCGATGCGTATCAGTAACATCGTTTCTCTAATCGCATCAATCATATTAGTCTTAGGACTTATTGCTTCGGTTTATTACAGTGTAAGAAAATCGAAAACAACAAAATAATAAAATAGGCTCCCAAGGGAGCCTATTTTATTTAGGTGAAACCTTTAAAATAATTTGAGCTGAGGCTCGGTTACTTTAAAGGTTTTTCTATGATGTGGGCTTGAGCCATAGGCTAATACCGCATTGCGGTGCTTAATGGTTGGGTAGCCTTTGTTGGATAGCCAATCATAGATTGGGTAATCCACGGCAATGCCGTCCATGTAATCATCTCGATAGGTTTTAGCGAGGATTGAGGCCGCAGCGATAGATAAGTACTTGCTATCGCCTTTTACAATACAACTATGCGGAACTTCGAGATAGTTTTTAAAACGATTACCGTCGACAATAATGTATTGGGCCTTGTGTTGCAGTTGGTCTAATGCTCTGTGCATGGCCAAAAAGGAGGCATTGAGGATGTTGATTTTATCAATCTCCGCCGCCGATACGCTTGCTACAGCAAAGGCTAAAGCTTCTTGCTCAATTATCGGCCGTAAGGCCATTCTTTTTTTCTCGGATAGCTGTTTTGAATCATTCAGCAGCGAATTGGTATAGTCGGGCGGAAAAATAACCGCTGCCGCAAACACAGGGCCTGCTAGGCACCCGCGGCCTGCTTCATCGCATCCTGCTTCAAGGAGCTCCTGTTGGAAGGTAGTCAATAACATAAAGACGAAGGTACAAAACCCCTAAATATAATTCGCATAACGATGGTTAAATAGATGAATGACGAAAGATTATTGGGCGTAGCCCTTGTGCTACAATTTAGATGTAACAAGTCTGTGATGCCTTTTGATTTACATTAATTTACATTACTAATTTCTTTCTTTGTAGGAGAAAAGAAAATGCTTCTTGTTTTAGGACATTTTCACTTACTAAACCACGGATGAAAAGATTTGTTGCCCTTTGTTTGTTGTCGTTGACCTGTTCCTATTCTTTTTCACAAAAAAAGCAAGACTATAGTATTGCCTACAAAAATGATGTTACCATCGATGGAAAACATCTAGAATGGAACGATTTGGCGAATGTAGATGATGCGGGCAAGTGGTACTATAAGGTGGCACATGACAAAACAAACCTCTATGTTGCGATTCGCATTCAGGATTCAATGATGCAAAATGCAGTGGCTACAGAAGGCATTATGGTTAAGTTTCCCGCAGAAAGTAA
Organism: Sphingobacterium sp. MYb382; assembly: GCF_037572665.1. Classification (NCBI taxonomy): domain Bacteria; kingdom Pseudomonadati; phylum Bacteroidota; class Sphingobacteriia; order Sphingobacteriales; family Sphingobacteriaceae; genus Sphingobacterium; species Sphingobacterium sp. MYb382. The sequence goes on from NZ_JBBGZT010000009.1 coordinate 41,697, forward strand.
GAAAACAAAGGACCGCATTTTCGTGTATCCTTATCTGGATAAGGAAGTTAAGCGAGCTTTACGACAGGCGGCCATTGAAGATCCTATTGCTATAGTTAAGTCCAGCAATATCGACTTGATTCATCGCTCTAGAGGTTTTGTGGTATTGGGTTTTCCCACAATCATTGAAGGCTTACTTTCTTTACAAAATAACTACGGCTTGAAAGCGATGATAGGTACAGATGATGACGCGATGTATTATGAGGCTGTTATTCCAAAAGATTTGCTAGCTATTAGGGATGATGTTGTCGCGTTGGAGCTGCAAATCAATGATTTCGCCGCCATGTCAGTAGGAAAAAAAAGAAAAGATAAGCACCTGAAAACAACAACAGTGTTACGTCTACAAGGAAGATTGATACAAGAATAATTTGAGAAGAGAAAAATATATGAAACAGTTAATTAAAGGGTTAATGGTCGTCTGTTTGTTGTGTACCTATTGGGCGGTACAGGCACAAACAGGAAGAGTTGTTCAGGGGATGCTACGCGATAATGAATCGCGTATGGTGTCTGGAGCTTCCGTTAAACTGATTGCAGGAAAAGATACGTTAGGCACCAGTTCTTCGGCAGCAGGTATCTTTATTTTTAATAATGTGAAAGCTGAATCTTTTAAGATTAAGGTGAGTAGCATCGCTTTTGAGGCCTTTGAAAAAGAATTCACTTTCCCGAATGGACAAGACAAGCTGATTATTCCTTCTTTTGAATTAAAGGGTATTGCCAATATGTTGGAGGAGGTTGTTGTTAGTGGCGTGTTGAGCGTGCAAGTTAAAGGCGATACCGTTGAATATGGTACAAAAGATTTGAAGCTTCGTGAAGGTGCTGTAGCCGAAGATGCGCTGAAGAAATTGCAAGGTGTAGAAGTCGATAAAGATGGTAATGTGACTGCACAAGGAGAAGCGGTGACACGCGTACGTATCAATGGTAAGGACTTTTTCGGTGGAGATGTGAAAACAGCAACACAGAACTTACCAGCAAATATTATCCAGAAGCTGCAGATTGTAGACGACTATGGGGATATGGCTAATCTGACAGGAAATAGAACAGGGGATTCAGAGAAAGTATTAAATATACAGATAGACCCTAAGTATAATAAAGGATTTATGACCACCCTACGTGTGGGCTATGGTACCGAAGATCGCTATCAAGCGACGGGAATGGTAATGGCGTTGAATAATAAAACACAGGTTTCAGTTTTGGGAAATCTGAATAATATGAATGCTCCTTTATTTGACTTTAGTGCCATGGGCGGTGGTGCTCGTCGTCGTATTGGTGGTGCTGGTGGTCGCGGTGGAGGCGGTATGTTTGGTGGTTCAGAAGGTTTAACAAAAACAGGGTCAATCGGCTTAAACGTGCGTCATGACTTCTCGGATAAATTAAAATTGTATGGTAGCTACTCCTACGGGCATGATAATAATACCACTTTATCTACTCGTCGTCGTGAAAACTTAGGTTTGAATCAGCTTGATAGCTCCCATACCGATAATAACTCTATTAGAGCAAGTCATCGTTTTGAAGCCAATTTAGAATGGAATATCACTGATAAGGATTATTTGAAGCTTACACCGCAATTTGGTTTTGATGATAATAGCGGTACAACATTCGATAATAGAAGCATCTATTTTGGAAATGTGTTGAGTAATATTCAGAATCAACAGACTTTCTCTAAGAGTAACACACCGCGTTATAATATTAGCGGTCTCTATAATCGTAAGTTGAATGATAAAGGACGTAATGTATTCTTGAACTTCAACTATGATAATTCCGCTACAGATAGTGATTATCAGCGGGTCTTAGATAACCTTGTGGCAAGTGAGACAAACCCGAATGCATCGTTAGATTCTATCTATGAAAAAACGTTGCAAGAGGTTAGAAATAAAAATTGGAATGCCGGAGGTACGTTATCCTACACAGAACCTTTGACCGATAAAGGACGTTTGGAAGTAACGTACGATTTAAACGTAAATGATTACGATAACAAAAACAAACAGAATGGTTACGACAGATTAGGTCAGCCTATTCAAAGTGACTTGTTAAACTATGATTATCGTTATGACTATTCCTTCACTACACATCGTGTCGGAGCAAGTTATATCTACAGTGGTGAGAAGTTGAGCTATACATTAGGAGCAGCAGTGCAGCCTACGATTTTGAATGGTGAAGCTTTCAGTACGAATCAGTCGGCTTTAATCGATCGTAAGAATTTTAATATTATTCCTATTGCTCGCTTTGAATATAAATTTTCACGTCAAAAAAATATTACTATTAACTATTCAGGACGTGCTAGTGAGCCGGGTGTAACGCAGATTTTGCCTTATGAAGTGAGTACCAATCGTACAAGTATCACAATTGGTAACCCAGAGCTTAATCCAGAGTTTAGACACCAAGTTCAGTTGCGTTACCGCAGTGGTGATTTCCAGAAAGGGGATACCTTCTTTGCGATGTTGAATAGTAATTTGACGACGAATAAGATTGTTAATTTTAGCAAGTCTTACCGTGATGATTCACCAAGCAATTTAGGAGCTATTCAAGAAACACGCTTTTTAAATTCGGACGATAATGTATATGGCGTGAATTCTTTCTACAATTATGGAAAGTCTATAAAGGAAAAAACATACAACCTGATGTTCATGGGATCTATTAACTACAACAAGAACATCTCCTACATATCGACAGATAAAAATGCGCTTGAAGGAAACAAAAACGTAGCTAATAACTGGGTGTTTATGCAAGGCTTTGCTTTCCGTTATAATCCTTCGGAAAACTTAGAGATCAACCCAGGCGTACGCTATTCGTATAACTATACGAAGAATACGTTGTCTGGTAATAGTAACCGTGCTGTATCAGGATGGACACCCAATATAATCGGTTCTGTAAATATTACACCAACGACAATCTATGGTGCTGATGTATCAAAAACATTTAATAAAGGTTATGGAGTAACAGCCAACCCTTTTATTATCAATACCTATATCGAGCAACGTTTCTTAGCAGGACAACGTGCTACGATTCGCCTACAAGCGTTTGACTTGTTGAATCAACAAACGAATATCTCTAGAACAATTTCTGGCGATAATATTACGGATAGTCAAACGAATCGTTTAGGACGCTACTTTATGTTGACGTTCACCTTTAAGTTGCAGAAATTCTCTGGAATTAACCCATTCCAAGAGGAGTCGGGACCTGGAGGTATGCGCAGACCAAGAATGTAAGTACAATGTTATAAAATGGGGTAAACGGCCGTGGTCATCAATAGATTACGGCCGTTTTTGTTTTATAAATGTGTAGATTTGCCTGTTGAAAAAGAAAGAACATACTATGGAGTACGAAGTTATCCGTTTGGATAATGGCATTCGCGCTGTCTTGCATCGCCAAGCATCTCCCATAACGCATACCTGCTTAGTGGTAAATGCGGGGTCGAGGGATGAAAAAAAAGGACAATATGGATTGGCCCATTTTATTGAGCACTTGCTCTTTAAGGAAACGGACAGACGTTCGACGAAACAAATATTAAACTATATCGAGGCTGTTGGTGGTGATTTAAATGCATACACTACCAAAGAGTATACCTGCATTCATGCTTCCGTTTTGAAGCCTCATTTAAATAAGGCCTTAGATCTTTTTGAAGATATTATCTTCCATTCTGTTTTTCCTGAAGAGGAACTCGAGAAAGAAAAAGGTGTTATCGTTGATGAAATGGCTTCGTATCTGGATAGCCCGGAGGAATCTATTCAGGATGATTATGAAGACTTGATTTTTAAAGGGTCTGGACTTGGGCACAATATTTTGGGAATTGAAGAAGACCTTTTGGCTTTTGATAAACCCGATGTAGAAAAGTTTATCGCCGAGAATTATAATACCCACGAGCTTGTGATTGGAATCACGGGAGATTATGATCTTAAAGCCGTAGAAAAGCTCTTACGCCGCTATTTTGAGCCCGTAAAGGAGAATAAAGTCGATAAGCAACGTGAGCAGGTGCTGTTTGGTGTGCAGGAGCATATTGAAGTTGCCAAGCCTATCAACCAAGTGCATTACATGCTAGGCTCTCCAGCTTATGGCATTCGTGACGACCGTAAAACAGGCTTACTGCTGCTTAATAATACCTTAGGCGGCTTGGGAATGAGTTCCATCTTAAACATGTCTATCCGCGAAAAATATGGTATTGCCTACACGATAGAGTCCAACTATACGATGTATTCAGATAGCGGCCTTTTTACAATCTACCTCGGTACAGATGTGGAGAAGGTGCAGCGTGCTAAAAAATTGTTGTTTAAAGAGCTTGATAAGCTGCAGAATGATGGATTTAGTGAGGTGCAACTTAAGAAGGCCAAAAATAAATTTAAAGGCCAAATTGCATTAGCGGAAGAAAATCGGATGAGTATGATTATTGCTGTTGCAAAAAATGTACTCGATTACAACCGTATAATCTCTTTGGATGAAGTTTTTGAACGTATAGATGCGGTTACTACGGGCGATTTCCAGGCGATAGCACAGGATGTTTTTGACGAGAAAAAGCTTACTTCACTAGCTTTTATTCCCGAGAACTAGCGCATCGGCGGGTTGATCAATTTGCATAGAAAAGCTAGTTTATCTATGTTTGTGTTTTAAATAAAGAAATTTTCAATGAAAACAGCTTATGTTTTTCCTGGTCAAGGGGCGCAGTTCGTCGGAATGGGCCAAGACCTTTACAATTTGAACGAAGAAACCAAGGCCTTGTTTGAACAGGCAAATGATATTTTAGGGTTTCGTATTACGGATATTATGTTTTCAGGTACGGACGAAGACTTGAAGCAAACTAACGTAACACAACCTGCTATTTTCCTACATTCTGTAATCTTGGCGAAAGCTTTAGGTGATTCTTTTCAACCAGCAATGGTGGCAGGTCACTCTTTAGGTGAGTTCTCTGCGCTTGTTGCTGCTGGAGCTTTATCTTTTGAAGATGGATTACGTTTGGTCGCTCAGCGTGCTAATGCGATGCAGAAAGCTTGTGAAGCAGAACCATCCACTATGGCGGCAATCTTAGGTTTAGATGATGAGACTGTAGAGCGTATTTGTGCATCTATTGATGATGTTGTCGTAGCAGCTAATTACAACTGCCCAGGACAGCTTGTTATCTCTGGTTCTATTGCTGGTATTGATAAAGCTTGTGCGTTGCTTACAGAGGCTGGTGCAAAGCGTGCATTGAAATTAAATGTAGGTGGTGCTTTCCACTCTCCATTGATGGAGCCTGCTAAGGTTGAGTTGCAAGCAGCTATTGAAGCGACAGAAATTAAAGCGCCTGTTTGTCCTATATACCAAAACGTAGATGCTCAAGCATATACTGATCCAGCAGCTATCAAAGCAAATCTTATTGCGCAGTTGACTGGAGCGGTTCGTTGGACACAGACTGTACAAAATATTTTAGCGGATGGAGCTGAGGCTTTCGTAGAAGTTGGTCCAGGTAATGTATTACAAGGGTTAGTAAAGAAAGTTGACCGTTCGGTACAAACGTCGGCAGCAGCGATTGCTTAATCGGTTGCTATAGATGATAAAAAAGGCGATGATTTTTAAAATCATCGCCTTTTTCTTTATGCTTCAACTTCAGCCTTCGGCGGGAAGTTTTTGTGTTTTCTCTTACTGATCTTATCGAGGTTCACTGGTTGTGGCACTTTTACATAGTAACCCGTTCCGTCATACTCTCGGTTATTAGGTTGTGCTTTACAAGCATCCGAACAACAGCCATTCATTTCCCATCCACAAGCATCACATTGCGTGAAATGCTCGTTACATAGCGCGTTTGCACAGTTAATCATCTTTGAAGAAATCGTTCCACAGTTTTTACATGTAGAGATAATCGATGGGTTTACGGAGTTTACATCAACCGTAACGCGGTTATCAAATACGTAACATTCACCTTCAAAGTCTTTTCCTCCAGCTTCTTTACCATACTTAATAATACCACCATGCAATTGGTATACATCTTCAAATCCTTCTTTTAATAAAAGGGCAGATGCCTTTTCACACTTGATACCACCCGTACAGTAGGTAAGAACTTTCTTGCCTTTGTATTGTTCGAGCTCTTTTATTTTTTCTGGAAATTCACGGAAGTTTTCGATATCTAACGTTACCGCATTTTTGAATCGACCAACGTTATGTTCGTAGTTTGAACGTACATCCAAAATAACAACATCGTCACGATCTTTCATTTCCATGAAATCCTTTGGCTCCAAGTGGATACCTGTTTGTATGTTTGGGTCGATTTCTTTAGGGTCACGAAGGCCAGAGTGTACGATCTCAGGTTTATAACGACAGTGCATCTTAATGAAAGAAAGCTCTTCTACTTCGTCAATTTTAAACTCTGTTTTTGCAAAACGCTCGTCCGCATGTATGGCTTCCATATAGCTTTTGCAGTCCTCTGGTCTTCCAGAAACAGTACCATTTAACCCTTCATCGGCAACGATAATACGACCAACAAGGTTTAACGATTTACAAAATTCTAAGTGATCAACCGCAAATTGTTCGGCGTTCTCGATATGGCTGTAGCAATAGTACAGCAGGGTTTGATAGTTACTCATATGCATTGATACCGCTGCAAACGGCGTTTAATGTGTTAAACAATATATTACGGTACAAAGGTAAGAAAAAATGACTAGCAAAAATTGATGGCTATCACTTTTTGAAAATAGACCGTTTTGTACTTGTGATGGCGCTGTATATTCTTTCGCGAGAGCAAAAAAGGTGAGGCGATTGGGAAGTTCGTATGAGTTATACAATAGGAATCTGTAGCGCCTTTTACCATTGGACAAGGCCCCATTACTGCATGGAAAGAACTTGTTCAGCAACATCGATTGTGTTGTTTTCAAAGAATAATCACCTCCAGACGTCATCTGCAAGGAAAAGGTGAAAAGCAAATCGTAGTGGTATCACTATTTTTTAGACATAAAAAAGCCGTTCAATCTCTTGAACGGCTTTTCTAATATATTGTTCGATTTTTTATTAGCGAACTGGTGTAAATACCAATGTGTTATCGAAGATGAATGAACCATTCACGCCTGTGCTGATATATCCTTTACCATTTAAAGAGAAAGATACTGATTTTTCACGCGCATCGAAAGGAAGTGATTGGTGTTTGTCATTCCACGTGTCTGTTGATGGATCGTAAGCCCATACTGTATTTGTGATACTAGCACCGCTTTTTCCACTAACTACATAGCCTGTGTTTCCGATTACGAAAGCACCAGCATTGTATTTTCTAACGTCATATGTTTTACCATCATCATCTCTCTTAAGATCACCTAAAGCAGTCCAGTTGGTACCATCGAAAGAGTAGAAATCTTCAGGAAGATTTGCACTGTTTGCATAGCCACCACCTACATAAGCTTTATTGCCAATCACGAAAGTGAAAGCAAATGCTTTTTTGTATTTGAAAGGAACAGAAATTTCTGTCCATTGGTCTGTAGCAGGGTCATATTTGTAGAAATCACTAAATTTAGAATCTGTTTTAGTAGAACCTAAACCTACGTATGCAATCTTTCCTAATGTGAAAGCTACTGCACCGTAACGCGCATTACCTGGGAAGTCTGCAATTTTTGTCCATGTATTTTTCGCTGGCTCAAATTTGTAGAAATCTTTAAGGTCGTCAGTTCCTGTAGAACCTAAACCTACATAACCAACACCGTCGATTGAGAAACCTGTCGCCATTTGACGTTTTGTTCCAGGGAAATCAGCGATATCCGTCCATGTTGTACCATTAAATGAAGATCCATCATTTACGACACCATCATTTTTCACATAACCACCAACCACATAGGCAACATTGTTGATCGTAAAGGATGCGGCACCGTTTCTAGGATCGTTTTTGAACACGATTGATCTTTCCCACTCTGTAGGCCCATCATCGTCGTCGTTGTCTTTTTTGCTACAAGAGTTGAATGACGTAAGAGCAATAGCGCATACTAAAATCAACGATAGCCAATTTTTCTTATTCATAAATTATCTAAATTTAGTGTACAATATATTCAATTTAATTTTTGGTTTTGCATTTTCCGTCGCGATAAAAGTCGTGTTAAAAGTGCTAAATAGCCCTGGACTTGGTACGCTTAAGAATAAACTTTTATCATCAAATGATGATGTTGACTTCAAGCTTTTTAAGTAATTAATCAAGTTAAACGTATATGTGCCGTTTTTTCCTGTTTGATTACCCGGGATAAATCCTGCTTGTTGTATTCCTGTGCCATAAGGTGAGGAAATAAAACTAATTGGAATATTATCATGATCGGCAACAAAAAGCATCAAGGCCCCTGGAATAGGGTACATCGTATTTGTGCTAGGTGTTGAGGTCTCAATAACTAATTCCGCTTTGTTTACAGAAAGGTTTTCATCCATTAAAAACTCTTTTAACGAAGGGAATGACATTTTCGCTACAACACCTGTTCCTGCTTGCATCAACGTTACACCGGCTGTTGCTGTCGTTTTTATTTCGTTTTTGCTTACAGAAAGATCCGCAAAAGCTGTTCCTTTTCTGTCGTATTCAACATTATTAAACTGCAGGTGCTTCTGCGTAATACTTAATATTTTAGCTTCTGTTTTTTTGAAACCGTCTGTACCAGTATAGCTGTAGTTTATTTTGAATTGTATCGTATCGTTGAAGGCTAATGTTGTTGTGTTACCTGCATCAGGCACAATAGCTAGTCCCTTAAAATATTCTTGAAAATTGTCATTCGATGCAACTTTAATATCGTTTGCGCGAATCATATCAAAAATTTCCTGACCTATGCTGTTTGATAGACGAATGTTTAATGAATCTAGTGCACGTACTCTAGGTGCAAAGGTTACACTGCCTATTGGGCTTGCTGCATAGTCAAATTTCTGTTTAGTAAAGATATTTGGACCTGTAATGTAAATAGGAATATTTTTATTCTGTATTCCACTTAATAGATCTTGGTTTTCAAGAGTCTGTGTTAAGCGGTGAACATTGATCTTTTGTGTGCTTGTTGTATCACCGTAGTAATATTTAGCTCGTTGTGTTCTTAGAACTAAACTAAGTGAATCAAATACCGCAGTCTGTGGAATGTTGTTTTCGAAACTTGTAAAACCAATTGGAAAATAGGATGTTGAAGATAGGGTTCCAATATTTGGAACTTCTGCTCTACCTACAATAATACTACCCGTTCCAGCGGAAGGTAAGTTGTCTAATTGTACCGTCGAGGTGTTTACTGTAAATGAATCAATAAATGACACACCCACATTATCGGTTGCCGAGTTGTCTAGCATGACACTCATATCCTTATTACAAGCACTTACGGTTATTAGTGTAAAAATTGGCAGCGCAATAAAGTATAGCCTCTTCTTCAAAAATTGATTCATATTTAACATTTGACTGGCAAAAGTAATGAAATGGAACTGTTAATCAGTGTTATATTTTGTTAAAAGTATCCTATTCCTTATGTGTTGCAAATCTAATGATTTTAATTTGTATTAATAATGTTAAAAAAGTTTAAAATACTCCTCGTAATTATAGCCCTTACGGCCGCTGGGACGGTTCTGGTGCTGTCTATTTGGCTCTATGGTAGCTATAAGAATCGGCAAGAACTTTTTCTCGGACTAGCCGAGCGTTCTTTGCTCAATGTGTTGCAAAATTATGCGCAGAATGCCTCCACGGTGCAATGGAAGAAGGAACACGCCCATCCTGGAGAAAATGCACGGAAGTTTAAGCCCTGGTTAGATCTGGTGCAAAAGGTATACCCGCAGGTAGAAATCGCCAAGCTCCGTAATGCGCTAGACACCGTTTCTTATCGCACGCTTTACAACCGTAAGATGAAACAAAGTACGGGACGCAGCAAAGAGTCGCCAGAGCAGCTATTGCCTTGGTACCTATTGGAAAAAATAGATTTTACACCAGAGCTTTTAGATTCTTTGGAATCTAGATTAACCCAATCATTGGCACGCAATGGTATTAAAGTGGCTTTTGAGCTTAAGTTGGAGGAGATAAAACCCGAAGAATTTGACCAATATTATGGTCAAGAGGTGCGGAAAGTAAACCTGTTAACGCGGCCTATTTTAGTAAATCCTTCCATCAATGAGTACTTAATTGGCAAGTTCCAGCAGCCCTGGTCTTATTTTTTAGCAAAAATGGGCTGGCAGCTATTGTTTTCGTTGTTCTTATTGACAGCAATGTTAGGAACTTTTGTTTACCTTTTGCAGACGATAAAGAAGCAAAATGAATTAGCGCTGCTGCGTAAATCTTTTGTCAACAACATGACGCATGAGCTGAAGACTCCCGTTGCTACTGTAATGGCTGCGATTGAGGCTATTCAGTTTTATGTTGCTAAAGATGATCGTGCAAAAATGGAGCGTTATCTGGAGGTCTCTAAGCACGAGTTAGAACACCTACACCACATGATAGAGACTGTTTTACAGCTTAATGTGGACGAAGGGAAGGGTGTTGTATTACATAAAGGAACTTTCGACTTTGTCGCTTTGCTGGATACAAATATTGAAGCGGCGCAGCTATCTTCGAAAAAAGAAGTGCAGATTACAAAGGCTTTTAATCAGTCGGAAGTATGGATTTATGCAGATGAAGCACATATTCGTAATGTGGTAACCAATCTGTTGGACAATGCCATAAAATATTCTGAAGAGCCTGTTCGTATTCACGTTGAACTTCAGGAGAACGATGAGGCTGTTACTTTGGAGATTGAAGATAAAGGAATGGGGATTCATCCAAGCCATCATAAGCATATATTCGATATGTTGTATCGGGTGCCGGAAGGGAATTTACATGCTGTGAAAGGGTTTGGCTTGGGTCTTGCCTACGTCAAGCAGGTTGTGGAGCAGCATGGTGGGCAGGTAGGTGTTTCCAGTGCCTTAGGTGAGGGAAGTACCTTTACGGTGGTGATTCCGAATGATAAGCCTGTCGACACGGATGAATTAGGGATGAAGTAAGCTTGAAAAAAGATAGAACAGATGATTGATATTTTATATGTCGAAGATGAAGCCAGTTTGGCGATGATTGTTTCTGATAGTTTAGAAGCACATGGCTTTGCGGTGCGTCATCGTGAAAATGGACGTGATGCCCTTGCTGCTTTTGATCAGCGTAAGCCCGATATTATCGTGTTGGATGTGATGATGCCTTTGATGGATGGCTTTACCGTAGCGGAAGAGATTAGAAAGGTTGATACTTTCACGCCCATTTTATTTTTAACGGCATTGACGCAAACGGAAGATGTGGTTAAGGGTTTTCATACAGGCGCTAATGATTATGTGCGTAAGCCTTTTAAAATTGAGGAATTGGTGGTCCGTATTCAGTCGTTGACGAAACGTATTGTTCAGCAAGGCGGTAAGTTTTACCAAATCGGGGATTATGGGTTGGACACTTTGAAATCTATATTAAGCTATGGCGATCAGCAGGAGAAGCTTTCTTTTCGGGAGAGCGAACTACTGCGAAGGCTGTATGAACAGAAGGATCGCGTCGTTCCACGTGAAGAGATTATCAAAGCCTATTGGAGCGATGATACCTATTTTACAGGGCGTAGTCTCGATGTATTTATCAGCCGTATTCGTAAACATCTTATGCAGGATGAACGCATAAAAATCACGAATATTCGCGGAGTTGGATATATTCTGACGATTGATTAATTTGCAGCTTATGATTTTCTAGTAGCTTGTAGTCATAAACCGAGCTACCCAAAATATATGCTGATGAAAGCCCTGATACTCGTAGATATACAAAATGATTTTTTGCCTGGCGGAAGTTTGCCCGTTGCAGGTGGTGACCTCATTATTCCGTTGGTAAACAAAATACAGGCTGATTTTGACCTTGTGGTTGCTACCCAAGATTGGCATCCCGCCAATCATAAAAGCTTTGCTTCTATGCATGAAGGAAAGTCTCCTTATGAGGTGATTATGCTGAGGGATCTGCAGCAGGTCTTATGGCCAGATCATTGTGTGCAAGGCAGCCAGGGGGCTGAGTTTTCATCGGCCCTTGATACCAACCGCATCGCTGCCACCTTTCGAAAAGGAATGAACTCCGAAATTGATAGCTACTCCGGTTTTTATGATAACGGCCATTTGCATGCTATTGGTTTATCGGGCTATCTGAAAGAACGTGGAGTAGGTGAGGTCTATGTATGTGGCCTTGCGGCCGATTTTTGTGTGTTCTTTACCGCGATGGATAGCTTGAAGGAAGTTTTTTCAACCTTTATTATTAGTGAGGCAACGAAGGCCATCGACGAGGTCGGCTATAGCGAGAAGAAGCAAGAATTTATCGCTGCAGGCGGAAAATTCAGGTAAGCAAAAGGGGCTTTCACATACATGAGAGCCCCTTTTTATTTGATCGTAAAATGGATTCAGAATTAGATAAGTGCTTTTTTGTTTAAAAGCTCTGCGATTTGTACCGCATTTGTTGCGGCTCCTTTTCTAAGGTTATCCGCAACTACCCATAAGTTTAATGTTTTGTCTTGCGACTCATCACGACGGATACGGCCAACAAACACCTCATCTTTACCATGTGCATCTTTTGGCATTGGGTATTTAAGGTTTGCAGGATCATCGACAACGATAACTCCTGTTTGTGCTGCCAATAACTCACGAACTTCCGCTAAGTCAAAGTCATTTTCAAACTCAATGTTTACCGCCTCGGAGTGACCACCAATAACAGGGATACGTACCGTTGTTGCTGTAACACGGATACTATCGTCCTGCATAATTTTATTGGTCTCCTTAATCATTTTCATTTCCTCTTTCGTGTAGCCATTATCTTGGAAAACATCGATATGAGGAATTACGTTAAGGTCGATTTGGTAAGGATATGCTTTCTCGCCATCAATACCTGCGCGCTCGTCGTTAAGCTGGTTTACAGCCTTAACGCCTGTTCCTGTAACCGATTGGTAAGTAGAAACAACAACACGTTTAATTTTATACTTCTCGTGAAGCGGTTGTAAAACCACAACCATTTGTATCGTTGAACAATTTGGGTTAGCAATGATTTTGTCATCTGCTGTCAACACATCACCGTTTACCTCTGGAACTACTAATTTTTTTGTAGGATCCATACGCCAAGCTGAAGAGTTGTCGATAACGGTGATTCCTGCTTCCGCAAATAAGGGAGCATACTCCGTCGACGTTTCACCACCAGCAGAAAATAAAGCAACATTTGGCTTCAATTCGATAGCTTCCTTCGCAGTGACAACCTTATACTTCTTTCCCTTGAACTCAATTTCCTTACCCTTGCTCTTCTCTGATGCTACAGGAATTAATTCTGTTACCGGGAAATTACGCTCCGCTAAAACGGTCAAGATTTCTGACCCTACAAGGCCAGTTGCCCCTACTACTGCGACTTTCATACTGTTACTGTGTTTTTATGGTTGAATACTAAATAAATAATGTTACATTTATTTGAAAGAAACCAAACATACGAAATAAGCCGATTCTTTTCTAATTATTAAATACAATTTTTCTTTTATATCTCCTTCGTGTTTGAGTTTTTGCTATAAACAGGCTTGTTTTTATGAGAATTGCTCAAAATATCGCAGTCTTAAGTCTGATATTTTCAATTTTGGCATTGGAGGTGCAAGGCCAAATTTGCATCAGCGAAGTGATGGCTAATCCGAATAATGGACGGCTTCCAGCCTATGAATATATAGAATTGTACAATTATGGGACCGAAAGCCTTTCTTTGGTGGGGTATCACCTGCAGGTTGGAAATGCTCGCAGTTCATTGCCCGACCGCAATCTAGCCCCCAAGCAGTATCTTATTTTAGTGAGTGAAACGGGAGCGGATTCTTTTTCTGTTTTTGGGAATGTAGCCGTACTCTCTCCTTGGCGGGTATTGAACAACAGTGAGGGGACGATTCGTTTGTTTAACGCATCGGGAGTTGTTCAGGATGAATTAAGCTATAGCAATCGGTGGTTTAAGACGGCCAGCAAGCGGCAAGGAGGGTGGAGCTTAGAGCGTATCGACCCAAGCTACCCCTGCAATTTGGCGCAAAGTTGGGGAGAGTCTGAGTCTGCCATAGGGGGGACACCCGGGGAGCGAAATTCCGTAGCAAAAGATAGTTTCATACCGCCACTAGCTGCTTTGGTGAAGTCTGTAGATGAGAGGTCAGTTCGTTTAAGTTTTGGACTTCCCCTTTCCGTACTTGGGGCTTTGCATGTAGGTAATTTTCAGTTGTCCGAGCAAAGTGCACAGATTGTGGATATTCAACGGGATAGCAACGACCTTATCTTGCAGCTTTCCAGTCCGCTTGTTACGGATAAAAAAATAATTTTAGACCTCGTTGATTTACGTTTTTGTGATGTCACGTATAGTCAGTCCCTTGTCTTATTTAACTCTTCGGAAGTTGGTTTTCGAGATCTTATCATCAATGAGGTACTTTTTAATCCGAAGGTGGGCGGCGTAGATTTTGTTGAGATTTATAATCGGTCGTCGAAGATTGTAGATTTAGCAGGGTGGTTGCTCGGAAATCGACTATTGACGAGCGCTAGTTATTTTTTAGAACCTGGTGCATTCTGCGTCTTGACAACATCGAGCGCTTTAGTCGTACAGGATTATCCTAAAGCTGCACGAGATTATTTTTTGGAAATGCCTGCTATACCTGCGTTCCCCAATGAGCGAGGTGTCGTCCTGCTGAAAAATAAAGAAGGAGTACCAGTCGATAGTTTGTTTTATAGCGCGAGTATGCATCAGCCTTTTTTGGTGAATGCCAAAGGTATTTCTTTGGAGCGACAGGGCTATGATTTGGAGACAAATGCAGCAGGAACTTTTACTTCGGCCTCCGTTTTGTCAGGTGGGGCGACTCCAGGTTATGTAAATTCCGTTACTAAAGTTGAAGAAGATGAAAAAAATAAACTTTTTTTAGAGCGTAGAACCTTCTCCCCAGATGCGGATGGTGATGAAGATTTTTTAATTATTGGTTATTCCTTTTCCTTGGATAACGCCATGATGAATGTGACGATATATAATGACCAAGGGTGGTTGGTGAATCGCTTAGTACGCAATAAAAGCACAGGTAGACAGGGAGAAGTACGGTGGGACGGCTTGGATGAAGGTGGAAAACAGAGCCCTTCGGGCATTTATATTTGCTACGTAGAGCTCTATAATTCGTCTGGTCATTTTCAATCGTTTAAAGAGGGTTTCGTCTTGCTGAATCGTTTAAGTAACTATTGACAGATGAGTAAAAAATGAACTATCTTTGTAGCAATGAAAGAGCGTATTATTATGATTGGTGCTAACGGTCAGATCGGATCTGAATTGGCTGTTGCCCTCCGCCAGAAATTTGGCCCAGAGAATGTCATTACTTCTGATATTAGACCTCCTGCCGAAGAAGTGGCGGGCGCGATTTTTGAAACGATTAATGTCTTAGATAAACCGGCAGTGAAAGCGCTGTTGGAAAAGTATAAACCCACACAGATTTATCTTTTAGCAGCAATGCTATCGGCTACAGGTGAGCAATATCCGCAGAAAGCCTGGGATCTCAACATGAATGGCTTATTAAATGTATTAGATTTAGCTGTAGAGTTGGGTATTAAAAAAATATTTTGGCCAAGCTCTATTGCTGTTTTTGGCCCGAATTCACCTAAGCAGCAGACAGCACAATACTGTGTAATGGATCCGAACAGTATCTATGGAATCAGTAAATTGGCTGGCGAGCGTTTATGTGAATATTACCACCAAAAATATGGTTTAGATATTCGTAGTGTACGCTACCCTGGAATTATATCTTGGCGTACAGCACCAGGAGGAGGTACAACAGACTATGCTGTACATATTTTCTTTGAGGCGCTGAAGTCAGGTAAGTACGCAAGCTTCTTGTCGGCAAATACCGAACTGCCGATGTTATATATGGACGATGCTGTGCGTGGAACCATCGAATTGATGGATGCTCCAGAAGAGCAGTTAACAATTCGTTCGAGCTATAATTTAGCAGGTATATCCTTTACCCCACAGATGATTGCTGAAGAAATTAAAAAAATTCTTCCTAATTTTGAATTGTCTTATGTCGAGAATGACCCTCGTCAAGCCATTGCTGACTCTTGGCCAGCAAGTATCGATGACAGCTATGCGCGTAAAGATTGGGCATGGAAGCCAACTTTTGACTTAGCGGCGATGACAAAAGATATGATCGAAAATCTCAAAACAAACATTTAACAATGGGTAGAGCCTTTGAATTCAGAAAAGAAAGAAAATTTAAACGCTGGGCAAAAATGGCCGTTCAGTTTACACGTCTTGGTAAAGAGATTGCCATTGCGGTAAAAGAGGGCGGGCCACACCCAGAGAATAACTCACGTTTACGTACAGCTATCCAGAATGCGAAAGCTGTAAATATGCCTAAAGATCGTGTGGAAGCAGCTATAAAAAGAGCTTCCGAAAAAGATGCTAAAGGCTATGAAGAGTATGTATACGAAGGATACGGGCCACACGGCGTTCCTGTATTAATCGAGACTGCAACGGATAATACCAACCGTACTGTCGCTAATATTAGAAGTTATTTCACGAAATCTGGTGGTTCTTTAGGGAAAACTGGTTCGTTGGATTTTATCTTTCAGCGTAAGTCTATCTTTAGATTTGCTGCAGCCGAAGATTTAGAAGTTGAAGAGCTAGAGCTTGAACTGATTGACGGTGGTTTGGAAGAGTTGTATCTAGAGTCGGATGAAGAAGGAAAAGATATCGTTGTGGTACAAACTTCTTTTGAGGATTTCGGAAATATGCAGAGTTTATTGGAAGAAAAAGGTATTGAAGTTTCTTCTGCGAAATTAGAGCGTATCTCTTTATCTCAAACATCTTTGACGGAAGAACAAGCTGCAGACGTATTAAAGCTTATCGATAAAATTGAAGAGGATGATGATGTTCAGGCCGTATATCACAATATGGACTAATATTTAAAAGTATTCTAATAAAAAAGAGGGCCATGGCCCTCTTTTTTATTATTAATTGCTATTTTTAGTTTTTTAAGGAACTGTTTAGGAGAACAATTCTGGTTTGCGAAGAGAATCTATTTGTTGGGAGCATACCTAAAGATAAATACTCTTCCTTATGAGGCATCTTTTTATATTAACATGGTAACGTTCGAGGAGTTTTTCGAGAAAAAGAAAATTGATTTGTCTTTGCTTCAGCAAGACAATGAAGCTCTATATGCGGAGTTTGAAAACCATTTTGCACAGATGGGAGCGAAAAGCTTCGATCATTCAAAAAAATTTTGGTTTAATAAGTTGCGGAAGGATTACCATCTTGTTGATAAACCTGTCGTTCAGGTTGTCGAAAAGGTAGCTGTTGTCTCCGATTTACCCGCCGTTCCTATTTCTCCTTCGGAGGAAGTAACAGCAACTAGTAAGCCGGCAGGCTTTAAGCCACGTTTCAAAGCAGCAGGTGTCGCGAAACCAGTAGAGCCAAGTGCTCCTGTAGCAGATGATAACGTTGAGGAGTCTACTTCCCCTTCGGAGGAAGTACCAGCAGTAGCTGCTAGTAAGCCGGCAGGCTTTAAGCCACGTTTCAAAGCAGGTGTTACAAAACCAACTGCGGCAAGTGCTCCTGTAGCAGATGATAACGTTGAGGAGTCTACTTCCCCTTCGGAGGAAGTACCAGCGGTAGCTGCTAGTAAGCCGGCAGGCTTTACGCCACGTTTCAAAGCGGGTGTTACAAAACCAGTAGAGCCAAGCGCTCCTGTAGCAGATGCTAACGTTGAAACATCTACTCCTTCTTCGGAGGAAGTACCTACAGTAGCAGCTAGTAAGCCGGCAGGCTTTACACCACGTTTCAAAGCGGGTGTTACAAAACCAGCTGCGGCAAGCGCTTCTGTAGAGGAAGATAAAATTGAAGAATCTACTTCTCCTTCGGAGGAAGTAACAGCAGTAGCTGCAAGTAAGCCGGCAGGCTTTACGCCACGTTTCAAAGCGGGTGTTACAAAACCAGCTGTGGCAAGCGCTTCTGTAGAGGAAGATAAAATTGAAGAACCGACTTCCCCTTCGGAGGAAGTTCCAGCAGTAGCTGCAAGTAAGCCGGCGGGCTTTACGCCACGTTTCAAAGCGGGTGTTACAAAACCAGCTGAGGCAAGTGCTTCTGTAGAGGAAGATAAAATTGAAGCATCGACTTCTCCTTCGGAGGAAGTACCGGCAGTAGCTGCAAGTAAGCCGGCAGGCTTTACGCCACGTTTCAAAGCGGGTGTTACAAAACCAGCTGCGGCAAGCGCTCCTGTAGAGGAAGGTAAAATTGAAGAGTCTACTTCTCCTTCGGAGGAAGTACCCGCAACAAGTAAACCACTCGGTTTTAAACCTCGTTTTAAGGCCGGTGTAACCAAGAATAAATCATCCGATGATACGTCATCAGGACAAGAATAAAATATATAAACTAATTAATTAAACATGTTAAAGGAAGAAAGACAGGCCTATATCATTCATCAGATTAATCTGCACAATAAAGTATTGTCCTCGGACTTAAGCGTGCAGTTAAATGTTTCTGAGGATACAATCCGTAGAGATTTGAATGAATTGGCGGAGAACGGTCAAGTTCTTAAAGTATATGGTGGCGCATTGTCCAAGTCTTTTCAGTTTCCGTTTCAGGACGGGAACGTTTACGCAAAGGAGTCTAAAAAAGAAATTGCCAAAAAAGCAATTTCACTTATACAAAATGGAATGACTGTTCTGGTGGGTGGTGGTACCACTATGATTGAGCTCGCACGCTTGATTCCAAATGATGTACAATGTACATTTTTTACCATCAGTCCTTTGGTTGCATTAGAGTTAGCCGAAAAAGATAATATTGATGTTATCCTTGTGGGCGGCAGACTCTCTCGCAACACAAATATTGTGACGGGTGCGCAGGTAATCAATGAGCTTTCTGAAATTCGTGTAGACTTGTGTTTGTTAGGAACCAATAGTCTTTCTGTAGATGAAGGTATTACTGATTCCGACTGGGAAGTTGTTCAAATAAAGCGTGCTATGATTAAGTCATCACAGAAGGTGGTTATCTTAAGTATCGCGGAGAAATTGAACTCTAATCAGAAAATGCGTGTAGCACCATTGCGCGATGTTTCTTATTTGGTGACCGACTTGGAACCATCGAACCCTAAACTTAGCGAGTTTGCAAAATCATTGAAGGTATTGTAATTTTGCATAAATAAGTTTCAAGGCCTTTTGAGGCCAACTACACGATGAGAATACCTACATTGCCTGGCTTTTCGCCGGCGGCATTTGATAAATATTTTAAAAATACGGGCTGGTTAATGCTGGCCCGTGTTGGTTCATTATTTATCAAGATGCTGGTGACGGCACTTCTACTGCCCAATTATCTGGGCGCGGCATCTATGGGTGCACTCAACTATCCATTGATTATGCTGTTCACGGGAATCTGTACGTTAGGTACGGATGCCTTAGTTACACGACAGCTATTGCAAAATCCCGAACGCGAAAATGAACTAATGGGCTCGGCGCTGCGACTACGTCTTATTGGCGGATTGGTCGCTATACCGATGATCTATTTGACCTATTATTTCATTCAAAATATAGGGCAAAATGCACCTGCAGCGTCATTTAAGCAGCTGGCGGTGATGTCATTGATTTGTTTGGTGCAAGCTACGCAGATTATCGATAGCTACTTCCAGTCTAAAGCTCAAGGGAAAACAATCATGTTTGTTCAAGTGACGGCCAACATCCTGTCGGCAGCACTGAAGCTTATTCTCGTGCTTTTTAAGGCTCCTATCGATGCTTTCATTGTCATGCTTGTTATTGATGTTCTGCTGTTGCAAATCGGTTATATTTATCATTACCGACGTCAGGGCCATTCAATATTTAATTGGAAATATGATCCTAAGGTAGCCAAGCAGCTTTTGACGCTTGGATGGCCTTTAGCCTTTTCGGCAATTTTTGTGAGTTTATACATGAAAGTGGGACAAATCATGTTGGATACGATGAAAGGTAATAGTGTTTCCGGCGTGTATAGCGTGGTATCTCAACATACCGAAAGTTGGTTCTTTGTGGCGACGGCAATTAGCACGGCGCTCTTTCCTGCGATTATGAATTTCCGCAAAAATCAGCCTGAGCTCTATCAAAAACGGATGATTAACCTGTACGATCTGATGGTGGTGGTGAGTGTAGGTATTGCCTTAACGATTACCTTGATTGCTCCATTTTTGTATCGTACCTTCTTGAAACCAGAGTTTTTACCGGGCGCAGCGGCGCTACAAGTGAATGCATGGGCTGGTGTTTTTGCCTTCTTAGGAACCGCTAGCGGTCAGTTTTTAATTGCCGAAGGTTTAACCAAGATTAGCCTGTTGCGTACTCTTTTGGGAGCTATAGCCATTATTTTGTTCAATCTATGGCTTATCCCACAATATGGGATGGTTGGTGCTGCTTTTGCAAATGTATTGGCGCAGGCCACCTCGACTTTTTCTTTGTTATTATTCCCTAAGACACGTAAGCAAGGTTATCTATTGCTGCGGTCCTTATTTTTCATCTCCTTAATCTCAAACCTGCGTAAAAAAAGGTAGTTTACAGGCTGTGCTACTTGTGCTTACCTCTTTTTGAAGGTTAGCGGTCTTTCTATTGGAAAACTGGTTGTTTTCGTAAAAATCTTCACTTAGATTGAGAATTATTAACTAGATTCGGGTAAAACAGATGTATGAAAAAGCAAGGATCTTATAGCACATTGTTAAACCTTAGGGTACTCAAAGGACTATTGTCGCTCAGTGCAAAAGGTTATTTTGTGCAACGTGGTTGGTTGAAATCATATGAGCTGAAGCAGGCTTTAGCGCCTGATGGTCAGCCTATACCTTGGTTAACGTACTCTTTCTTGGATTTTTTGGAAGGACGCCTACACAAAGGGCTGACGCTTTACGAGTATGGAGCCGGAAACTCTACGCTGTTTTTTGCTAAACAAGTAGCGTCGGTTCGTTCCATTGAGCATAATGAAGAATGGTATAGAATAATTCAAAATAATCTTCCAGATAACGTAAATATTCATTATATTCCTTTAGGCGAGGGCGCCTATCAAAATGCCATAAGCAGCGAAGAGCAGTCTTTTGATGTTGTTTTGGTAGATGGTCGTGAGCGTGTAGCTTGTATTAAAAATGCTGTAAACAAGCTGAAGGAAAATGGTGTTATTATTTTAGATGATGCCGAAAGGGAGAAGTATAAAGAGGCTTTTACTTTTATGAAAAGTAAAGGTTTCCGTTATCTTCCATTTTCTGGCATTGCTATTGGGGCGATACATGATAAAAGTACCGTCGTTTTTTATAAAGATCAAAACTGTTTAGGAATTTAAATGCGAGAATTAGCACCCATTGTTTTATTTGTCTATAACCGACCGAAACATACACGTCGGACATTGGCTGCGCTAGAGAAGAATGCATTAGCATCGTCTTCTTTATTATATATCATTTCGGATGGACCGAAAAATGCAGATGCTATAGAGTCTGTGAACCAGGTGCGCGCTATTATTCGCGAACCGTGGGAGTTTAAGCACATTACGATTATTGAGCGAACCAAGAATATTGGCTTGGCCGATAATATTATTGATGGCGTTACACGTATTGTGAATGAGCATGGACGAATCATCGTCCTAGAGGATGATTTGGAAACATCGGCGCAGGCATTACATTATTTTAATGACGCGTTAGACTGTTATGCCGATACAGAGCGGGTGATGCAGATTAGTGGCTATATGTATCCGGTACAATACCCACGACGTTTGCCGAAGACGTTTTTCTTCCGTGTGGCAAACAGCTGGGGGTGGGCGACCTGGAAACGTGCATGGGATGATTTTAATCCCGATATAGAGGCACTTACGGCAGACTTCAAACATCGCGATATTAAACGGTTTACAATCGACGGGACGGAGAATTTTTGGAAGCAGGTTAAAGCGTTCAAAGCAGGTAAGATTAACTCTTGGGCCATTCGTTGGTATCTTTCTGTATTTAATAAAAACGGACTGGTATTGTATCCGCGTCATTCGATGACTCAAAATATTGGAACCGATGGGTCGGGAACACACTCTGATTTGGATCAAGCCTACCGTGTAGAATTAGAGACCAGTAGGGTTAAGTATTTCCCGACAGAAATCGAAGAGCATAAGAAAGCATACGAGGCCATAAAATATTTTTATACCCACCGAAAAGGGAATATTTTGGAGAGGTTGGTTCGTTATTTGATGAAAAAATTCAAAAGAAAGTAAACGTGGTTGTCCCTAAAGTTTCTATTATTACCATTGTGTACAACAATGTCCGAGATATTGAGTACACGATTCGATCTGTGATGAAACAGACGTATCCGAATATTGAATATATTGTCATCGACGGTTTGTCTACCGATGGAACCTTAGACGTTATTGACGAATATCGGGAGGAGATTTCTATTCTTGTTTCGGAGAAGGATAAAGGCATTTACGATGCTATGAATAAAGGGTTGGCCCTCGCCACAGGTGATTATGTGTTGTTCTTGAACTCTGGTGATGAGCTTTATGAAGACATGACCTTAGAAAAGGTATTTACCAGTGCGGAGAATGCCGATATTTATTATGGTGAAACCAAGCTGGTTGACGAAGATCGTGAGATCCTTGGTGACCGCCGCCATACGGTGCCGGAGAAATTCGATTGGACCTCCTTCAAGTATGGGATGAGCGTTTGTCATCAGGCCATCTATGTTAAGCGTAGCCTTGCTGAACCTTATGATACGAAGTATAAATTGAGTGCTGATGTGGATTGGGTTATTCGCGCAACCAAGAAAGCAGAGCATATTGTTAATGTGAAGCAGTATGTGGCTAAATACTTGGTCGGAGGAATGTCGCAGCAAAGGCATCGAGAGAGCTTGAAAGAGCGGTATGCGATTTTTAGAAAGCACTATGGTTTCGTTCCAAACTTAATTAATCACGGCGTTATCGCTGTTCGTTTATTTTTATATCGATTGAAGAATGGCAAAACAAGAGACTAATTTGCTAAACCCGAATATTCTGGTTGAATTGGCTAATACAAAAATGCCTTTCGGCAAATATCAAGGTTGGTTGCTTTGCAATTTGCCCGAGCCTTATTTGGTATGGTATCACGCGAAGGGATTTCCGGCGGGGAAGCTAGGTATGCAGCTGGGAACGCTGTATGAGATAAAACTAAATGGTCTTGAATATTTGTTGAAGCCATTAATAAAAAAGCCCTAATCACTTAAAAAGCGGTTAGGGCTTTTTTATTTAGTTGAATAGGAGCACCGCAATAATCAATGTGATAATCACATTGAACGTTTGTGCAATAACAAAAGCGTAGAGTGGTTTTTTGTTGTTATGTTTAAACAAATCTCTAAAATTTGTTTCCAATCCGCTGGACGTAAATGCCAGCGTAAACCATAATCCTTGAATACTTTTCAAGCCTTCTTTCACCTCTTCAATTTTTCCTGGAGAGACAAAAAAAGAGAATAGTAAGGACGCAAAGATAAAACCCAGTACAAATTTTGGAAAACGAGCCCATATAATACGTAAGGTAGGTTTCTCCGTGCTCTCCGCGCTTTTCGACTTTGTATAGGTCCAGTAGATACTAATGGCAAATGCCGCAATACCGAGTAACACATTCTGTGAGAACTTAACAATGGTACTTATTTTTAAGGCTTCTTCTCCAACGAGTGATCCCGAGGCCACAACAGCGCCTGTTGTGTCAATACTTCCGCCTAGCCAAGCTCCAGTTACTTCTTGCGACAGACCCATCCATGCAGCCATGTATGGCATAAATATCATCATGGGGATTGCTGTAATTAGGACTAAAGAAATAACATAGGATAGTTTCTTATTGTCTCCTTGTATGGCGCCAGCCGTAGCAATGGCTGCCGAAACACCACAAATAGATACCGCACTAGAAAGCATTAGGCTCATCTCTTTGTCGATATTCATTTTTTTACATAGCCAGAAGGCAAAATACCAAACGGATAGTACAACGACGAGGGCCTGTATGAGTCCTAGAGAACCCGCTTTGAGGATATCACCGAAAATCACGGTCGTGCCGAGTATTACTAAGCCAATTTTGACATAAAGCTCGGTGCTCAATGCTGACTTGAACCAGTCGGGAAGCTTGAATAGGTTGCCAATAAGCAAGCCTATTGTTAAACTGAAGATTACGGCTTCGAGATTATAGCTTTTAATCAGTGCGTTGCCCGCGAGGATTAAAGCAAGTAGACTCAAGAGGTAGAGCGTTGGAAAAACAATGATTAAAGCTCGGATAGGCTTCTTTAGCAAAATGGCTCCTAAGAAGGCTGTGCTAAATACCAACGCGAATTGGCTTAAGATAGCTTTTAGGTTGTGTGATGCCAGCACATTGGTTTGTAGTTCGTTGAGGTTCGTCCAACTGAAGGTTGGTTTGGGGATGATTAATCCCGAAAGGGCTAGGAATATCGTTGCCAGGCCTAGGATAACGACAACCCAGTCTTCAGTTAATGAAAACGGTTTAGATGACATTGGTTTAGGTTGATTTTAGTAATTGTTGTATTGCTTGCTGAATATACGGATATTTAAATTTAAAGCCTTCATCTAAGGATGCTTTCGTCGATGCCGCAACAGATTGTAGCAGCAGGCTGCTATCTACTCCTTTGACGATAGCACCGACCTTGGCCATAATGGTTGGTAATGGAAGGCCTATAGGTTGGTTTAAATTTTGACGAAAAGCTTTCATGAATAGTGCGTTACTCACAGGGTAAGGGCTACAAGCATGATAGATTGGCGCTGGATTTTCCTGCTTTATAATCCATAAAACAAGTTTCACAAAATCACGTTGGTGAATCCAGCTGACATATTGTTTTCCATTAGCAACCTGCCCGCCAAGGCCCCATTTTACGATAGGCTTGAGGGAAGCAAACATGCCTGAGTTGTTCATTAAGACGGGGCTTACGCGTAGGATGACCTTGTGTGTTTGTGCTGGCGCTGTTACCGTTGTAAATGTTTTTTCCCAGATCTTGGTTAGGTTAGCCAGAAAATCATCTCCAAAATCAAGGCTTGATTCATCATGAATACCGTCCTTACCTCCAAAAATGGATATGCCTGAGAAGTTTATCCATAATCGTGGCGGATTTTTAAGGCCCATTAATGCTTGACCTAATAGCTGTGTGGGCTGCACCCTAGAGGTCTCCAGCTTTCTTTTATTTTCTTTGTTAAAACGACACTGTATACTTTTTCCGCTAAGGTTAATTAAAACATCAGCATCTTCAAGTTCTTCTTTCCAATCCCCGATTTGCACGCCATCCCAATACACATAACAGATGGCTGGATCTGTTGATGCCGTAGTTTGTCGTGTTAAAATCACACATTGTATATTTTTTTTCGCAAAAGCTTGAACGAGAAGTTCTCCTAGTTGTCCTGATCCGCCAGCCAAAACAATTTTTTTCATGTCTTTATAAAGTTACAGTTTTATTGAAGTGATCTTTTAATGCGATTTTCGCAGCATGAAACCCACACATGCCATGTACCCCTCCTCCGGGAGGTGTCGATGATGAGCATAAGTAGATCGATGAATTCGCCGTGCGATAAGGGCTTAGCGATAGGGTTGGCCTAGTGTATAGCTGCCTAATGTCCATAATTCCCCCATTAATATCGCCGCCCACATAATTCGGGTTATAGGCTTCCATGTCTAAGGCGTTCATGCTCACCTTTGCGCGAATACAGTCTTTGAAGCCTGGAGCGAATCGTTCTATTTGGTTGTCGATATATTGCGTCATATCCACAGAAGAACCGTTTGGAACATGACAATAGGCCCAGCCGGTATGCTCTCCTAGGGGAGCGCGGCTATCATCAAAGACAGAAGGCTGTGCAAAGAGGACAAATGGTTTTTCGACATGTTTACCCCGTTGTGTTTCCTGTTCACCATGAGCAACCTCTGCGTAGGTGTTGCCTAGATGTACGGTCGCAGCTTGTCTTGTTTGCTTATTTTGAAAAGGAACCGGTTCGCTGAGAATATAGTCTACTTTAAATACACCCATGCCATAACGAAACCGCTGAAGTTGTCGTTGATAGCTATTTGATAAGTTTGTCCCTTTAAGCTGTAAAAGTTGCTTCGGTGTCATATCTAATACCGCAACTTTATGTGGCGGAAGCTTGCCGATATCATCAACCCAATGATGGAGACGGATTTCACCACCCAAGCTGGTGTAGTATGCCGCTAGGGCATCCGCAATAGATTGGGATCCACCTACTGGAATCGGCCACCCGTAGCGATTGCCGACGGCCATCAGCACAAGTCCGATAGCTGCAGTTGTCCAGTTGGAGAGGGGCTGTAGGCCATGGGCAGCCATGCCGCCCCATAGCGCTTTCCCTTTTGTAGTTTTGAACAGCTTCGCTATCCAGTCTGCAGGAGGAAGTGCTTTAAGTCCAAAAGAGGCTAACTGAAACGGATGCTGCGGAAAGCGTAATGGCCCCATTGTGGCTAAGGCCAAATGCTCCCAATTATCCACAATAGGTTGTATTAGATGACGATATGTTTTTGCGTCCTTACCAAGCTGATCCGCTGTTTCGGCGACGTCTTGAAAAAGTAAAGCTGCTTCTCCATTTGCTAAAGGATGGGCGGCAGCGATAGGGGCGTGTACAAAGCGTAAACCGAATTTCGCTAATGGGATGGATCGTAAAAATGGTGACGCCATAGCCATCGGATGTATGGCCGAGCAGATGTCGTGGGTATAGCCAGGCCAAATAAGCTCTTTACTACGCATACCTCCGCCTATCGTATCAGCACCCTCAATAAGTAAGGTAGATAACCCTTGCTGTTGCATGGTAATCGCTGCGGCAAGGCCGTTTGGGCCAGCGCCTACTATGATGGCGTCGTATGCTTTCAATCGGTTTTTGTTTTTGATTCTTTAATGCGTGCACGCTAAAGTGATGTCTAGCGAGCAGCGGCGTGGTTTTGAAGTATCGCTGGTTAAAGATACCAAAATTAAGTGGCCTTTCTAGGTCGTGTGATTGGGATTTTAAAGGGCTATACTATTGCTTTAAAAAGAAGTGACAGGGTATAATACCCTGTCAGCTTCAATTGGGAAACAGATGAGTGCAGTTGTTCATGCTGCTAGGTTGCTATTTATTTTATTCCATTTTATTTTTATTTCCAGCTATAGCGTAAGGTTACGCCATAGGTACGTGGGTCCGCTACAATGCCGGCATACTGTCCGTAGCTTCCTGGAGCAGCCAATAGCTGCTCATAATAATCCTTATTCGTAAGGTTTCTGCTCCATACAAAAACACCCAAGCCATTGCTTGCATTAAAGCCGAGACGGGCATTCACTAAGCTGTATCCATCGATGTTTAAGAATGCTGAAGGCGATGGGCTTGACGAAAATTTAGACCTTGAAAAAGCATCTGCTGCTAAGAAGTATTTCCCGCCTAAGCCCAGGAATTTACCGGGTTGGCTGACTTCTGCACCCAGGGAGCCTGCCCATTTAGAAACACCAGGTAGCTCGCCGCCAGATATATCTTTAAAGGCTTGTGGCCCACCTACTTCTTCCAGAGGGACAGGAGCGTTGGTGAATTTCTTATATTTCGCATCGGTATAGGCTACGGCAGCATTGACTCTGAAGAAGCTGCTGAAGCTGATGCTTCCGTCTAATTCAATACCTTGCACACGTACTTTCTCCGCATTGGCTAGGTAGCCACGGTTTACGCCAGGGTCTGGTGTTTGCACTTGTGTTTGATAATCTTTAATGTCCGTTTGGTACACTGTCAGATTTAATATTGCACCTTTAGTAGGGCTTGATTTTAAGCCTAATTCTTTATGACGTACAGCTTCCGGTTTTACACGTGCTAGGTCGAGTAATACTTCTCCATTTGCCGTTGGTAGTCCACCTACGTTAATTCCTACTGGTTTGTAGCTTAGTGCATAGGTTGCAAAAGCATTCACCTTCGGCGAGAAGCGATATTGAACAGATAGCTGCCCGGAGAAATTGTCTGCCGACGCATCGGTGTCAAAAGCTTGGTCTGTATAAATAGCATTTTTTAGTGCCAGTAGCGCAGGGTCGGTGGTTTGTAGTCCTCCATAACGCTTACGGTCATAGTTGGCTACTTTTTTATCATAGTTGTAGCGTAAGCCTGGCAACACGTGAAGTTTGGGGGTTATTGACCAATCAATTTGCGTATAAGCGGCTAAACTGGTGCTTTTGATACCATATTCAGTACGGATACCGAAGTTGTCAAACAGCCCTGGTGTTTTCCATAAAGCGCTGGTTGATGTTTGTGCAAAGCGCCATAGTGCGGAGCCTCCCTCTTCTGTATGCACAGGGTCTGTACTTAAGTTTTGCCATAACCCAAATAAACCGACAACGCCACTTACTGTCTCACTAATCTTACCCGAGTAGCGGAACTCTTGCGACCATTGGTCGTGCTTAGAATTACCGGCGGATATGGTGAATACTGGAAGGCCTATATAATCTCTATCATTGAGGGGTACCCACTTCCAATGACGCCATGCTGATGTTGAGGTTAGCGTTCCATTACCAATTTTAATATCGGCATTTACGGAAGCCCCGCCTAGCTCATTGTCGGCTTTAGATTGTGTGTCTAGGTCGATTTTTCGTTCAAAGGCACTTTTATAAGGTATCTCGTAGTTTAAATCCTTGATGATGGCATCAAACTGGCGGTATGCTGGTCTTAGCGTTTGCACGACACCTGCTACGCCCCAGCCATAGCCATCCGGATGTTGCTTGCTTACATCACCTGCTACGACAATTTTGATATCTTCTGTCGGTGTAAATAATAACTGTCCGCGGAAGCCTAAGTTGTTGGTGTTATTAATATTTCTATTGGTGTGTACGTTAAATAAGTTTCCGTCGCGTTGGGTGCCGGAGAAGGAGATGCGAGCGGCTAGGTTTTTGGCTATCGGTCCTGTGATGGATGACTTGGCTTGTATAAATCCGTAGTTTCCATAGCTTACTTCTAAGTTTGCTTCAGGTTTAAACTGCGGTAGCCTTGTCGTGACGTTGAAAGCACCTGCCGTGGTGTTTTTACCAAATAGTGTTCCTTGTGGTCCCCGCAGTACTTCGATTTGCTCGATGTCGATAAAATCGAGCCATGTTGCTGCTGGTCTGGCAATGTAGACACCATCGAGGTAAAAGCCTACACCAGGGTCAATCCCGTCATTCGTCAGTCCATAAGTAGAGCCTAGTCCGCGAATGTTGAGCGTTGTGTTACGCGCGTTTGAAGCATATAGCTGCACGGTTGGAACAAGCTCTTTTAAGCGATTGACATTGAAAGCTCCAGCATCTTCTATGGCCGAGCCGCGAACAATAGAAATGGGAATAGGAATATCTTGTAGTTGTTCTTTACGTCTACGTGATGTTACATAAACTTGGTCTAATGATTCAATGGCTGGTTGCAATTGAATTTGAATGGGAGAAGTTTGTGCAACAATCTTCTGTGTTTGGTAACCTATGCGTGTAACAATTAATGTAAACGGAAGCTTTTGTCCGGTTACAAATTGAAAAAAACCTTCTCTATCTGTTCTAACCTGGTGTGTCACCGCTTCTAGCTGGACAGTAACTCCTTCTAAAGGTTCTTTGCTAATGGCATCAATGATGGTCCCTGTTAGTGAGGCATTGATTATCGGTTTGGTTTCTATTTGTGCTTCAGCACGAGGGATGCTTAAACTGGCGGAGCCGAGCGTAAGCGAAAGGTAAAGTAGTGTGTTTTTTTTGATATATTTGAGGTTGATTAATAGTGCTAAATACAAGTGCCAACGCCAATTGAAAGCTTGAATCACTTTTAATTTAATGGGGAAGCAGAGCTTCCCCATCGTTATATATGTATTGGGGGGAGAGATTTAGCCACGCATTCGCTCACGCAGTTGCGCATAGCGAGTATTAATCAAAGTAGAGTGCCGGAAGGCGCTCAAATCAGGTTCAGTCTTGTCGTTGTGTTTCATACTTGCCATCCAATAAATAGTTAAATAGACTCCGTATTCAACAACTATTGAAAACGAATACATTACAAATATATAAACAAAAATTAAATAGTCTACTATTTTTATAGATTTTGTATTCTTTTTTTTAAAAAAAAAGATGAATCGATGTTTATTGGTGCTTAATGGCGGTTTTTAGCATAAAAAAAATGTTTTCAAATTTGAAGAATTCCCCAAATTTGAAAACATTTTAAGTTATTGACGTCTGTACTTCGGCTTAGAAGTTGTATTTATTATCGTCAATAAGTTTTTTAGCGATACGCTGTCTAGCTTCTTTTACATTGAAAGGTTCAGCTTTTGTAAAACGACGAATACCAACCAACATCATTTTTAATTCATCACCTTCGGCGAAAGAATATAGAGCTTCCTTAGCTGCAACATGCACCTTATCGATGGTACTGTATAAATATACACGTGCCATGTCTAGGTGTAAAGCTGATGCGGCTTCGCCTTTAACATGGCTAAGCTTCTCTGCACGTAGGAGCGCTGACTCAGCCACATAAACAGAGCCAATGACATCAGCAATGTTCATTAGGATTTCTTCTTCCTTAGATAGCGAAGCCATTAGTTTCTGCACTGCGGCACCGGCTACAAGTAGGCCTGCTTTTTTCAAGTTGGCTATAATTTTCTTTTCTGCTGCGAATGGTGACTCATCCTCATCTCCGAAATCAGGAATTGCCATCAGTTCGTTAGCTACTGCTGTAGCTGGTCCCATCAGGTCAATTTCTCCTTTTAAGGCACGTTTTAACAATAGGTCGACTATTAATAGTCTGTTGACCTCGTTTGTACCTTCAAAGATGCGGTTAATACGGGAGTCACGGTAAGCGCGTTCCATTGGAGCTTCCGCTGAATAGCCCATACCACCATAGATTTGAAGACCTTCGTCAACAACATAGTCAAGCATTTCGGAACACCATACTTTAATGATGGCACATTCTATTGCAAATTGCTCTACAGATTTTAGTTTTGCCTGCGATTGCTCCATGCCTCCTGCAAGTAAAGAATCGTAGGCGTCATCAATATTTTGTCCGGCGCGATAGGCAGCCGATTCGTTAGCGAATATGCGGGTCGCCATTTCAGCTAATTTATAGCGAATAGCACCAAATTTTGAAATAGGAAGGTTGAACTGAACACGTTCGTTCGCATACTTTACAGCTTGCGAAATAACAGCTCTTGAAGAACCTATAGTCGCAGCACCCAATTTAATACGTCCTATATTTAAGATGTTTACCGCTATTTTGAAACCATTCTCTCTTGTGGAAAGCATGTTTTCTACTGGTACTGGACAGTCATTAAAGAAGATTTGACGCGTAGACGACCCTTTGATACCAAGTTTATGCTCCTCAGGATTCATGGTGATGCCACCAAAATCTTTCTCTACGATAAATGCGGTTAATTTTTTGTCATCATCAATTTTAGCGAATACGATAAACACATCGGCGAAACCTCCATTGGTGATCCACATTTTTTGTCCTGTGATATGGTAATGTGTGCCTTCAGCATTAAGCTTAGCGGCTGTTCTTCCGGAGTTTGCGTCAGATCCCGCATTAGGTTCTGTTAGACAGTAGGATGCTTTCCACTCGCCACTTGCTAATTTAGGGATGTATTTAGCCTTTTGCTCGTCATTTCCATAATACAGAATAGGTAGTGTACCGATTCCAGTGTGTGCCGAAAGGGCTACGGCAAAGGAGAAACCACCGCCTACAGCTTCTGCAACAAGCATGGAGGTGTTAAAGTTTTTTCCGAAGCCACCATATTCCTCTGGAATAGAAACGCCAAGAATACCGAGCTCACCTGCTTTGTCTAGCAAGCTCTGCATCAATCCTTCCTCTTGGGCATCGATTTTATCTAGCTTGTTTAAGACTTCGCTATCTAGGAAGTCCTGACAAGTTTGTCGAATCATCTTCGCCTCTTCATCAAATTCTTCAGGGATGAAAATGTCTGTATATGCTGTTTCGCGAATTACAAATTCGCCACCTTTGATTGTTTTTTTGTGTGCTTCCATCTTTTTTTATTTTGTGCTGAAGCGTCTATTTTCGCGTTCAGCAAGATTAAAACTGCGTTTCTGATTGTAGACTTTTAGTCTAATAGTTCAAATATGCCTGCCGCACCCTGGCCTGTGCCCACGCACATGGTAACCATTCCATACCGCTCTTTACGACGTTGCAAGTCGTTTAAAATTTGTACCGTTAATTTAGCTCCAGTACAACCTAGGGGGTGGCCTAAAGCTATAGCGCCTCCATTGATGTTCACCTTAGATTCATCAAGCCCTAATTCGCGGATAACCGCTAAAGATTGGGAAGCAAAAGCTTCGTTTAGCTCAATAAGGTTGATATCTTCTTTTTTAAGATTAGCTTGCTCCAATGCTTTCGGAATGGCATAAATAGGACCGATACCCATGATGCGTGGAGGTACGCCTGCTACAGCATAGCTCACCAAGCGAGCAATAGGTTTTACATTTAGCTCTTTCAGTTTTTTCTCTGAAACAACTAAAACGAAAGCTGCTCCGTCAGATGTCTGAGAAGAGTTTCCCGCAGTGATGCAGCCATCGGCAGCAAAAACAGGTCTCAGGCGGCCTAGAGCTTCCGCTGTGGTGTCAGCACGAGGGCCTTCATCACGGTCTACAGTATATTCGCGTTGTGCGATTTTATTGTCTTTTAAATAGTTCTCGGTAACCTTAATCGGTACGATGCCCGCATTAAGATGTCCGTTTTGTTGAGCAGCGATTGCTTTTTCGTGCGAGCGTAATGCGAAAGCATCTTGGTCTGCACGTGAAACATTATACTCCTTGGCTACGGCTTCGGCCGTTAGGCCCATGCCCCAGTACCAATCTGGATTTTCTTTTGCTACAACGGGGTTGGGTACAATTTTCCATCCGCCAAAAGGCATGCCCGACATGACCTCAACGCCACCCGCAATGATGCAGTCAGCCATACCTGCTTTAATCTTCGCAACAGCTGTGGCAATGGTTTCTAAGCCTGATGCACAGTAACGGTTTACCGTAACGCCAGGTACTTTATCCGTGTTGAGCCCCATAAGGGAAATCAGGCGGCCAACATTAAGGCCTTGCTCAGCTTCGGGCATGGCATTGCCGACAATGACATCGTCAATCTGTTCAACGTCAAGGTTGGGAACGGTGGAGACGAGGTGTTTAATCACGTCTGCGGCCAAATCATCAGCCCGCATGAAGCGGAAAGCGCCTCTTGGGGCTTTGCCGACGGCGGTACGATATCCTGCTATGATGTATGCTTCCATTTTTTTCTACTATTGATCGAGAATCTGTTTTGTTTTAAAACTATTGTCCTCGGTTTCGTTTGTATTCCTGTTTATCGACTCCTTTTTCTGTCTTGCTAGACAGGCTAATTTCTTAGCGGTTTACCTTTGGTGAGCATATGTTGAATGCGCTCTAAGGTTTTCCGTTCGGCAGCGAGCTCTAAGAAAGCTTTGCGTTCTAGGTCTAAGAGGTATTGCTCAGACACCTCCGTTGGTGCTGATAGGTTTCCTCCGCATAAGACCCAGCCTAGTTTCTCAGATATTTTCTTGTCGTGATCGGATATATAGTTCCCAGCACGCATAGATGAAGCGCCAACATATACAATACCCAAGCCTTGATTGCCCAATACCTTGATGTTGTTGCGTGGTGCTGGCTGCACATAGCCTGCATTTGCTAAAGCCAAGGCTTTATTTTTGGCATCCAGCAGTAAGCGTTTCCGATTCATCGTTACGGCATACTTACCAGGCTGTAGATAGCCCAGTTCTGCGGCCTCTACCGCGGAGGTAGATACTTTCGCTTGCCCAACGGTCAAGAAGCGGTCACGGAGTGTGTTTTGCGTGATCTGGTCTGCTTTGAACTCATCAGAAGCACGAAGCGCAAACTCTTTGGAACCACCACCACCAGGGATGACGCCGACACCAAACTCGACTAAGCCCATGTATGTTTCCGCATGTAGCTGAACGAAATCGGCATGCATAGAGAACTCGCAGCCACCGCCCAAAGCCAGTTGGAATGGAGCAACGACTACCGGAATCGCAGAATAGCGAATGCGCATAGACGTGTTTTGGAACATGCGTATGGCAATGTTTAATTCTTCATAATCTTGTTCTGCTGCCATCATGAAAATCATGCCGATGTTGGCTCCTGCGGAGAAGTTCTTGCCATCATTGCTAATAACGAGACCACGATATTCTTTTTCTGCGAGGTCTATAGCTTTATTTATTCCTTGTATCACATCGCCGCCGATAGTATTCATCTTGGTGTGGAACTCACAGTTGATGATGCCATCGCCAAGATCCGTAATGGTAACACCAGAGTTTTTCCAGATGGTTTTGTTGGCGCGGATATGATCTAAGACGATAAGGTCTTCGGTACCCGGAATTGCTTTATATGTTTTTGACTTGATGTCGTAATAATGTTGTACGCCATCTACAATTTTGTAGAACGATTCATTGCCGGCATCCAGCATTTCATGAACCCAAGGGGCTACAACGCCCGTTTGTCCAGGAAGTCTTTTCTCTTCAGCTTCAATTTTAGCGATAGTCTCGCGAACACCTAAGGCATCCCACACTTGGAATGGTCCGATTTCCCAGCCAAAACCAGCACGCATGGCATCATCGATGCGGTAGAAGTCGTCTGTAATTTCTGGTACACGGTTGGCTACATATTCGAACAAAGGATAGTGCATGGCACGGAATAATATACCGGCTTTATCTGTTCCTTTTTCGTACACTTTCATACGTTTGCGAATATCCTCAATAGGTTTTGTCGCTTCTAAAGTCGCTGATTTTATCTTTTGCTGCTCTTTGTATTCGAGGGTTTTAAGGTCAAGTGATAGAATGACGGTGTTACCCTGTGCATCTTTCTCTTTTTTATAGAAGCCTTGTTTGGTCTTCTCGCCGAGCCACTTGTTAGCTACCATTTTGTTTAGGTATTCTGGGAGGGTGAACACGGCTTTAGCCTCATCATTGGGTGCATTTTGAACGAGTCCATTAGCTACATTGACGAGAGTGTCTAGCCCAACGACGTCTGCCGTACGGAAGGTTGCCGACTTGGGGTGTCCCATTGCTGGGCCTGTATATTTGTCAATTTCCTCAACAGAAAGACCCATTTGCTCTACTAAATGCGTTAGTGCGAGCATCGAGTAGACCCCGATTCGGTTGCCAATAAATGCTGGCGTATCTTTACATAAAACGACCGTTTTGCCGAGCATCGTATCTCCAAAGTGAATGAGGAAATCGATAACCTCTTGGTCGGTATCTTTTGTAGGAATGATTTCCAGAAGCTCTAAGTAGCGCGGTGGATTGAAAAAATGTGTGCCACAGAAATGGGCTTTGAAATCATCAGATCTACCCTCGGTCATTAAATGGATTGGGATACCTGATGTATTCGAGGTAATCAATGTACCCGCTTTGCGGTGCTGCTCCACCTGTTCAAAAACAGATTGCTTAATCTCTAAGCGTTCGACGACAACTTCAATCACCCAATCATAGTGGGCAATATCTTTCATGTTATCTTCAAAATTTCCTGTTTTGATACGGGAGATGTAGCTTTTGCTGTAAATCGGGGAAGGGTTTGTCTTGAGTGCGTTTTCCAACGAGCTGTTGACGATGCGGTTCCGTACAGCAGGATGCTGTAGGCTTAGTCCCTTGGCCTCTTCAGCAGGGAGTAGTTCGCGTGGTGCAATGTCTAACAAGAGTACTTCGACCCCAATGTTTGCAAAATGACAGGCTATCCTTGATCCCATAACACCGGATCCTAAGACAGCGACTTTTTTAATATTTCTATTCATATCAATAGATTTATCACTTTATAAGGTTCTTACTAAACGGCTACAGCCTCATTATTTGGGGCATAAGCTTGTGCTAACTCATTAATCTTCTGTAAGGACTTGATGAGCTGTTCCTTTTCTTTTTCCGTTAATTGTGCTTCCATGTATTCATTGAATTCACGGACAACATCTTTCGCTACTTTGCGTTTTTCCTTACCTAATTCTGTTAAGTATACTTTTACAGAGCGCTTATCGGAGCTATTCGTCTCGCGATAAATAAAACCTAAAGACTCTAGGTTACTTAACACCCTAGACAGGGAGGTTGTTTTTACGCCAGTAGAATTTGCTATTTGAGAAACGGAAGTTCCTTCTTTGTGGATGTTTATTAAAATATAACCTGCGGCTTGTGTAAAGCCATGTTGACTAGCAATCGTATTGTACTTGTTCGCTACGGTTTGCCAGCTCGTTTTTAAAAAATAATCTATGGTGTGTTGTTGGTTCATAATGTTACACGTTTACTATGCAAGCATAACAAATATACAGTATTGGAACTGAAAATAAAAACCCTTTTAGAAATTTAGGATAATTTTATGACATAAGGTGATTGCTCACTCATTTTCTTTGTTGTTGCTCTTTTTGGGTTGTTTGTGGAAAACTTTAAGCATTTATTTTCAGTGAATTATGTGTTTTGTGGAAAACGTTGTAAACATGAATTATGTAGATGCTATAAATATTGCTTTACCTTTGTGTGTAAAATAAGAAGAATTATGGCATTAGTAAATATTCCACGATTAGACCTTTTGCAGTATACTGAGGGAACCTCAGAGCAGCGTCATCAATTTGCGCAAGATATTGGAAAGGCATTCAATGAGACTGGTTTTGTGACCATCGCAAATCATGGCCTTAGCCCAGAATTAATCAATGAGCTTTATGCTGTTGTGAAAGCTTTCTTTGAGCAAGACGAAGCAACGAAGTTGAAATATGAGTTTCCAGAACTTGCAGGACAACGTGGTTACACGGTGAAAGGTAAGGAGAAAGCTAAAGATGCGAGCACCCCGGATTTAAAAGAATTCTGGCAGCGTGGGCAGACCATCGTTGGCGAGGAATACAGTAAGGTTGATTTTCCAGATAACCCATTAGTAGCGGAGTTACCTCGTTTTAATGAAGTAACAGCAGAGATCTACAAGAAATTGGAAGACGCAGGTCGTAATTTGTTGAAAGCTATTGCTACTTACTTGGAGTTGGAAGAAGACTATTTCGAGCAATATGTGATTAACGGGAATTCTATTCTACGTGCTATCCATTACTTCCCGATTGAAAATCCAGATGCTCTTTCTCCAGATGCTGTTCGTGCTGGAGCACATGAGGATATCAATTTGATTACACTTCTTATTGGCGCTAGCGCGGATGGACTTGAGGTGATGACAAAAGAAGGTGATTGGTTCCCAATCAAAGCTAAGGGTGAAGATATCGTTGTTAACGTAGGTGATATGTTGCAGCGTTTGACGAATAACAAGTTGAAATCAACAACCCACCGTGTGGTTAACCCACCTCGTGAGTTGATGAAAACGTCACGTTTTTCTGTTCCTTTCTTCTTGCACCCTAAAGCGGCGATGAATTTAGCAAGTTTAGACTCTTGTGTGTCGGAAGCTTATCCAAAGGTATATGAAGATTATACAGCAGGTCAATATTTAGATGAGCGTCTTCGCGAAATCGGCCTTAAAATGTAATAAAAGAAAAGCCAGCAAATTTTAAGTGCTGGCTTTTTTCTTCTTATCTGTTTGCTTTGCGCTAATGGATAAATCTTTTTTCTTAATTTCTTCTTTGGTAGGGAAGGTTTTAATCTTTATTATTTTATTCTTCTGCGTCAGGGAGTCGAGCTTTTGATTCATTGCATCGAGCTTCTCGGTGCCAGGCATGGGGCTTAATCCTTTTCCTGTGAGTATTTTTGTCGGCGTTAGCAGCTGGTAATAGTATAGCGGCTTTGCTGTTGGGATATCAATGGGAGATATGGGATTACGAAAACGTAGTAACGAGTCTAGTGGCTCAATGAGGTAGCTATTGCTCATTGGCTTGTTTAGTGGCCTTTTGTCTATTTTAGCGAAAAGCTCAGTATATACATCTGCTCCTTGTGCAAAGGCATTCGTTAGGAGAAATAAAAATACCAAGTTCGTTATCAATAACCTTTTCATAATGTGGTAGTTTATCTTGTCTTAGACGGGGGTGAAAAGTAAAGGTTTATTTTCCTAAAGTGTTAAAAATGTTAAATTTTAAAATGACTTCTGCATTCCTTTAAATAGGGTGAAAAGGGGCTTTCATTTTGTGTAGACAGCTTTTCGTGAGGTTAATTGTTGGGGCGTTTAATATATTTGTTTGCAATGCTGCTTATTCATGCAGGAATAGCGAATAAATTCGTATTATGCTGTCATAATAAAGGTGCGATGGACGTTGAAATGTCTGTTTTGGAGGTGGTTATAGGAGCTTGGCGACTACAACCGCTGTTAAATTGTGTTAAAACAAGGGTTTGAATGAATAGCGTGTTTATTTTTGTAGGCAATGAAGAAGCGTAGTATCTCTCTTATTATATGGTTGATGTCCATCGCCCTGTTGGGTGTAATGGCTATGCAATACTATTTTGTACGGGAGTCGTATAAGCAGAAATCTCAATTATTTGATGAGGCGGTGAAGGCTTCTTTAACGGCAGTTTCTGGTAAAATTGAGAAGCGTGAAATTGTTGAATTTGCGCAAGAGCAGGAGCGTATTAGTCAGCAGAAATATAAAGCCGACCAAGAAAAGAGACAGCGCAAAGAGGAACTTCTTGCCCAGCAGATAAAAATACAAGAGCGTATCAAAAAGCTACAAATTCAGCAGTTTGATTATCAGCAGCAGTATAAGGAGTATGAGGACGACCTAAAGGCGCGTTATCCGAATGCGATTTTCGTGAACAACTCTTTTTATGAAACCTACATTAAGCGTAAGCGTTATCAGGATTTAATCAATTTTGATGTTCGTGCGGAGCAGGTTGATGAAGATTTTGTTGATACACGTATTGAGCTTACAGCCAAGAAGCAGATTCCTATGGTCCCAGCGAGGGACGATAGCACGCGCTTTGTGATTCCTCATATCCGTAGTGGACGTGTATATGCGATACAGACGGCAGCCCTGATTGCGCGTGTTGATGCTAAAATAGCATTTGAATTGCATGCTTTAGAGCAAGAGCTCATTCGTTTAAATTCGCAGCAGTTTGCTGGCGCAGAGAATCTGTTTGATACTTTGGCTATTATTGGTGGTAAAAGTCGCCATATTTTGCAAGATGTAGAGTTTGGAATGGAGTTGGCGAAGCGTCCATTTCGTGACCGTGTTAATATTCAATATTTAAAGCTTGAGCTAGAGGCTGAATTGGCAAAGCGTGAGATTTATGCTCCTTTTAATATTGAGGTGCGTGATAATCAGCTGGCTATCGTTTATGAAACCATGCGTAGTAAGTCGCCAAAGGCCGATACCAACGTTGCTCGCTACAGCACGAAACTATTTGAGAATGACTTAGGCAGTTCTCCAGGTCTTTTTTCGGTGTATTTTCCGAATAAGTCATCTGTTATACGTGATCGGATGAGCTACTTAATGCTTCCTATGTTTGCTTTGTTGGCCTTGCTGATTGGTGCTTTTGCTTATACATTAACGATTATTTTCAGACAGAAGAAAATTTCGGAAATGAAGACCGATTTCATGAACAACATGACGCATGAGTTTAAGACGCCGGTGGCGACTATTATGATTGCTAGTGAGTCTTTGCGTGATCCGGAGATCGCCTCTGATGAAAAACGCGTAAACCGCTTAGCAAATATCATCTATGAAGAGAATGTACGTTTGGGTAATCATATTGAACGTGTCTTAAATATTGCGCGCTTAGAGAAAGAGAATTTAAAAATGGAGATGGTGGATGTACGTCTTAATGCTTTGGTAGTCGGAGTGTTGGATAGCATGCAGCTACAGCTTCAGAAGGCGGGCGGCGCATTGCAGATGGATATCGAGGCTATGGATGACCTGGTGACCGGCGATGAATTGCATCTTTCCAATGTATTCTTTAACTTAGTTGATAACGCCATAAAGTATAGTAGTGGAGCCCCTGATATCACCGTTAAAACGATAAATGTGAGGCATAGTATTGTCATCACTGTTGCTGATAAAGGGATGGGGATGACGAAAGATCAGAAAGAGAAAATCTTTGATCAGTTTTACCGTATTCCTACCGGTAATGTACATAATGTGAAAGGCTTTGGTCTGGGCTTGAGCTATGTGAATGATATTGTAAAACGACTGAACGGAAAAATTCAAGTGAAGAGTGAGAAAGATAAAGGCACTGTATTTGAGTTGTCTTTCCCGTTGAAGAATCAAAAAATAGAAAACCAGTAACACGTAAAAGCTTATACGTATGCAAAAGATATTACTAGCCGAAGACGATCCTAATTTAGGCGAACTCTTAAAGGATTATTTAGAATTAAAGGGCAAATTTGATGTTACCCTTTGTCAGGATGGAGAAGAGGCTTTAGGGGTTTTCCGTAAAGAGAAATTTGATCTATGTATTTTTGACGTCATGATGCCGAAGAAAGATGGTTTTTCTTTGGGTAAAGATGTGCGCAAATTAGACAAAACGGTTCCTATTATCTATGCTACAGCTAAAGGTATGATGGAAGATAAGACGCAGGCCTTCGAATTGGGTGGTGATGATTACATCACAAAGCCTTTTCGTGTGGAGGAGCTTTTATTGCGTATCAATGCACTCCTGAAAAGGGTGGCTAAAGATAGCGATGAGGTAGTCGTTGATAAATTTGAAATCGGTAGTTACTTCTTTGACTACACCAGTCAGGTTATTTCTTATAAAGGACAACAGCAGAAGCTTTCTACCAAAGAGGCTGAGTTGCTACGCTTGTTGTGCTTGAATAAAAATGATGTATTGACGAGAGAGGAAGCTCTGGTTAAGATTTGGCATGACGACAACTATTTTACAGGCCGTAGTATGGACGTGTTCTTGAGTAAACTACGTAAGTATTTGAAGGAAGATCCTAATGTGGAGATTGTGAATGTACACGGAAAAGGCTATAAATTATTAGTGAGTTAATAGCTTCACGATAGCGTAAAAAAGCTCAGCAGTGATTAACTGCTGAGCTTTTTTTATTTTAGTGTAACCACTATTGGACAGTGGTCTGAGTGTACGGCTTGTGGACGTATTGCACTGCTTTCGATGCGGTCTCTTAATCCTTCCGACACGAGGTTGTAGTCGATACGCCAGCCTAAGTTGCGTGCGCGTGCGCCAGCTCTATAGCTCCACCACGAGTAGTTGTGGGGCTCTGGATTAAGGTGACGGAAAGAATCGATATAACCAGAGTTGATGAAGTTTTCCATCCATTCGCGTTCTTCAGGAAGAAAGCCAGAGCTGTTCGCATTTGACTTCGGATTGTGGATATCGATTGCACGGTGACAGATGTTGTAATCCCCCGAAATGATAAGGTTCGGTTTTTCCAATAAGAGCTTATTGCTGTATTCTTGAAAATCAGCTAAAAAGCGATATTTAAAATCTTGACGTGCATCACCTGTGGTGCCCGAAGGGAAATAGACACTCATAACAGATAGATCATCAAAATCCGTACGTATCATGCGTCCTTCAAAGTCGTAGTCTTCATGGCCACATCCGTAGACGACTTGTTTAGGTGTTATTTTCGTGAAGATTGCTGTTCCGCTGTAGCCTTTTTTTTGTGCAGGATACCAATAGTGCTCGTAGCCCATTTCTTCAAGAAGTGCAATTTCCGGAATTTGATCCGGTGTTGCTTTTATTTCTTGTAGGCACACTACATCAGGGCTTTCTTCTTTAAGCCATCCCAGCCAGTCTTTTTTCAAGGCGGCTCTTAAGCCGTTTACATTGTAAGAAACTATTTTCATGTATTAATACTCTTTTGAGGAGAAAAGGTCTGCTATCTTAGTGAAGAAGCCTGTTTTAGGCTTTAACCCAGCAGCTTCTCTTTCGATATTTGAAGCTTCGCGTTTTGTTAGTAGGGACATGTTCATTTTCACATCTTCCAAAGGACGATCCAGCGCATCGGTTTTCACGACAGCAATGGCGTCTATCGTTGGGATACCATTCATAAGCTCACCAAATACGGTGTAGTTGCCGTCTAGGTGAGGCGTACCGCCGATGCTTGTATATGCCGCTCTTTGTGCTGCTGAAAACTTTTTACCTTTCATACGGCCTGTTTCTAGGGAGTCTAATCCTGCCTCGCTAAACACACGTCCTTCTACTAAGTAAAATTGAGATGCGGACGATTCTTTCTCCGGGTTATTGTCGCGTGCTGCGCCAATCGTTCCTTTTTTATGGAACAATCCGTCTTGGATTTCCGCAGGAATCTTGTAGTCAGGCCCACCTTCACCTAGCGCTTGTCCGGAGGTAGCTGTACGCGAATCGGGATCACCACCTTGCACCATAAAATGATTAATAACACGGTGGAATAAAAGGTCGTTGTAGAAGCCTGCTTTTACCAACTTAATAAAGTTATCGCGGTGTTTCGGCGTTTCGTTATATAAACGGAGTAGACACTGTCCTTTATCCGTTTGGATGTTGACGTAGTGGTATATTGGCTTTTGCGCAAAAAGGGAGGCCGATAAAAGCATACCCAATGCGGTTAAAAGGATGTTCTTTAGTTTCTTTTGAATCATGGTTATGTAAATGTGTAGATGCTACTAAAATAATCAACGATTAAGGATTTCATAATCATTTCTTGCTCTAGAAGGGTGTAGTTTGGAATAGGCTTGATAAGCTCCCAGTGTGGCCAGCCTTCTTCGTCTAGTCCTCTCAATTCATAAAATCCCATTTCACTAAACAGACGACAATTTGCAATATGCATAAGTTCCTCCTTCTGTCGTTTCGAGAATGTTTGTGGACCTTTGCCCAACTCCTGTACGCCGATTAAAAATAGCATGATTTTTATATCGGGCGCTTCTGTATCAAAGTCTTTAACTACCGCTTTTTGGAGTTCAGACCATTTTCTATTTATTTCTGATGCTTTCATATCTGTAAAAACAAAAGTAGAAAAATATGGACAAGATACGGTTGTGCGAAAGCAATAATCCTGTTTTCCTTTACGATAGCTTCTTTATCAATTCTTTACAGCGTTGTTCAATCAGTTGGTAAACAGGGTCAAATAGGTTGCTGTCAAAGTAAGGGTCTGGAACTTCACCTTCCGTTAGGAATAGCTGTACTTTTTGACGGTCATCTTCTGTTTTCGCCTGCGCAATTACATCACGGTAGTTGTTTTTGTCCATCACCAGGATGTGGTCGTATGCGGCGAAAAGATGATGCTCAAACCACTGGGCACGCTGTTCAGAGATGTCTACTCCATATTTTTGGGCTACTGCGATAGAGCGTTTGTCGGGCGCTTGCCCAATATGCCAATCTCCAGTTCCGGCGGAGTCAATTTCCCAATTTAATCCTGCTTCTGCTGCTTGATGTGCTAGAATGCCATGTGCCAATGGCGAACGACAAATGTTGCCTAAGCATACCATTAATATCTTCATTTTTTAGGGTTTTATTTCCATATAGTCACCTTCTGTACTAAGGCGCATTATATGCGAATATACATAGAATTTGCCGCTATTATTCGTGCTTTTCAATGGTGATACTACTGCTTTTATAGATTTTATGCTGATTGATAAAGATCTATTTATTCTTTTGGGTTCTTAAAAAATAGCGTGGGCATAAGAATTGTTTTTAGCAATGTATTCAGGAATTAAAAAAATAATTAAATTGCAGCATGGGATTTGCTACGAAGAAGACGAAAAAATGGGAATTACAGAAGCTTACATGGACTTTTATCTCCATTGCGCTATTCATTCCTTTTCCGATTCATATTTTTCCTTTCGTCATGCTTGCGCAGGCACATAAGAGTAAAATACGCTCTTGGTATGCCTCTGCGATAGCTTTTATACTGATTGAGATAGGCCTGTTGGCTTCTTTTGTGTTTTTTGTGGGCGCTATGTCGCCGGCTTTGTTGCTTACTTTCGGTGGGTATATTGCCGCGTATGTTATCGGAAATGGGATGCTTTTGAATCGGGCTAAGCCTTACTTACAGCGCTTAGAGCTTGCTGAAATCAGACCTTTAGGATGGATTCCTAAAGTTGGCTATCGCGACCCTTTGTTACTTTCGGTCTCAAATTTAGATACACCTCAACTTTTTATTGATCGTTTATTGCATTGGAGGGAGGAGATAGAAAATATTGCGATTCGCAAAAATATTGATAAGATAATACGGTTGTTTCAGCTGTTAGAGCGGAATGACCGGATGGAAGCAGACAAGTTTTTGGTACGTCATGCTACGGTGGTTAATGTGCTGATGAAGTATGATGAGATTGAAAATTCAGCTTTAAATAATTCGGTAACAGCAGCTTCAATGAAGAAGCTGGAACAAGTTATCGGTCAGGCAGTGATTGCGATAGAGCA
Source organism: Sphingobacterium sp. MYb382 (assembly GCF_037572665.1). NCBI lineage: Bacteria > Pseudomonadati > Bacteroidota > Sphingobacteriia > Sphingobacteriales > Sphingobacteriaceae > Sphingobacterium > Sphingobacterium sp. MYb382. The sequence continues at coordinate 85,850 of NZ_JBBGZT010000009.1, forward strand.
AGAAGTGACCAACCAATTTCAGTCGGGTATATTGGATGTTTCCGCTGAAACAGATGTATATATCCAAACATTAAAAAATAGAAACCTCTTAAAAGATTAAGTTATGGCTAATTTGGAACCTATCGCGTTTGATGATAACGAAGAAAAGAAGGACGCAGTTTCTGTACAGTTTACGGCAGAAGAACAGGCCGTAATCAAGCAGCATAAAGATAAAATTGATTTGACGTCTACGACGAATGTTATTCAGTATGGTGTAGGCAGTCAAAGTAAAGTGAGTAATTTCTCGAATGAGATTTTAAAGCAAGTGCGCACCAAGGATATGGGTGGAGCAGAAGATATTTTATTGAATTTACGCACTGATGTTAAGGCTTTTGATGCAAATTTGAATAAAAAACCGTTGATTCCTTTTTTTGATAATTTCAAGAAGAAGTTGCAGCGCCTGCGTACTGAATACCAGTCTGTAGAGAAAAATATTCATCAAATAGAGCTTAAGTTAGAAGGTCATTATCAGAGCTTAGCGAAGGATGTCAATATTTTTGATAAGCTTTTCGTAGAGAACCAAGGTTACTTTCAAGAGCTTACGCTCTATATTGCTGCCGGTGAAGAGAAGCTGAAGGAGGCACATGCTGTAACTTTGCCTGCTCTGAAGCAAGAAGCAGAAAGCTCGGGTGATCAGCATAAAATTCAAGCTTATAAAGATATGGAGCAGCATGTGGTACGTTTTGAGCGTAAGGTGCACGATTTGAAGTTAACACGTATGGTGGTTCTGCAAACGGCTCCACAAATTCGCTTGATTCAGAACAACAGCTCTGCTTTAATGGAGAAAATCCAGTCTTCTTTGGTTAACACCATTCCTTTATGGAAAAACCAGATGGTATTGACTTTGGGTATTGCTCATTCTCAACGTGCATTGGAAGCACAAAAGGCGGTTACGGATGCGACGAATGAACTGTTGCGTCGAAATTCTGAGATGCTGAAGGAGTCAACTATTAATATTGCCAAAGAAACGGAACGCGGTATCGTAGATATCGAAACGATTAAAAAGGCTAATCAAGATATAGTATCCACTATTGAACAGGTATTACAGATTCAGCGTGATGGTCGTGAGAAGCGTAAAGTAGTTGAACAAGAATTGATTCAAGCAGAGAATGAATTGAAGACAAATCTTTTAAAAACTTCTGGAGAAGATCATAAATTGATAAACTAAAACGGATAGCCATGAGAAATAAGATTGCTTTAGTAAACGGACATATTTATACGGGTTCGGATAATTTTATAGGGCAAGCCTTGTTAATTCATGGGCAACATATTCATGGTATTTTTCCGCGGCATGCTGTTCCGGACGATTATGAAATTGTAGACGTAGATGGTGCAAATATTTGTCCCGGTCTAATTGATTTACAAATCTATGGAACAGGAACAGACTTGTTTTCTGCGGATCTCCGTGAAGCAGCTGTACATCATATCGATCAGCAGCTATTAGCACAAGGGTGTACAAGTTATTTGTTGACTTTAGCGACGAATAGTTTGGCACTCTTTAAAGAAGCTATTGCCGTGTTCTTGGCCGCTCGTTCTTCTGTGGCCATTGGATTGCACTTGGAAGGTCCTTTCTTAAATGCCCAAAAACGCGGTGCTCATCCGGAAGAATTGATTGTCAAAGCTCAGCGTGCAGCTATTCAGGATTTGTTAGCCGACGCGGAAGGGGCTGTGCGGATGATGACGGTGGCGCCGGAGTTGTTGGATGACGACTGTCTACAATTATTGTTGGACGCAGGGGTTTTAGTAAGTGCGGGACATAGTACTGCTACTTATGCGGAAGGTCTTACTGCATTTGCGAAAGGCATAAAAGCAGCTACACATCTGTGGAATGCGATGTCTGGTTTACACCATCGTGAACCAGGGTTGCCTGGTGCTATTTTTCGTGATGCCAACGTGCGCGCATCTATTGTGGTCGATGGTATACATGTTAATTATGAGGTCGTGCGATTGAGTAAGCAATTGCTTGGCGAACGACTATTTCTTATTACCGATGCGGTAGGCGCTTGCTCGAGTGGCCCTTACCAGCATGTGCGACAGGATGATCATTTCACATTGCCTGATGGCACGCTTAGTGGCTCGGCATTGACCCTTTTGGGGGCTGTAAAAAACTGCGTTGAGCAGGTTGGAATTCCTTTGGATGAGGCTATACGTATGGCCACTGTTTATCCTGCGGCACTAATTGGGCAGGCAAACATTGGAAGTCTCCAGGGCGGAACAACGGCAAATGTGCTTGTCTTTAATAAGGATTTTACCGTTAGAACGGTTTATTTTCACGGGAAAGAAGTCGTTTAGCAGGATACGAATAACAGGCGACGCTATTCGTCGAAATCTTGCTAAAAAATTGTAGTTTTGCCTGATATGATATTAAAACCGATTAAAGCAGCGGCATTTGCAGCATTAATGCTTTCTACTGTAATGTTTTCTTGTGGCTCTCGCAAGAATAAGTCTACCAATAAAGTTTTGGTTTCTACAGCAGTCGTGAATAATACAGCGACAGGTGTTACGACGAATACTGATAAGGCAAATACCGCTCAGCCGGTGCTCGTTCAGCCTGCTACTGTAAAGCCAGTAGAAGATGAGTTTATTAAAGCTAATCTCCCTGTTGTTACGCGCGAGTTTCGTGGTGCTTGGGTTGCTACAGTTGCAAATATAAACTGGCCAACGAAGAATAATTTCAATACTGAGTCTCAAAAAAGAGAAGCTATTGCTTTACTTGATTTTTTGAAAGACAATAATTTCAATGCTGTTATCTTTCAGGTTAGACCATCGGGTGATGCTTTGTACAACAGTCCACACGAGCCTTGGTCTTATTTCCTTACGGGACAAATTGGTAAACAGCCGACTCCTTTTTATGATCCTTTAGAGTTTTGGGTTACAGAAGCACATAAGCGTGGTTTGGAACTTCATGTTTGGCTAAATCCATACAGAGCACACCACTCTGCTGGAGGAGCGGTAACGAGCGAGTCGATGGTTAAAAAAGCCCCTGATATGGTCGTTCGTTTGAAAAATGGGATGTATTGGTTTGATCCAGCAAATAGTAATACACAAGACCATGCAGCTAAAGTTGTGCTAGATATCGTTAAACGTTATGATATTGATGGTGTTCATTTTGATGATTATTTCTATCCTTATGCCGAGTATAATGGTGGAGCTGACTTCCCGGATAACCAAAGTTGGGCTGCTTACAAAAATACAGGAGGCAATCTGTCGCGTGGCGATTGGAGACGTGATCATGTAAACCGTTTTATTGAACGTGTTTATAAAGAAATAAAGGCAGAGAAGAATTATGTTAAGTTTGGTTTGAGTCCATTTGGGATTTGGAAACCGGGTTATCCAGCAGGGATAACAGGGTCTTCACAGTATGATGAGCTTTATGCCGATGCTAAACTATGGTTAAACAAAGGTTGGGTTGATTACTTCACACCTCAGTTATATTGGCCGATTGAGCCCGCAAAACAGAGCTTCCCTGCATTATTGAAATGGTGGCAATCAGAGAATACACATCAGCGTCATTTATGGCCAGGATTAAATACGGTTGAGGTTCGTTCTTCGAACCGTCCACAAGAGATTGTTAACCAAGTAAAGGCTACACGTGAGATTGTTCCAAATAGTCCTGGAGAGGTGCACTGGAGCATCGCTGGTTTAACGAAGAGTCCAGCAATGACAGAGGCGCTTCGCAATGGTCCGTATAAAGAGTTGGCTTTGGTGCCACGTACGCCATGGTTGCAAACAAGCCCTGTGCTAGCTCCAACTTTATTGTTGACGCCAGAGCGTAGCAGTGTTTTCGCTAAATGGTTGCATAAGCAGCCTGAAAAAGTGTTCCACTGGGTTGTTTACGCACAATATGGCAATGTTTGGGAATATGAAATTTTAGATCCATCGCAAACGGAAAAAGGATTTCCAACAGTAAAAGACGGAAAGAAATTGCAGGCGATTGCGGTGCGTGCGATTGACCGATTGAGTAACGAAGGTGAATACGTAGCTAAGAAAGTTAAGTAATCTCTAGTTAAAATATCGCGAATATATTACGAAACTACCTAAGATTTTTAGGTAGTTTTGTTTTTGTATGGGGTATCGTAGCTTGGTTTTGGCTTTCTTGTTGGTGTATAGCTTTGCGCTTTTTGGGCAGGAAAGACCTTTTATTGTTCAGCGACCAATTTTATGGGATGCCGAGCGAGAAGCTTTGTCTTTAACCTATCTTAAAGAGCGTCATGGTTTAACGCAGGATAAGGCACAAATAACGCCCCAAATTATTGTTGTCCATTGGACCGATGTGTTGTCGGTGGACAAAACTTTCAGCACTTTTAATCCGGTTCGACTTCCTGCGCGTCCAAATTTGCAAAAGGCGAGCCCATTGAATGTTTCCGCACAATTTTTAATTGCACGCGATGGCACCATTTTTCAATTGCTTCCTGAAACTACGTTTGCTAGGCATGTTATTGGCTTAAATTACTGTGCTATTGGTATTGAAAATATAGGTTCCGCTCGTCGACCTTTGACAGACGAGCAGCTTGCTGCGAATACAGTTTTAATTCGCTACCTCATGGCGAAGTACAAAATAAGTTATGTAATTGGACACCACGAGTATCAACAATTTAAGGATACGAAATGGTGGAAAGAAACCGATCCAAGTTACATTACGGGGAAGTCCGATCCTGGAGATTCCTTTATGAAACGCCTGCGTGAAGCATTGGCCTTGCCTTCCAAATTGACAATTCAGCCCTAGGGTTTTGTTGCGTTTTTACGCGTTTTTATGCATTTATTTCTGTTTTATCGTCTTATAATAGGCGATTATTTAGCTTTTTCATTCTTTTTGCAAAAATAATACTGCAATTTGTTGCATTGTTGTTTAAAAACCCTTAGTATTGTGTAACTAATTAATTTCCTGTGCTATACAGGGTGTAAGTCAAATTATAGAGAAGTTGTTCTTAAGGTCATCTATTGGCTTTAGGAGGGCTAACCAATAACTAAATAATCACTTATTAAAATCGAAACAATGAGAAAAGCATTAATGTTTTCTATTGCTTTGGGAACGGTCAGTTATCCTGCGCTTGCAGCTAAGGAGGCTATTGCTTTGCGGCTTAGTAATCCGCTGAAGACCGAATTTTCCAAAACCAAAGAAGAGCAACAGTCTGTACGGGGTGTTGTTCGGGATAGCAAGGGGCCATTGGCGGGCGTTACCGTTACTGTGCTTGGTAAATCCCAATCTGTTCAAACGGATGGGAGTGGTGTTTATTCAATTAATGCGGCTGTCGGGGATCGGCTTCGTTTTAGTAGTCTCGGTTATGTTTCACATGAGCTTGTCGTCTCAGGGGCGAGCCACAATGTCGTGTTAAAGGTGGGGGAAACGGACTTGGAAGAGGTTATTGTGACCGCAATGGGGATTAAGCGGGAGCGTCGCGCATTAGGTTATGCTGCTCAGGATTTGGGTAGTGAAGAGCTTATGAAAAACAAGACAGCAAATATTATTAACTCCTTAGCGGGTAAAATTGCTGGGGTCAACGTGACACAGACTAGTGGTGGTGCGGGAGCTGGCGCTAGTATCATTTTGCGTGGAGGTACTTCCTTGGAGCGTGATAATCAGCCTGTATTCGTAGTTGATGGTGTCATTTATAATAATGATACCAATATAAATGGCGATAGTGGTTTTGATGGAGGGCAACGTACAAATGGTACGTATAGTAACCGCGTCATGGATATTAACCCTGAGGATATCGAAAATGTTTCGGTATTGAAAGGACCTGCTGCTGCTGCTTTGTATGGTGCGCGTGCTTCGGCAGGTGTGGTATTAATAACGACGAAAAGTGGAAAAGAAGGTAAAGCTTCAATTGGTGTAAATTCTAGGTTTGTTTCCAATTGGGCTAATCGATTGCCAGAGCAACAGAATACCTATAAAAGGGGAGCTTATCAACAAAATGGTAACCTGCAAGAGGGGGATGCTACTGCTACAATGGGATCTTGGGGAGCTAAGTTTGCTCCGGGGGAGACTAGTTATGATAACATGAAAGACTTCTTTAAAGCGTCTTCCACGTGGGATAATTCGGTCAACCTATCTGGTGGTTCAAAAAACAGTAATTTTTATTTTTCTGCATCAGACTTCCGGCAAAATGGGATTATTCCAAACTCTGAGTATAGCAAATCTACGTTTCGGTTTAATGCGCAACAGACTTATGGAGCTTTAAAATTAGCTGCTAATGCCGCTTATTCTGTTGCTGATCAATTGGGGACACTAACCTCTGGAGGTCTTTACAATACTAACGGAGCAGGAGCCGTACAAGGTGCTTTTATTTGGCCAAGAGACATGGATATGCAACATTGGTTGAATGAAGAGGGAAAGAAATTTCGTCCGTTCAACTGGTTGTTGGTGCCTGATGATTTTGATAATCCATATTGGATATCAAATAGGATGACTAAAAAAGATAAAACACAGCGTTTTACAGGTAGTGTAAAGGCTAGTGTTGATATCACGGAATGGTGGGACATTAATTATACCCTTGGCCTTGATCGCTACACGAATACAACCGATCGTTTCTCTGCTCCGGGGTCTGGTATTTCTTTAATTTATCAGAAAGGGCTCTTGTCAGAAAATGATCGCACATTTGAGTTTCTTAGTTCCAACTTTATGACCAACTTCAAGAAGAAGTTTGGTGATTTCGACATGAATTTAATGTTGGGAACTTCGGCGGAGCAAACACGGGTTGATTATAATGGGCGTAAGTCTTGGAATTTTATTATTCCTGAATTCTATGTGTATACCAATACAGCCCTTATCGATAGAGATGCAGCCCAGTCATTAAATAGAAATCGCCTAATTGGTGTTTTTGGAGAATTTAGGACGGCATATAAAGATTTTGCGTATTTGTCGGTGACGGGACGTAACGATTGGACCTCTACTTTGCCAATCGAAAATCGCTCCTACTTCTATCCATCTATTTCGGGAAGTTTTATTTTCTCCAAATTTATCCCAGAAAATAATATTCTATCCTATGGTAAAATTCGTGCGGCAGCGGCAGGTGTAGGTAAAGATACCGATCCCTATGTGACGAACACATATGTGGTGAATCCGGCGGAGTATACTTTATTTGGTGGCGGAACGGGAGTTGGAGTTCGTAATGATTGGTTGCGAGGAAATAAAGAGTTAAAACCAGAAAGAACCATTTCTCAAGAGTATGGTTTAGACTTAAAATTCTTTAAAAATCGTTTAGGCTTGGATATTACGTATTACCAAAACGAAAGTAGAAATCAGTTGATGCAGCCTAGAACAAGTCAGACGACTGGCTATATTTTGATGTACATGAATGCGGGCAAAGTTATCAATAAAGGGATGGAGCTGAGTTTAACGGCTACGCCAATAAAAAAGGAAAACTTTACGTGGGATATTATGATTAATACTTCGGGTAATCGAGGTCGTGTTACGGATTTAGCTCCTGGTTTAGATGTGTTGTACGTTACCGATGTTCAGGTTGGTAATGCTAAAGCAGCATCCTTCAATGGCGGTAATTTTATGGGGATTTCTGGATCTCAGTGGTTAAGAAGTCCTGATGGACACTTGGTTTTGAATGCAGAATCTGGTATGCCGACATCGGATGGTTTGGTGACGCATGAGATTGGAAACCGTGAGCCAAAACTTTTTGGTGGTATAAATAATAATTTCCAATATAAAAACTGGAATCTTTCCTTCTTACTTGATTATCGAATTGGAGGACATGTTTATAATGGAACGGACTACTACATGACGAGTAATGGTATGAGTGCACGTTCGGCAGATCGTGATAAGCTTTCTATTACCGGGGTTGTGAAAACAGGAGAAACACAAGGTGCTGATGGTAAGAAAGTACCTACTTATTCAGAAGTAAAGACTTTTGATTATGAGGTTGGTAAAATGTATCCAATCGGAAATCAAAGCGTTAGTGGCGAGAATGTTATTAATAATTATTATTGGCAAAGTGCCTATAATTTAGAGTCAGCGAACTACATGACAAAAACCAATTGGTTACGTCTGAGAACCGTTTCTTTAGCATATTCATTGCCAAGAGATATACTTGCTCGTGTGAAAGGAATCAAAGGAGCGACAGCTACTGTTACAGGAACGAATCTATGGCTGTGGACAAACTATAAAGGTATGGATCCAGAAACGTCAGCGGCTGGCTCTGGAGCAATAGGGTCTAGTTCCGTAGGTATTGATTACAATGGTATTCCAGCATTGTCTGGGGTTACGTTTGGACTTAATTTAACTTTTTAAAGAGAGAAAACATGAAAAAACTAGCTTATATATGTGGTGCTTTGCTCTTGTTGAACCTTTCTTCTTGTAGCAAATGGTTGGATGTAAATGAAAATCCAAAGAAGGCAAATGAGAATGTGCCTACACCAGATTTAAGATTAAGATCGATTCAGATGCAATTTGTTGACGCCTATGAGTCTTCTGGCACAAGAGCGTCATGGATTACACAAAATATTACTAAAATATCAGGATCGACAAATAACGACCTCATCGTGCGATGGGATTTTCCTTTAGCTTCTACGACTTGGCCATATCAGGCGTGGTTTGTTTATACGGCGGGCAATTTAGAGCCTATGATTGAGAAGGCAAAAGCCGAAGAGGCCTGGCATTATGTTGGCGCAGCCCAGCTCATTCATGCTTGGGGATTTATGTTAATGTTGGATTTGTATGGAGAAATCCCGTATACAGAGGCGTTGAGTGCTAATATATCGCCGAAGTATGATGATGGAAAAACAATTTTTTATGGTTGCCTGGATATGTTAGAGCAGGCGATTCAGAATCTGGCAAAAGCCCAGCCTGCGACGGCAACCAAACTATCGAATGGTGATGTTTGGAACGGTGGAGATACTCAGAAATGGATTAAACTAGCATACGGACTTAAAGCTCGGTGGTTAAATAACCTATCTAAGAAGTCATTTTATGATCCAGATGCTATTTTAGCTGCATTAGAAAAGGCTCCTGCTTCAAATAATGATAATACAACAATGCTGGCAATTAATACAGAGGCAACAAATATTGCTGGAATTGTACGATCTATGCAGCATGGCAATTTGGGAGGGACAGGAAATCGCATGACGAAATGGTATACTGATTTATTGACCAATAGTTTTACGGGGGGCTCTGGCGTGGTTGACCCACGTGCTACACGGATTATTCCAAGTGCTGAGTTTTACAGTAGCACAACAGGCAAGAAGGAGTGGCGTTTGTCTAAAGGAGTTGATCTTATTGGTTCTAATATCCGCAGCAATAGTGGGCCTGTAGCTTATGAAATAATGGCTGCACGTAAAGATCCTGCAACATCGCACCCTTCAGGTTATGTGCGTGCAACAACCGTAGCACAGCGTGGGAATGGTGATTTTTTAAATCGTTGGTATACGACGAATACGGCGGTTCCTCGTCAAGGAGACTCTGTTTATGTATCTGTATATTCAGACCGTTTTGATTGGATTGCTTTAATGGCAGATAATAAGAATGATAACTATTTGGCAAATCGCTATAATGGGATGACGTTAGAAAATCCTAAATTCAACAATACGGTTATCAATGTGAACTCAACAGGTAGTTTTTATATCCGTGCAGATGCTCCGGCTCACCTTTTACCTTATCATGAGATGTGTTTTATAAAAGCAGAAGCATTGTTTAGAAAAGGAGATGCTGGTGGTGCGCTTACGGCATATAAGGCCGGTATTAGGGCACATATGGAGGCTATGAATATACGATTGGCGGGGTATCTTCAGACTGTTTATGGAAAGCAGGTCATATCTGAAACAGAAATCACGACGTTTTTGAATAGCGCTGCGGTCGCACAATCTGCAGGTCAGCTGACTATGGCAAAGATTATGCAGCAAAAACAAATTGCGATGTCGTTGACGATGCAGAACTGGAATGATATGCGAAGATTCAACTACTCTGCACCTGATGCTAAGTTTGGCGTGGTTTATCCTGATTTTGGAAGACCTTTTGAATTTAACTCCGCGGCGGCAGAATGTTATCCTTCCAATGATCCTAAAAACGTGCGTTATTGGCCGCGTCGCATTCAGCAATGTAGCCATGAACGGAATTATAATTCTGAAAATTGGCTAGCGTCTAACCCTGAGGCGGCTGCAAGAACGATTATATCATACCCCGTATGGTGGGATGTTGAAGAATAATCAGTTGATAATGTTTGCTATAAAGAAGGCTATCCATGTATTTGGATAGCTTTTTTTGTGTTTAGTTTTTCGGTTAATTGCTTTTTTGCGCATTTTTTTGCAATTCTTTCTGTTAACAAGTCTTTTAATATGCTATTGTTCAGCATTTTTATTCTTTTTACAAAAAAAATACTGCATCTTCTTGCATTGTGTTTAAAAATACATTAGTATTGTGCAACTAATTAATTGTCTGTTTGGTACAGAGAAATCAAAATTATAGAAAACGTATTTCTTAGCGCCTATTGAGGTTTTAAGAAGACTAACCAGTAACTACTATTCACCTACTAAAATCAAAACAATGAAAAAAGCTTTGCTATTTTCTATTGCTTTGGGAACGGTCAGTTATCCTGCGCTTGCTGCAAAGGATGCGCTTGATTGGCGGTATAGCAATCCGCTGAAGGCCGAATTTTCCAAAAACAAAGAAGAACAAAACACGGTTCGAGGTGTCGTGCGCGACACAAAAGGACCGTTAGGCGGCGTTACCGTGAGCGTCGTCGGGAAGTCACGATCTGTCCAAACGGATCAAAATGGAGGTTACTCCATTCAAGCAGTAAATGGGGATAAACTGCGTTTTTCTGCCATCGGTTATGCCTCTAGGGAGGTTACCGTCGTTTCTGGGGAATTAAATCTAACGATGCAGATTGATGATAAGTCAATCGATGAAGTTGTTGTCACCGCGATGGGAATTGAGCGTTCCGTAAAATCGCTGGGGTACTCAACGCCTAAAGTTGCGGGTGATGATGTTTCAGAAACACAAAGAGAGGCATTTTTCCAAGGATTGCAAGGGCGGGTACCTGGACTGTCTATCAACAGTACGAGTGGTATGCCTGGAGCGTCCGCACAGATTGTACTTCGCGGTTTTGCATCGATATCGGGAGATAATAGCGCCTTAATTGTTGTGGATGGTGTGCCTATTAACAACTCTACAGTTAATGAGAACGATTTAGCCATGAACGGCGCTAATCGTGATGTCGATTATTCTAATCGGGGAATGGACATTAACCCAGAGGATATTGAGTCCTATGTAATTATGAAAGGACCAGAGGCGACAGCTTTGTATGGTAGTCAGGGGGCTGGTGGTGCGATATTGATTACGACGAAGAAAGCGAAAGCCGGAAGTTTCAACGTAACGTATAATTACTCAGGTCGTGTTGAATCTGTGAACAAGTTTCCCGAAAGACAATTTGTTTATATGCAGGGTGTGAATGGTTCTTATGATGGAACATCTGCTTATGCATTGGGTCCTAAGTATAAGGATGACATGGTTTTACATACGGATAATGTTAACAATTTTTTCCGAACAGGTTATAATCAGAAACATAATGTAACTTTTGCAGGCGGGAATGAAAACCTAACTTATCGTTGGTCTAACGAGTATAATGATAATACAGGTATTGTTCCTAACACGCGTTATACCCGCTATTCTTCACGTTTAAATTCTACAGCTAAGTTTTCTAACAAATTCGAATTAAATACATCTTTTAACTATATCTATAGCGATAATGATAAGGCTCGTAAGGGAGCAACAGGTTATTTAATGACGTTGATGCGGTTCAATCCGCTTTACGATGTTCGCGATTGGATAGACGTGAAAGGAAATCGCGTTTTAAATACTCGTGATATTTATAATGAGTTGGATAACCCATTTTGGGATACGTATCGCAATGTCGCGAATGATCAAGTGAACAGAACGCTTGCTTCTACTAACTTTACCTATAAACCGATTAAGTGGATGAACATTAAAGGTACTCTCGGTTTAGATTATTCGAATACACGCGGTATTAATGTGTTGCACCCGCAATCTTATTCGGGATCAGGAAGCTCTACTTCTCCGACAGGTGGTCGATTAAGTGTCTATCAGAATAGTACACGCATACTATATGGTAATTTAAATGCATCGGCTAGAACAAAAATTGGAAAGGATTTTTCTTTAAGTGGTAGTTTGGGTTTTGAGGTTCGTGATTTAAGTTCGATAACGGACTCTCAATATGGAACGAATTTCTTTGATCCAGACTTCTATAATATCAACAATACCTATGCATCAACTCGTTTGTCTAAGAATTCAGTTAATGATTTTAGAACAATAGGTTTTTTTGGTCAAGCCGTTATGGGCTATAAAGAGTTGTTGTATTTAACACTTTCGGGTCGATTGGATGGGAGTTCTCGTTTGATGCCTAATGATCCATTTTTCTCTTATCCATCTGCTTCTTTGGCATTTAATTTTGCCGATTTGGAGTATTTCAAGAATAATGCCTCTTGGTTACAGGATGGGAAGTTGCGTTTGTCTACGGGTAGGACAGGTAAAGGGCCAGGAAGATCGTATTATACACGCTCAAATTATGAACCACAATATTCTACAGGTGGAGGTTATGCTTTTGGGGTGAATGGAGGAAATTCCAAATTGGTCGCTGAGATGACAAAAGAATTTGAAACAGGGTTAGAGTTTTCGCTATTCAATAAATTTGTCACGTTTGATATCGCTTATTTTTCTCGAAAAAGTGACGGGCAAATTATTCTTCCACGCTTAAGTTATGGTTCTGGTTTTGTCCTAAAAATGATGAATGGGGGAGAAGTGAAGAATTACGGAACCGAGATTCAAGCTATATTTAACCCGATTAAGAAAAAAGATTTTAACTGGAATCTAACCTTTAACTATACACAGTATAAAGGGAAGGTTCTTTCTTTAGCAGATGAGCTTCCAGAGCTTTATGAGTCTGATACACAGGTTTTAGGTGGTGTTCGGTCGGCGGTGGTTCCAGGCTATAGTATTGGAGCTCTTACTGGGACTCAGTTTTTGCGAAATGATAAAGATGAGGTGATTATAAATCCTTCTACGGGGCTACCTATTCCTGGAACAGATCGTTATTATCCAATAGCAGATCGCTTACCAAAATTCACATTAGGAACTGTTAATAAGTTTAATTATAAAGATTTCTATTTGACGTTCTTGTGGGATTTACGTTATGGTGGTGATGTATTAAACGGCTTAGATTATAACTTGTTTACGTTGGGTATGTCTACTAAAACATTGAATCGTGAAGATCCTCGTGTTATTAAAGGTGTTCTTCAAGATGGGTTAGAAAATACGGACAATCCAACAAAGAATAGTATTGCGGTAACGCCTTATAGCGCGTCGGCTTATTATTTTACGAATATAGAGCCACGTATGTTTGTGGAGAAGAATATTTATACGATGCGTTTGCGTGATATTACGCTTAGTTACAGACTGCCAAAATCTGCTACACGCTTCTTAGGACAAAAAGCCTCTTTGAATGTGTTTTTTACGGCAACAGACCTCGTGATGTTTACCAATTATACAGGTTTAGATCCTGAGTCTAACTTAAATACACCTGGTTTAGGAGGTATTGGCGGTTATGGGATTGATTTTGGAAATATGGGAAAACCAAAAGGTTACAATTTTGGTCTTAGTTTGAAATTGTAAATCAGATAGTTATGAAAATTAAAATATTAACGGGTATTTTCTTACTTACAACCCTTTTTGTGGGCTGTCGTAAGTTTTTAGATATAAATGAAAACCCATCTCTTCCTCAGGAAGTGAAAGCCGAGTTGTTGCTTGCTCCGATTATTTTTCAAATGGCAAATGGCGTTGCACAAGATTTAACAGTTGTCAATAAGTTTACCCAAAGTATTGTTGGAGGGTCTGCGGATGATGCATCTCGTGTGTGGGAGCGACATGGTTATCGTGTGCAGAGTGACGTTGGTGGTGTGATGTGGCGAATGGTTTACTTTAATCATGGCCGAAATTTAGCCTTAATGATTAGCGATGCTATTAAAAACGAAAAATATGAATATGCAGCGATTGGTTATGCGGTAAAAGCTTGGGGATATCAGATGTTAACCGATTATCATGGCCCTGTGATATTAGATGAGGCTTTACGTGATCAACTTTCTTTTACCTATCAGGATCAAAAAGAGGTATATGCTAAGGTAAGAACATGGTGCGACTCGGCGCTATATTTTCTTGATCAGAAGAGTCCATTAGATTACAGCAGGAGTTTAAATTCGGAGAAAGGTGATAATTTGTTCCGTGGAAACATGGAACGGTGGCGGAAGTTTATTTATGCACTACGTGCGACGCAGTATATCCACTTGGTGAATAAACCAGATTTTGTATCTACTTATGCCGACTCTGTAATATACTATACAGACTTATCATTCTCTTCTAATGCGGATGATGCTAATGTTAAATTCTTAGGCGATAAAAAAGAAACAGCAAATGTTTTAGGGCCTATGCAAGGGATTTACACAAGTTCTTATTATAGTCGTGCTGGATTGCCTATTGTAAATTATTTGGGAGGAGGACTTCGAGGAATACCAGCAAATCCGATTTTCCAACTATACGATCCACGGATAAGCCTAATGTTAAATGTAACTACTTTAGATAGTACCTACACAGGTGGCGTCCCGAATGTTTCCAATACAACCGTTCCACATATTATCGGAAAAATAGTTGATAATGTGTACGATAGTAAGTTTTTGTTTAGAGATAAGGTTGATTTTCCGCTGATGACCTATGCGCAGCTACAATTAATCAAAGCAGAAGCTATGTTTATAAAAGGAGATAAGGATGGTGCTTTTGATGCTTATAAGAAAGCGATTCGTTCGCATATGACTTTTGTGAATAAATATGCAGGGCCAAATGAATCGACAATAAGAGAGATTGATATTGTAAAGTATTTGGAGAGTCCTGAAATACCACAGATTGCGACGGATTTAACCCTTGCTGATATTATGGGGCAAAAATATATTGTGCAATGGGGCTGGGGTGGACTAGAACAATGGTCTGACTTACGGAAGTATAAATATAGTCCAGATGTTTTTAAACAGTATCAACCATTGAGTGGAGCCGCATTGCAGTATAGAGAGTATTGCTATCGCGTGCGTCCACGCTATAATTCTGAATATGTATGGAATGCTGTCGAGTTGGATAAATGGGGAGCCTTGGATCCTACTTATATTCTGAAACCTACATGGGCTATGACTGCAGAACAATAACGTTTAAAGAGCTTATTATGAAATTTCTAAAAAAATTATGTATAGCAGGAGCTTGCCTTTTAGGTTTTAACTCCTGTGAGAAATCCATTCAAGACTTTGGTGAAGTCGAATTTATGGGGCCTGATGAGGTTATTGTTAAAATTAATATGGCCTCCGTTTATCCAGATGATCGCTATATGTATGTGAAGTTTGACAATCAGCGTATTACATCGTTGATACGTGCTCGCGAGCCTTTTCCAGGAGGGGGATATAACACTAGAGGGGAATCAAGACCTGATTTCTTGAAGTTTAAAGCGGGGAGTGTTAATGTTAAGGTCGCTTTGCCTTATAAAATTGATCGGGGATTAGATTCGTTAGTTTTGTATGAGTCTGTTGTTAATTTTGAACCGGGCAAGCGTTATACTTTGCATGTAACGGATACAGCAGCTATGACCAAGATGATTTTAAATGATGAAGATTTGTCGCGTCCCGACTCCACATTTGCACGTTACCGATTTACCAACTTAATGCCTAATGTGCCGGCAATAGATTTATATTATGGGGCAGCAGCAGGAACGGCAGAGCCAACGCAGGATTCACTTGTTGCAAAGAATATTAAATATTTAGAATCTAGTGATTATTTTCAGTTAAATCGTGTCACGGCTCGAACTTGGAAAATTAGACCTGCTGGAGCACCGGTTACAAATGCGTCGGTACTCGCATTGTATTCAAATGCAGGCTCACTATTAGATCGTCGATCATACACCATATATGCGCTAGGTTATCAGGGGTTCGCGTCGAACATCATGAAACCGTATGTTTCATTTTTCTTAGTAAGATAGATATGAATAAGATAAATAAGCAAAGGCTCTTTAGATTAAGTGCTGCTTTCTGTACTATTTTAGCTTTGTTTTCGTGTAAACAAAGAGATGATTATCCTGTATTTGAGGAGCCAAAAGTGGTTGAGGTGGAAAAAGATACTATTCCTCCGGATAATAACATTGAGGCTATAACGAAAAAAATTATGGATGGAACAGATGTTATTAAAACGTTTAAATTGGATTCAACTACAGTTTTGTCTTCTGGAATAAATCGTACACATGTTCGGTTTCAGAATAGGTTGGGACAGTCGATGAGTATGCAGCTTTTAGAGGTTGATTTGACTACACCTAATGTGACGATTCAAGCATTAAGTCCATTTGACGATTACTTGTATACAACGCAGACAGTTAGTGATATGGCGAAGTATAATGAGGATCGGTCTGGTGGTCAGATTATAGCGGCAATCAATGGTGATGCTGCCACTAGTGGTGCGCCAACAGGTTCGTTTATTAAGACGGGGCGCCAAATCAAAACGTCAACAACTACAGCAACGACTAATGTTCGTCCTTTTATTGCTGTAAAAAACGACGGAACGATACTTATCGGAAACCGTCCTTCTACAACGGTGCCTTTAGATGCTTATAATTTAAATGATTTTAAACATTTAGTTTCTGGTGTCTCGTGGCTTTTGTATAAAGGAGATGTTGTAAATAGTACTGTAACTACCGTACAAGCAAATACGGCAATTGGTTTGACTGCAGGAAAAAAGCTTTATGCATTGGTCGTAGATGGTGGTAATAACGCATTCTCTGTAGGCATTACGTATAATGATATGGGGAAAATTATGAAAGCTCTAGGTTGTACGCATGCTTTTTCAACGAACGTGGGTACTAGTTCTGTTATGGTGCAGCGAGAGCAAACAAATGATAGGTTAGAGCCTCTGATTTGGCGTGTTGTTAACAAGCCTACTACGGCAACTGGAGTCGGTAGTGTCAATGGAATTGGTATTGTTGTCAAAAAATAAATCTTTTTTCAGGATTTAAAATAACTTGTCTAAGCCTGAGCAAACAGTAGTTTGTTCAGGCTTTTTTTTGTTTTTCTGAGAAAAATATGTCATTTCCGTTTTTCTTGTTTATGTTTGTTGTTGATTGAAAACCGCATAAATATGATAAAACAGCTCACTATCTTTGCCGCTTTGGCCATTGCTACTGCTTCATGTACCGCACAAACGGCATCTAAAAGCACGGAAAAGTCTAAAATTTCAAAGGCGCAAGCTCATGCGCTTATAACGCCTGCTGCCGATCAGCTTGCTGCTTATTTGCCTTTATTGAAAGGAAAGAAAGTAGGATTAATGGGGAATCAGACTTCTGTTGTTGGACCCGATAAAGAACATCTGGTGGATATCTTACTGCGTGAAAAGGTAGATCTTAAATTCGGGTTTGCACCCGAGCATGGCTTCCGTGGTAATGTAGAGCGAGGTGAGAAGGTTAATAATGATGTCGATGCTAAAACGGGCCTTCCATTATATACTTTGTATGGTGGGAATGAAAAGCAAGACTCTATTGTTCAGTCTATTGATGTCATGCTATTTGATTTGCAAGATGTTGGTGCTCGTTTCTATACGTACATCACTTCTTTGCATCGGGTGATGGAGCTTTGTGCGAAGCATAATAAGCAATTGATTGTGTTGGATCGTCCAAATCCTTGCGGTGATCAAGTTGATGGTCCCGTGCGTAAGGATGATAAATTTAAATCTACTGTATCTTATCATAAAATTGCCATGGTGCATGGCTTGACCATTGGAGAATTGGCTCATATGATTAATGGTGAAAAATGGTTGGAAGCTGGGAAGCAATGTTCATTGACGGTTATTCCTGTTGCCAACTGGGATCATAATATGATGTACGATTTGCCAGTTATTCCTTCACCAAGTTTACCTAATCATTTGTCGGTTCGTTTATATGCATCCTTATGTTTATTTGAAGGTACAGAAATCTCCGTAGGTCGTGGTACCGACTGGCCATTTCAGGTCGTAGGTTATGATAGTCCCGTTTATGGTAAATTTACCTATCAGCCAGGGGAGAAGGCAGGGATGGTGAAGCACGTTGAAGGTAAAGGAACGGTTATGTATGGCGAAGATCTGCGTAAGCTTAATGCGGATAAACAAAAATTCACTTTAAAGTATGTGTTAGATTTTTATAAAAAAATGCCAGATAAGAGTAAGTTCTTTACGAGAGCTGAATTTTTTGATAAGTTGGCAGGAACGGATGAGCTGAGAAAGCAGATTCTTCGTGGAGCGAGTGAAAAAGAGATTCGCAACAGTTGGGCTTCC
Organism: Sphingobacterium sp. MYb382; assembly: GCF_037572665.1. NCBI lineage: Bacteria > Pseudomonadati > Bacteroidota > Sphingobacteriia > Sphingobacteriales > Sphingobacteriaceae > Sphingobacterium > Sphingobacterium sp. MYb382. Next base: position 104,229 of record NZ_JBBGZT010000009.1, read on the forward strand.
GATTTGAAAGAATATAAAAAAATGCGCAAAAAATATTTGTTGTATAAAGATTTTGAGTAGAAATTGTTAAGAAAATGTGAAACACGCCTTTGTGCGTGTTTTTTTATTGTGTTTGAATAAAAACGTTAAAAAACGCACAATTATTTTTGTTTTAACATTTCTTAACTATATTAGTGTCGGATTTATCAGTGTTTCAGCATTTTTAGTTGCATAAAAACGCAAGAATAAGCCGAATTATGGTATAAAAACATTTATTTATTAACAAACTAACAATGAGAAAATCTTTACTATTTTCTGTTGCTTTAGGCTTGACGGTTTCTACTCATTCCTTTGCTGGTGCGATGAGTAATTCATCAAATCTAACAGCGGCGACATCTTACTTGTTCAGCAGAACCTTGCAAAGTACTGTACATGGTACGGTTACTGGAGCAGATGGTCCTTTGGCAGGCATTACCGTTTCTGTTGTTGGGACTTCCGTTTCAGTTATGACAGATGCAAACGGTAAATACACTTTGAATGCGCCTGTTGGAGCTGTTTTGCGATTCACGTCTATCGGTTATAAATCCAAAGAAGCAACAGTCTCGTCCAATACGGTGAATGTAAAAATGGACTTAGATGACGCCTCTTTAGAAACGGTGGTGGTTGTCGGATATGGTCAACAGAAAAAAGCACACCTCACCGGTGCTGTTTCCTCAGTGGATGTAGAGAAAACAATGGGAGGAAGACCTATTTCTGATGCGGGACGAGGTTTACAGGGGGCTGTCCCAGGTTTATCTGTTGTTGTTCCATCTGGCGAGGTTGGTTCTGATCCTGTTATGAAAATTCGTGGTCAAGTAGGCTCTCAAAACGGGAATTCTAACCCGTTATTGTTGGTAGATAATGTGGAGATACCGAGTATTCAAATGATTAATCCGAACGATATTGAGTCGGTTACAATTTTAAAGGACGCGGCTTCAGCTTCGATTTATGGTGCCAAAGCTGCTTTTGGTGTTATTTTAATTACCACGAAGAAAGGCGCAAAAACGGATAGAAATACAGTTACATATACGAATAACCTTTCTTGGCAAACTCCATTCAAAAAGATTGAGTTAGCCGGAATTGAGGGGCTGGAGTACTCTGTAGATGCGCATGAAAATATGAAAGCGGCAGGTGCTGCAGGAGGTTTTTGGCGTGTAGACAGAAATAGTTTAACAAAAATTAGAGAGTGGCAAGAGAAGTTCGGCGGTACGGTTGGTAATGATGATCCGGTAGTTTACGGTCGCGATTGGTCTTGGGATGGAACGCAGAAGTTTGGTTACCGTATCTACGACCCAGTTGCTGCAATGATTAAGGATAATGCGTTTTCACATTTGCATAACCTAGGCTTGAATGGTAAGGCTGGCGCTACGACGTATAGCTTCAATTTGGGTTATCTAGGGCAAGAAGGCATGATGAAACCAGCGAAGCATGATGATTTTAGAAGATTTAATCCAACATTGAATGTTTCGACTAAAGTTTCTGATTTGTTGACTTTAAGAGGAGGAGTTATTTATTCCGAAGGAACGAAGCGTTATCCGAATTCGACCAATGCTTCCGGATTTGGGGCGGACCCATGGTTGTACTTGTTCCGTTGGTCACGTTTGTTCCCCATAGGTGTTCAGGAGAATGGTAAGGATATTATAGATCCTGCATTTTCTGCTCGAACATCAAACGATGCTATCGATACGAAGAAGTTTTTGAATTTTAACTTAGGAACGACTTTACAATTTACCAAAGATTGGAACTTACAAGCTGATTATTCTTATAGTACACAGAATAATGGATTGTTCTCTTCAATTCCTACGTCTCAAGGAAAAACACACTGGTACGGAGTTGAAGCTATGCGTGATGCAGATGGCTTCCCTATCTATGTAGATGAGAATGGTGTTCCTACGGTAGACGGCGGGACACCGGCTTATCAGTTCCCAATGACAGATGCCGTCTTAGCTAGTCAGTCGAATGTGTATCAAAGTTCATTTCAGTCCCGTAAACACACTTTTAATGCATTTACTACTTATAATTTAAATTTAAGTCAAGCACATCAATTTAAGTTTATGATGGGAACCAATATTGTGGCAAATAAGTCAAATGCCCATTGGTCTCGTAAGATGCAATTAGTAAATAATGATAACCCACAGTTTGATTTTGCGATTGGTACGCAAACTAGTGGAGGAGAGGCCGCATGGGATTCCCAAGTAGGTTTCTTTGGTCGTGCAAATTATGCTTTCCAAGATAAGTATTTGTTTGAGGCAAATTTACGTTATGATGCAACGTCTATCCTTCCTGATTATATGCGTTGGAAGTGGTACCCTTCCGTTTCTGGGGGCTGGGTTGTTTCTAAGGAGAGTTTTATGGAGCCTTTAACGCCCGTGATGAACTTTGCTAAGTTTAGAGCATCTTGGGGGTCTATTGGAGATCAAAGTATTTCCAATGGATTGTATATGCCGGAAATGAATGTAAGCCAATCTAACTGGGTTGGAGGTACAGGAACACCAGTTTTTCAGTTAGGTACACCTAGAGCTGTTTCTGATGGGTTAACTTGGCAGAACATTGAGCACTTAAATATTGGAGCTGATTTTAAATTTTTTAATAATAAGCTTGGTTTAACGGCAGAATGGTTTCAGCGTACCACTAAAAACATGATTGTTGGTGGTGATGTGATGCCAAGTACATTTGGATCATCTTATGCTGCATCTGGTGTTATTGCTGGCCCATTAGGTAATTATGGAACATTGCGTACACGTGGATGGGAAATCGCTGTAGATTTTAATCATCGTTTCGAAAATGGCCTTGGCTTGAATATTTTGGCCAATGTTTCGGATGCAATTAGTATGATTACCGAGGCGGCAGACAAAAGAACGCCATGGAATGATCGTTTACTTTCAACATCTTATTCTACAGGTAGAAGATATGGTGATGTATATGGCTTTGTAACGGACCGCTTGTACCAAGCCGAAGATTTTGTCTACGATGGCAATGGCAAAATTATGCAAACGACAATCATCCGTGATGGATCTGCAAAAGTAACGAACATGTTAGCGGGCGATAATCCAGTTTATCAAACCTATTTTGAAGATGGAAACCAAGTCTTACTCGTGAGTCCTGGAGACGTGAAATTCAAAGACTTAAATGGTGATGGTTATATCGATGCTGGCAAAGGTACAAACGGCGATCCTGGAGATCGTACGGTTATTGGGAACTTTACGCCACGTTATGAGTTTGGTTTCCGTTTAGGTGCCGATTATAAAGGGTTTGACTTTTCTGTTTTCTTGCAAGGTGTTGGAAAGCGTAGTATATGGGGAGCTGGTCAATTAGCTATTCCAGGATATTTTTCAAAAGAAGGGGCTATGCCTGCCGCTATTGCAAACAATTACTGGAGAGCAGACCGCCCAGATGCTTTTTATCCTAGAGCTTGGAACTTGAATGGCGATAATGAAGGTTTTGTAATGCGTGCACAATCTAAGTACATGTTGAATATGGCTTACTTACGTATTAAAAACATTTCTTTCGGTTACTCACTACCTAATGATGTTTTGAGTAGAGTCAAAATTAGTAAAGCGCGTGTATTTGTTTCTTTAGAGAACATGTTCACGTTTGACAAATTGAGAGGATTGCCAATAGATCCAGAAGCTATTTCAGGGAACTCTTCACTGCGTAGTAACAACAACTATAATCAAGGCCGTACAGGAACATCCAATCCAGCCTTTAAGTCTGCGTCATTAGGTGTTCAAATCGGATTTTAATTAAAAAAGGAAGAAAGATGAAAACAATATATATATCAGCTTTTGTAGCATGCGTCTTGTTATTTTCAAGTTGCGATAAGTTTTTAGATAGACCACCGCTGACAACGATTGACGATAATACCAATGCTTGGGTGAGTGAAGATAATGTAAGACTCTACGCGAGTAAATATTATACCGATTTTTTTACTGGATATGGAATAGGTTTTAATACCGAAGGAGCCACTTATTTGGCTTATAAACATAGTGATGATATTGTTCGTTTAGGAAATCAGACCACATTTCTGCGTGCCGTTCCTAATGCTGCTCTTTGGGATATGCGTAATATTCGTTCAACGAATATTATGATTGATCGTATTCAAACACGCATGAAATCTATTCTTTCTACAGAAGCGCAAGCACACTGGTTGGGTATAGGCCGATTTTTTAGAGCGATGCAATATCATGAATTAGTTATGCGCTATGGTGATGTGCCTTACTACGATTTTGTAGTTAGCGATCTTGATAACAACGCTCTTTATAAAGCGCGTACGCCAAGAAATGAAGTGATGGATGCGCTTTATGAGGACTGGAAATATGCCATGGCAAATGTGCGTGTGAGCGATGGTGAGCAAAATGTCAACCGATATGTTGTCGCTGCTTTTGTATCGAGAATGGCGATGCAAGAAGGTTCGTGGCAGAAGTATTATTATAAGAATAATGAGCGTGCTAAGAAATTCTTCAACCTTGCTGTTGAGGCTTCTGCGATGGTGATGAGTAGCGGTAGATATGATATTAATACAGACTATAGATCTTTATTTACCTCAAAAGATTTGAAGGGTAATAAAGAAATGGTAATGTATAGAGTTTATGATGCCGCTGTAAGTGTTATGCACTCTGTTGCATCTAATTCAAATTTTGAATCTTCAACAAACGATGGGCCAAGTGCTGAGTTGATGAAAGCATATCTATGTACCGATGGTGATGTTTACCAGTTTTCTACATTAGCCGATGCGCGTAAGTTTGACCTAACCTCTATGATTAAAACAAGAGATTCTCGTTTTGAGGCGACTTTTTATCGTTTGCCTGATGCGATGAATAGAGGAGCGCTAGTTTATATCAATAAATTTTTACCAAGAGATATTGAGGCGCGAATTAAGAGTGGAGGTGGGGTTCCTGCTGAGTTTGTTGGTGACAAAAATGATACGGATGCACCTGTTTTTCGCTATGCAGAAGTATTGTTAAACAATATTGAAGCTAAAGCGGAATTAGAAACACTGGGTGCAGGAGCTGTCGGTCAAGCTGATATTGAAAATACCATCAACAAGATTAGAAAACGCCCAATTGCTGCTGAGGCCGTTGGCAGAGGGGTAAAACAAACGGCTTCTTTACTTTTAGGGTCATTGCCTAATGACCCATCACGAGATTTTACGGTATCTCCGCTTTTATGGGAAATACGAAGAGAGCGTCGTGTTGAATTTACGTTTGAATATTCTAGGATTGCCGATTTGAAACGTTGGTCTAAATTAGAATACATGGATACGGATAAAAATCCAAGCTTATTAGCTGGTGGTTGGGTAAATAGTGCTGAAATTCCAACGCAAGCTCGTGTTGCAGGACAACTTTCTGTGGTCGGATTGGATGGAAAGGTAACTGTTTATAATGGGTCAAATTTGGGCGATATGAATGGTTTCTACAGAAGTACAACAAACTCTGGTCGATTACCCTTCGTAAATCAAGTTAATATAAATCCATATTTGGATCCCGTAGGGCGGACAAATGTAGAGTTCTACAGAGATCGTGGGTATGAACTTAAACAAACTGCGGGCTGGCCTCAGAACTAATTTACTAGCTTAATTAATTTAAATTGATCAAGATGAAATCAATATATAATTTTCTAAATACAAAGGTTTTTATGGCCCTTGTAGCTCTTGTGTCTTTTGCATCCTGTTCGGAAAGTTTTCCAGATGCTGTAGATAGCACAGGCAACCAGACTGTTTTGAAGTCTATTAAGATTATTAATGCTGGAGGGCAAGGAAATGTCGTGTCAGTGGGTGTCATTGACGAACAGAAGAAGACGATATCTTTCCCTAGAATAGATCCAAAATCTAATTTAGCCGGTTTAAAGTTTGAGATAACATCTTCAGATGGTTCAAAATTAGAACGAGAGTCTTATGATTTTGGATTTACAGAAGGAGATACCGAGAAGACACTCATCATTAAACTAACAAATGGCCCTCGTTTCAGAGATTATTTTGCAACAGTTAGATTGATGGTTCCTGTTTATGGGGGTGATTTTACGAAACCTACGTTTTACGATTATACGCCAAATGAAATTGGGAATCCTATTTATGGACCATTTGTTGGCGGTACCGTACGTGGTACAGGCTTTAATGGAGAGTATGTTTTTATCGTTGATCGTAATGGTAACGCGCCACATTTATTACGCGTTTCCGATTTAAAGCAGAATAAGATAGATCCTATTTATTTGAACAATACGGGAATTGTAGGAGGAACTTTTACGCTACACTCTGGAGCAATGGTCAAAGATCATATCTATGCAGCTAACCTTTCGGGTGGACAAACAAGTCCGTTGAAAATCTATCATTGGACAGATCCAAAGGCAGCACCAACTATTATTGCTGATATTAACGTTGCACAGATTCCAAATGCAGGAGTAAGACATGGAGATAACATGTCGGTAAGTTTGGATGATGCAGGAAATGGATTCATCTTCTTTGGTGATAACGCGGGAACTAAGATTTTACGTTTCTCTGTAACGAACTATACTACGATAAATAATCCGACAGTATTTGCTATGCCAGTGACTGGTGCTGGTTCGTGGACAAGCTATAATCGTGTAGGTAATACGGATGAATATTTGTTTACAGGACATGATGCTCCGATTTATATCATGAATGCAAATGGACAAAGTGCTTATAATATGGCAAGAACAGCTATTCCTGTAAGGGGTTCGGATGCACGCGTATTTTATTTTAATGGAGAACGTTATTTATTAATGTTAACTGCCGCAAGAACAGGTTCTGAGGCTACAGTATTATATGTTTATAATATTACAAGAGGAACAACAACTGCTGAAGCGATACGTTTGTTTGAGACTGAAAGTGATAAAAAAGCAATCTTTGAATACTCACTTTTAGGTGCGGTGAATGGTAACCCAACCACACAGACCGGATTTTACGTAAAGAAAGATGCACAAGGTAATGACGAGTCTTTGCTTTTATATGGGTCAACTTTTGCCGCGGGATTTGTTGTTGTTGAAATCCCTAAAAAACAGCTTGAGGATTAAGAAACTAGCCAAATAATAAGTGGTTGATGTGCAATTCATAGGTAGGTCAGCCGCTTATTAACCTTTTGAATACTAAATTGAAAATTAATGAAAAAAATAGTTAATTACGTTGGTTTGCTTGTAATGGCTAGCCTACTTTTTTATAGCTGTAATAAAGACAGGGATACGCTTACTCCAAACCCCGATCCGGAACCTGAGCCTCCTATAGAGAATGGGCTTATTTTTCCTAAAAAAGAAATGCGTGCTGTTTGGCTTACTACTGCATGGGGTTTAGATTGGCCTTTGTCTGATTATAACCAGGCAAGTCAAAAACAGAAGTATATCGAGTATTTAGATAAATTTAAAGATCTAAAAATAAATACTATATTTTTTCAAGTTCGTGCCATGGGTGATACCTATTATAACTCGGCTTACGAGCCATGGGCTACTTCGATTACGGGAACACGCGGAAAAGATCCGGGTTATGATGTGTTAAAGTTTTTAATTGATGAGGCACATGCCCGAGGTATTGAATTTCATGCTTGGATGAACCCATATCGTATCGCAACACGAGCGGGAAATAGTGCTGCTTATCCTGCTTTACATAGCTCGATCGATAAAAGCTGGGTTGTTGACCACGAGAAAATTCAAATCTATAACCCTGCACGACCTGAGGTAAGGCAGCGTATTTCTGATATCGTAAAAGAGCTTGTCACGAAGTATAATGTTGACGGTGTGCATTTAGACGATTATTTCTATCCAGATCCTTCAACGGCGGGAACAATGGTTTCTGATCAAGTTGACTTTCAGACTTATGGTGCTGGCTTTGCTAATATTGGTGATTGGAGAAGGTCAAATGTGGATAAAGCGATAGAAGGGATTTACAAAACGATTGTGGCAACAAAGCCGGAGGTTGTATTTTCTATATCTCCAGCAGCAAGTAAAGATTATAATTATAATACACTTTTTGCTGATTTAGGTAAGTGGTGTAAAGAAGGATGGGTCGATGTACTTATTCCACAGTTATATCAGGAGATTGGTAACGCATCGAATGATTTTCAAACGAATCTTGGTATTTGGTCTCAGTTTGCCTATAAATCAGCGCTTGTTATTGGTCATGGCTATTATAAATTTGGTGATGCTACGCAAGGAGCGGCCTTTCAATCTACAGGAGAGTTAGAAAAGCAAATTGTGCTAGCGAAGAAGAAAGCGAAAGTTGTAGGAAGCGCTATGTACAGTGCCAAATACATCCTTGACAATAAGATTGGTATTACTGATCGACTTGCTTTGCTATATAGTAAGCCTGCTGTCATGCCTTTTGTTGGTCGTGCGGTAGCTGCTGCCCCAACAACCCCGACTAGTGTGCGTATAGAAGGAGGTCAGTTGAAATGGGCAACAACAGGAAATGTACAAACTGTTGTTTATTATTTTGCAGATTTGAAAAAAGAAGGTGAAGTGGTTGCGATAACTAAAGAGCAATCATTGCTCGTCGATAAAGCAGGTTATTATTGCGTTGCTACTTTGAATGTAGATAATCAAGAGAGTAAGGTGTCTGATACCGTTCAGAAGTAATATTTAAGTTTAATTGCGAGATAGAAGTTTATCATAGTAACCTTGTTGTCTCTTATAAAAAAGGGTTAGTGCCGGCGCATTGCTTAAAAGCGTTTTAGCTTGAAGGTGTAAGCGAAAAGGACTAACCCTTTTCTGTTAAAATAACGATTAGGATGATTTTAAAAAATACAATTTTAGGGTTGCTGTGTCTTCTTTGTGTGTCGGTCGTGCGCGGACAGCAATCCTTCAAGTTTGCACAAGTAACAGATACGCATGTTGGCGGTGCTACAGGAGCGGATGATTTGCGCCGGACTGTTAAAGATCTTAATCAGCAAAAGGACATTGACTTTGTTATTCTATCGGGCGACGTCACCGAGTTTGGTTCCGACGAGGAATTAGCTTTAGCTAAGCGTATCTTGGATAGCTTAAGCCTGCCGTGGTATGTCATTCCTGGTAATCATGATAGCAATTGGTCAGAAAGTGGTGCAAACTCCTTCCGCAAAGTTTTCGGTGCCGAGACCTTTTTTTTTCGCCATAAAGGCTATCAATTTATCGGAACCACCTCAGGCCCCAATATGCGGATGAGTCCAGGGCAGATTCCACGTGAAAACCTCGTTTGGATGGATTCTGTCTTTAAAGCAAATCCCGATATAGAAACGCCCCTCATCTACATAAACCATTATCCGCAAGATTCTTCTTTAAACAATTGGTATGAGGCTATAAATCGACTGAAAGGTCGAAATACACAGTTAGCTTTATGTGGTCATGGACACGCCAATTTGCTGTACGATTGGGAAGGTATACCTGGGATTATGAGTCGCTCAAATTTACGTGCTAAAGATTCTGTAGGTGGTTACAATATCATTGAGATAGGAGCAGGCAGAGCTACTTTTACAGTGCGTAGGCCATTATGGAAGACCGAGGAACAATGGCAAGAGGTAGCTTTAGTGAATCATCATTTTGCGCAGCAAGCGAATCCATATAAAAGACCTGACTTCTCCATCAATGAGAAGTATAAAAATCACTATCAATTGGCATGGACTTTTCAAGATGATAGTGATTTAGGTGCCGGCTTTGCACAATATGCACAAACGATTATTACGGGGAATACTATTGGGGAAGTATATGCGCTAGACCTGAAATCGGGAAAGAAAAAATGGAACTACAAAACAGGAGGTAAGGTATACGCTACGCCTGCTGTTTGGAAAGATATCGTTGTGGTAGGCTCTTCCGATGGAAATATTTATGGCCTGCAGGCGAAAACAGGCAAGCTAAAATGGCTGTTGAAGACCGATAAAGCTGTTTTAGGAAGTACAGCTATTGATGCCGATGGTATTGCTTATATCGGTGGCTCTGATGGCAAATTTAGAGCTATTGATGTGAAAACAGGTCAAGTGAAATGGAGATTCAATCAGCTTAAGGGTTTCGTTTCTTCGCGTCCGACGTTGTATAAAGACAAAGTTATCTTTGGTGATTGGGGTAATGGTTTTTACGCATTAGCAAAAAAAGATGGCGCGCTTTTATGGGAGTGGAATAATGGCCATAGCAACCGGATGTTTTCCGCCGCAGCCTGCTATCCTGTTGTAAGTAATGGGCGTGTATTTATTGTTGCGCCTGATCGTTTTATGACCTGTTTGGATGTGGAGACAGGCAGGGTTATTTGGCGCGAGAAAAAAGATCCTATTCGCGTTCGCGAGTCAATGGGGCTTTCGCGCGATGGAACGCTCATTTATGTGAAAACGATGGATGGAAATTTATTAGGTGTATCTACTGATGGGGATCATATGGATGTTGTTTGGCAATCTGCCCTTCAGCTACCTTATGAGTTGACGCCTTCGAATATTGCGACCAATGGTTCACAAGTTTTTGTGCCTAGTCATGCAGGCCTATTATCTGCAGTTGGCGCAAACGATGGCGCAATCTTATGGCAATATAAACTATCCAATGCCATGATAAATCCTATATTTGTACTTGAAAATAACCAAGTAATTGTTTCTACGATGGACGGGATAATTGCCAAGATAGACCTAAACTCCCATGAGTAAATTTAAGCTAATATGTGTTGTATTACTGCTGTTTAGTGGGTTTGTTGCTTATCTGCAGGACCTATGGACTCGTGTTAGTACATCTGTTTTTGCAACTTATGTAGCGCTGTTAAGCCTGGGCTCAAGCACTGTTTTACAGCAATTGTTTCTGCAGGAAGATACCAAAAGTAGGAATGGCTACGTTATTTTGGTGCATTTAGGGGTTGATAATCACCGTGCGAATAAAATGTATCATCAACTGCCTGAGTTGATTAGCGTGTTGAAAAGCCGGGATTATAGTTTAGTGAAAATTAACAAGTTGTTTGCGCAATAAATTAATGCGTGTTTGTGCATGTTTTAGTTAAAAATTTGCATATTTGTATAATAGAAGATTTTGTTTTGAATATGATAAGAGTAACTGAAAAGGAGTCGAACTACCAAGATTTAGATAAAATGTCTGTTGAAGAACTTTTGACAAACATTAATAATGAAGATAAAACAGTGCCAAATGCGGTAGAGCAAGCTATTCCTCAGTTGGCTCCGCTCGTGAAGGTGACGGTTGAGAAGATGAAGAAAGGCGGCAGATTATTTTATATTGGCGCTGGCACGAGTGGTCGTTTAGGTATTCTAGACGCTTCGGAGTGTCCTCCGACTTTCGGCGTTCCTTTTGACTGGGTTATTGGTTTAATCGCAGGAGGCGATGTTGCTATTCGTAAAGCGGTAGAGTTTGCCGAGGACGATATGGAGCAAGCGTGGAAAGATTTGGAAGAGTTTGGTGTGCATGAGAACGATGTTATCGTCGGTATTGCTGCATCGGGAACTACGCCTTATGTTATCGGTGGTTTACGTGCCGCTAATGCGAATGGCTTGGTTACAGGCTGTATCGTTTGTAACGGTGGTTCGCCTATCGCTGCTGAAGCGCAATACCCTGTTGAAGTGGTGGTGGGACCAGAATTCGTGACGGGTTCGACACGTATGAAATCAGGAACAGCACAGAAGCTTGTTTTAAATATGCTGAGTACCTCGGTTATGATTCAATTGGGCCGTGTACAAGGAAATAAGATGGTGGATATGCAATTGTCTAATATCAAGCTTGTAGCACGTGGTGTTCGTATGATTATGGATGAGACAGGGGCACCAGAAGAGATTGCGACAACTTTACTCGAAGAGTTTGGTAATGTGAGAAAAGCCATTGAAAGTTATCGCGCAAAATACTAACCTAAATTAAGAAAAACATATGTCACCATTAATCTTATTGCTCTTTCTTGTCGTGTATTTCGGCTTGTTACTCGCCGTATCTCATTTCACATCAAAGAATACAGCAGATAACTCTACTTTCTTTGTGGCCAACCGAAATGCTAAATGGTATATGGTGGCCTTTGGAATGATAGGGACAGCCCTTTCTGGGGTTACCTTTATTTCCGTGCCTGGAGCTGTAGGCGTTTCTAACTTCAGTTATTTTCAGTTTGTAATTGGAAATGCATTAGGCTTTATCATTATCTCCTACGTATTGTTGCCTCTTTACTACCGCATGAACTTAACCTCTATCTACACTTATTTAGAGGAGCGCTTGGGGCATAAGAGTTACAAAACAGGGGCGATGATTTTCTTGATCTCGAGAACAATAGGTTCCGCTTTCCGTCTATACTTGGTGGCTATTATCTTGCAAAAATTTATTTTCGACGCCTGGAATATTCCGTTCGGAATTACCGTTGCCGGCTGTTTACTACTGATTTGGATGTATACCAATAAAGGTGGTTTGAAAACCATCATTATCACAGATACGTTGCAAACGTTCTGTTTGTTGCTTGCTGTTGTATTGTCTATTTACTTTATGGCTGAAGGGCTTGGTGTATCCGTATTAGAGGCTTTTGAGAAAGTTAAAGATAGTTCTTATTCGCAAATCGTTGTTTGGGATAACCTGCTAGGCAATAAAACACATTTCTTGAAACATGTTATTGGTGGTGCTTTTGTAACTATCGCGATGACAGGTTTAGATCAAGATTTGATGCAAAAGAACCTAAGTATGAAAACCATTGGTGAGGCGCAAAAGAACATGTTGACATTCACGAGTATTTTTGTCGTTATTAACTTATTCTTTTTAGCAGTAGGTGCTTTATTGTATATCTATGTTGGCGAAAAAGGAATTGACATCAGCAACTTGCTTACACCGGATTACTTGTATCCTGAAATCGCATTGAACAATCTTTCTATTTCTGCGGGTATTATCTTTATGATGGGGCTTACGGCAGCAACCTTTGCAACGACGGATTCTGCGCTTACAGCGTTAACGACTTCTTACTGTATTGACTTCTTGAACTTCAATAAAAAAGAAAATCCAAACGATCCAGCATTAGTAAAACAACGTAATATCGTTCACTTCGTGTTCTCTGTTGTTATCCTACTTGTGATTTTGGTGTTCCGTCTTCTGAATGATGATTCTGTTGTAACAGCTATCTTCACAGCGGCGAGTTATACCTATGGTCCTTTATTAGGCTTATTTGCTTTTGGTATTTTGACCAAGAATAAAGTAAATGACAACTTAGTTCCTTATTTCTGTATCCTGTCGCCGATTATTCTATTTGTATTAAATACCTATGTAATCGTGCCACATACGGAATACCGTGTCGGCTTTGAGCTGATCGTTTATAATGCGTTAATTACGTTTTTAATGTTATTGTTTACCTCTCCAGGTAAATTAGAAAAGGGCGCTAAAGAAGCTTCCCTTTAATAAATTAGGTGACTTGTGTGTGCAAAAAAAATACCCTAAGTTTGGGTATTAGATTTTGCACACATGTATCACTTAATCGAAGAAACCCTCGAATTTATTCGCCGTAAGATCGGTGATTTTTCTCCCGAATTTGGAATTGTACTCGGCACTGGCCTGGGTAAGTTGGCTGATGAGATTACCATTGAGCATCAGTTGATGTATTCCAATATTCCAAACTTTCCCATATCTACTGTTGAGTTTCATACAGGGAAGCTCATTTTTGGTGAGCTTAACGGACGTAAGGTTGTTGCGATGCAAGGACGCTTACATTATTATGAAGGTTATGGCATGCAAGAAATAACGTTCCCTATTCGTGTGATGAAAGGATTGGGCATTAAAAAGCTGTTTGTATCCAATGCATCAGGCTCGCTCAACCCGAGTATTCTAAAAGGAGATATCGGTATTATTGAAGATCATATTAATTTACTTCCTGATAATCCACTTCGTGGCCCTAATGACGATGATTTCGGTCCTCGTTTCCCTGATATGAGTCAGCCTTATAACAGGACGATGATTCACCAGGCTTTAGAGATTGCCAATGAGCTTCATATTCGGGCGCATAAGGTAGTTTACGTGGCGGCACCAGGACCAAATTTAGAGACACGTGCAGAGTATCGTTATATGCGGATTATCGGAGGTGATATCGTAGGAATGAGTACCGTTCCTGAAGTAATCGTGGCCAATCATATGGGTCTTCCTGTATTTGCTATTTCGGTGATTACGGATGAAGGTTTTCATGCCGATTTGCAGAAAGTCTCTTTAGACGAGATTGTAGCCGTAGCAGCAGCCTCCGAACCGAAGATGACAAAGATTCTAAAAGAATTAATAGCCTTGCAATAAATGGGAATTTTAGCCGTACTTTTGTTGCATATTTAGGAATATTTTGGCATTGATGAACAGATACTTTAAACTGCTTTCCCTTTTTTTATTTTTTAATTTAGCAAGCTTTTCCACCGTTTGGGCACAAGTGGAAGAGGAGTTTAGTAGTGCCCTCGATTCTGCACGAGCGAAAGAAGATAATAAGAAAGATTCGGTTGTTTTTACGGCTAAGTATGTGCGTTATGCTACCCTAGCCATGCTGAAACAATCTATTCGTACCGTACAGATTGATACCTCTCATGCCAATTTTCAGTATTATAATAAACAAAATCTGCCGTGGAATCCAAGTATAAACTTAGGGTCTTATGGTTTGGCTACACGCGATTTATTGTTTAATCCCAATAAAACCATTGGTTTTCAATCGGGTTTTCATGCGCTGGAACGCTATCTTTTGCAACCAGATAGTATACAGTATTTCAGAACTAGAGCACGTTTCTCAGAGCTCTATGCTGTTGGTTTCTTTTTTAACGATAAGGTGTTCCGAGCGCGTATAGCACAGAATATCCATTCTCGATGGAGTATTGGAGCCGAGTATAATGCGTCCAATACCGATGGTTATTATACGAATCAGAATTATTCCGACCGTAAAGCCGCCATCTTTAGTTGGTATGAGTCCAAAAACCTTCGCTATAACCTCTTGGTGAATGCGACATTTAATACGCTGGATGCAACGGAAAATGGTTCTGTCGTCTTTCCTGATGTATTTAACGATCCTGATAATATTTCTAATTTGGGTTATCTAACGCGATTGAAGGGTAGAAATGCCGATCGTCCCAATAATAAATGGAAAGACCAGGGTTTGTTTTTAAGACAGTCCTACTTCTTGGGGCGCATAGATACGGTCAATGCCGGTACGCCTGAAATGGAAATACACCCAACCAATGCCGTTGCACATAATACCTCTATTAGACAGCGTACCTACACTTTCTTCAAAAATGAAGGCGATTTAGAGGGGGCTTTCCCTTACGGGGATGCAATCTTGGTGCGCGACTCTACACGTATCACGAATATTAGTAATGATTTCACCTACAGCTTCTATTTACGTGGTAAGGGTGTTTTTAAGAATGAGGCTAAGCTAGAAGTAGGTTTTCAGAATGATTTGATTTGGTATAAGGATAGTCTAAGTTCTAATTTGTACCAAAATAGTATGATCAAGGGAAACCTAGGATATAAGTTTAGTGATCGTATAAATATCCAAGGGGCGGTCAATCAGATTGTCGTAGGCCGTAATGCTGGTGACTTCCTTTATGAAGCTAATGCAGACGTCTTTTTAAGCGATAAGGCCGGTAAGCTTGTGATTGGAGCTTACTCACAGAATAAATCGCCAGAAATGATTTTCGATCGTGTTAACTATACATACCATCAGTGGGAGCACAACTTTGATAAAACGAAAACACAGAACCTATCATTTGCCTATCAAAATAAACTTATCGGCTTTTCTGGTAAAGCAGAATACTTTTTGATTGATAAGTATCTTTACTTTAAAGAGGTGGATAATCCAGATAATGACGAGTTGTTGCAGCGCCTTATTACTCCTACGGCATCAGGCAAGCTTAACCTGTTGAAAGTTACAGTAGGACAAAACTTTAAGTTTGGACGTTTTCATTTAGACAACCTTGTGGTGTACCAAAAGTCGAATGCGGAAGACATCTTAGCCGTTCCTGAAATCTATACCTGGCACAGCTTCTACTACAACAATAAACTATATAATGTGATGGATTTCCGATTAGGGGTTGATGGTCGCTTTAACACGCCGTTCCGTTCGCCATCCTATGCTATTAACGTAGGACAGTTCTATAATGATAATGCAGGTATAAAATATTCGACCTATCCCGTGATGGATTTATGGGTTACTGGAAATATAAAACGCGTGAATATATTCTTATCCTACAATTTTGTGAACCAAATGGTGTATCCTAAGGGGTATTATACCGTGAGAAGATACCCAATGCAGGATGCTAATATTCGTTTTGGGGTTTCTTGGAAATTCTACGATTAATAGCTGTAAATTTAATCGGCTGTTTGTTAGCTGATTGATGCTTTGTTGTAAAAAAAAAGCATAAATATTTTTGAAGATTAGATTTTAGGCTTATATTTGCACACGCAATAAGCGAAAAGGCACGGAGAATTAGCTCAGCTGGTTCAGAGCATCTGCCTTACAAGCAGAGGGTCACTGGTTCGAATCCAGTATTCTCCACAACAAAAAAAGGAGGCTTAGCTCAGCTGGTTCAGAGCATCTGCCTTACAAGCAGAGGGTCACTGGTTCGAATCCAGTAGCCTCCACAAAAAGCATCAAGCGATTGATGCTTTTTTCATACAAACCTCGAAGGGGATTTAGCTCAGCTGGTTTAGAGCACTACCTCGACAAGGTAGGGGTCACTGGTTCGAACCCAGTAATCCCCACACAAAAAAAATGGAGAATTAGCTCAGCTGGTTCAGAGCATCTGCCTTACAAGCAGAGGGTCACTGGTTCGAATCCAGTATTCTCCACCATAAAAAAAGGAGGCTTAGCTCAGCTGGTTCAGAGCATCTGCCTTACAAGCAGAGGGTCACTGGTTCGAATCCAGTAGCCTCCACCAAAGCATCAAGAAATTGATGCTTTTTTTGTTTTATATCGGGTAGGCAGTTTCGCTTTTTGTTTCTGAAAGCACAAAGTAGGTCTGTACGGTGTTTACATGGGGCAAGACAGAGAGTTTATGCCTTAGAAAGGCATGATAGGCTTCCATATCTTTAGTGGCGATGCGTAGCATGAAATCATACGACCCTGCCATCTGGTAACATTCCATCACTTCTGGGAATTTTGCGGCTTCTCGTTCAAACTCGTTTAGTACCTCTGCGGTATGTGCTTTAAGGAATACTTGAGAGAAGGAAATCAAGCCTATACCCACCTTTTGACGGTCCAAAATAGCAACAGTCCTTTTTATATAACCATTTGCTTTTAGCTTTTTCACCCTTTCATGTACGGCTGCAATAGATTTATTGAGCTGGTAGGATAGCTCTTTGTTGCTTAAAGAAGCATCTTTTTGCAGCAGTCGTAAGAGCTTGATGTCTGTTTGGTCGAGTTCCATGATAAGTTTTCTTGTTCTAATGCTAAATTATAAGTTTTTTAATGAATATATATTGAAAATCGTAGTGAATACAATAAAATTTATTGAAAATATAGGTTATGGTTGAATAATATCTTGTTTATGTCAACATTTGCATATTAAAATATGTTTTTATGAATACGATGGAGAGCAAGTGTTTGTCGCCTAAATTAGACTCTACGTTTAAGCATTTATGGTGTCTCGTCGGCAATACGCCGATGTTGGAATTGCAGTATACCTATAAAGGTAAGGCTAGCCATATTTACGTGAAATGTGAGCAGTATAACTTAACGGGAAGCATTAAAGACCGTATGGCCTTGTATATCTTGTATAAAGCCTATATGAATTGCGCTATTCGCCCTTCTGATGTCATCGTGGAGGCAACGAGCGGTAATACAGGAATTGCTTTTTCGGCTATTGGTAAAGCACTAGGCCATGAGGTAAAGATTATTATGCCCAATTGGTTGAGCAAAGAGCGTATCGATATTATAAAAAGTATGGGTGCCGACATTCAACTTATCTCCAAAGAGGAGGGCGGTTTTCTAGGGAGCATCCGTCTCAGTGAGGAGCTTGCTACACAAGGAGGGGTTTTCCTTCCGCGTCAATTTGAAAACCAATACAATGCTGAAGCACATGAATTAACGACTGGTCGTGAAATTGTGATGCAGTTGGATAGCTTAGGGAAAGTAGCAGATGCTTTTGTGGCTGGTGTAGGTACAGGAGGGACGGTTATGGGTGTTGGTAATTGCTTACGTAAGACTAACCCTTTTGTGAAAATTCATCCTTTAGAGCCTGCAGAGAGTCCAACCTTGACGACAGGTTACAAAGTCGGCTCACACCGTATTCAAGGGATCTCCGATGAGTTTATTCCTGCCATTGTGCAGCTGGATCAGCTAGATGCGGTTATTCAAGCTTCAGATGGCGATTCTATCTTGATGGCGCAGAAGTTGTCACGTCAGTTAGGTCTTGCTGTTGGTATATCTTCTGGTGCGAATGTGATCGGTGCGATTAAACTAAAAGAGGAGATGGGCGAAGATGCCACTGTTGTTACGCTTTTATGTGATGATAATAAAAAATATTTAAGTACAGACCTGGTTAAAGAAGAGCCTATTCAAGATGGTTTTGTCTCTACGGACGTGTCTTTCGATGGTTTCCATCCTATTAGTCGATTAACAAAACAATTGATATAGATTTTTAATCAACCTTACCTATGAAAAATACAGCCAAGCTGTTTTTATTTGTTATTTGCTTCTTGCCGACTTTGTTGTTCGGTCAAGAAGCGGATAGTTTAATTGCTTTAGATGATGTTGTCTTCACGGAGTCTGCTGTGCGCGCGGATACTTTGCAGCATGTTTCCGACGACTTGGTATTCTCCGACGGAACGGATAGCCTTGCAGCAGATAGCACAGCACATACAACGGATGCCTTAGCTACCGCAGGCCCATCCGAGAAACAGTCCTTATGGAAAATATTCATTGCAGGCCTTGTTGGTGGTTTCGCCGCCTTTATTATGCCTTGTATCTTCCCGATGGTGCCGCTAACGGTAAGTTTCTTTACCAAAAAAGCAGGCTCTAAAGCCAAAGGGGTATCACAAGCCTTGCTATATGGCTTGTTTATCATCGTGATCTATGTGGCTCTAGGGATGCTAATCACCATTGCTTTTGGTTCCGATGCTTTAAATGAACTTTCCACCAACGGAATATTCAACTTTATATTCTTCTTGATTTTGGTCGTCTTTGCGGCATCCTTCTTTGGTGCTTTCGAATTGACCTTACCAAGCTCATTTGTTAACAAAATAGATGCTAAATCTGATAAAGGAGGCCTTGTAGGCTTATTCTTTATGGCGTTTAGCTTGGCTTTAGTGTCCTTCTCTTGTACAGGACCGATTATCGGAACATTACTCGTTGAGGCGGCCTCAAAAGGCGAGCGCTTAGGTCCTGCAATCGGG
>NZ_JBBGZT010000010.1:0-189272 GCF_037572665.1 Sphingobacterium sp. MYb382
GTTTTCCATCTAACTGGAAGAAAAGACCTAATAGATGAGCACTAATGGGATAATTATCCAAATATCCCCTTTAAAAAAAGCCCGAACTCTGTAGTCATTCGAGCCCCTTCACGCACCAAGTTCCAATCTCTAGTAATGATTTTCCCATCAGCTAGAACTGTCCAACGTCGGCGTTTAATATGAAGTGTAACTTTCTGAGTGCGAATAGGAAAATCCTTAATTTCAGCGGATGGCATAAAACCTTTTGATTCTAATTTAGCATTTTCATAACCTGAAGGGGCTATGTTCTTTTCATCGAGATAAATATGAAGTTCGTTGTCTTTTGAGACAACATCCATGATATCAAAATATTCTAATAGCCCTTCGGGCATCAATAAAGTCAGAAGTTTACGTTCGGCGTCTTGCAAAGTATATCTATTTAAAACGCTAAACTAACAATAATTAAATTTACCCCCCAAGAATTCCGTATGATCCGAATTCTTGGGGGGGATCTTTTTTTAAGCATACAATTTCATTACGCGGTATAAGAAGAACTTCGTGTCTCTAACACCCCTGAATATTGCTCTGAAAGCTTTCAGCTTAGAATTAACAGACTCCGAGTAGCGTTTGCAAACGCTACTCGGAGTCTGTTAATTAATTATAGCGCTTGTCCTTAGCCAGGACTTGGCTTCACACTTTTCCTTGATGAAAAGTGTGGCAAAAATCAAGGCTGGCATATGCTGCTATCTACGCTTGTAAATTCCGGAACTAAACTAAACTCGCTACGCTCAGACAGAGTTTTGTTCTTGCCGAATTTTCTACGCTACGATTTACGCCGCAGATGCCTAGGCCTTCCTTTGACTTTCTACCTCCTTTCGCCTGGTGTAGAGTCCATCCCAAGTTGTCATGCTGAGCGTGTCGAAGCATCGTATTAGAACGGTTTATTTTCACAATTTATCGTCTTTGTTTGCAACGCTGATTGGAGTCTGTTTCTTAATTATAGTGCTTGTCCTTAGCCAGGACTTGGCTTCACACTTTTCCTTGATGAAAAGTGTGGCAAAAATCAAGGCTGGCATATGCTGCTATCTACGCTTGTAAGTTCCGGAACAAAACTAAACTCGCTACGCTCAGACAGCGTTTTGTTCTTGCGTAATTTTCTACGCTACGATTTACGCCGCAGACGCCTAGGCCTTCCTTTGACTTTCTGAAAGAATGTATAAAAGAGGCTTTTTTATTTTGCTATGCTGTCCTTCTACAGGCTCAGGATAACATATCGGAATATTGTTTAGAAATATTCCTTGAAATCTCTGTTTATATGCGACCCCTCTGAGGTCGGTTTTATAAATGTTCTATTTTCTATAAATATGTTACCCCTCCGGGGTAATGATTGGCATCTATTTCTTGTTTTTTAGATAGGGGTTTTAAAGGGATTCAATCCGGAGGATTGATATATTTATAGCCTAGTTTAAATGATGGTACGACCCTGGAAGGGTCGAATAGTATTATCGTCCATGTTTGCAACGAGGGTGTTGGAGAGTAGCGTTTGCAACGCTGATTAAGGTCTTTTTGTTAATTATAGCGCTTGTCCTTAGCCAGGACTTAGCTTCACACTTTTCCTTGATGAAAAGTGTAGCAAAAATCAAGGCTGGCATATGCTGCTATCTACACTTGTAAATTCCGGAACAAAACTAAACTCGCTATGCTCAGACAGAGTTTTGTTCTTGCGGAATTTTCTGCGCTACGATTTACGCCGCAGATGCCTAGGCCTTCTTTTGACTTTCTGTCGGTTTTATAAATGTTCTATTTTTAATTTGTCATGCTATCCTTCGACAGGCTCAGGATGACAGGTCGAAGTATTGTGTTCGAAAATCTCATTTGCACGGTCTATCGTCCTTGCTTGCAAACGCTACTCGGAGTCTGTTAATTAATTATAGCGCTTGTCCTTAGCCAGGACTTGGCTTCACACTTTTCCTTGATGAAAAGTGTGGCAAAAATCAAGGCTGGCATATGCTGCTATCTACGCTTGTAAATTCCGGAACTAAACTAAACTCGCTACGCTCAGACAGAGTTTTGTTCTTGCCGAATTTTCTACGCTACGATTTACGCCGCAGATGCCTAGGCCTTCTTTTGACTTTCTGTCGGTTTTATAAATGTTATATTTTCTATAAATATGTTTATTAGTTTTGCTAAACATGTTGTTGTTAGGAATCCGCTATTTGCTATTAATGGCTCGGCGAAAAGCATCAACCAACCACAAGCAAACTACAATTAAAAAGACAATGGAAATTGTAAAAAAATATTTATCAGGACTTGAAAAAGCGTATTTTGATAATGGCGCTAAAGAAACCTGGGAACATTTTGAAAAAATAAAACACGGCGCAACAAGGGAAGACATTGAAGAGATTAAATCTTTGTATCCAGAAGTTCCCAATTCGTTTATAAGTCTGCTTGAATTTGTAGACGGAACATATTGGAGGGAATATAAAGGAGAAGAAATTATATTATATTTTCTTGGCTCTGATGTTGAAGAGTATCCATATTATCTATTATCCTCAAGAGAAATTGTAGAAAATCAGAACCTAGCAATTAAATGTTACTCAGACTATATAGAGAGAAAATATGAGAAAGTTCATATAGACGAAAAAATCACAGATCAGCCATACTCACTAAAATGGCTTCATTTTTCTGACTGTATGAATAATGGTGGTACGTCGCAATTATTTATAGATTTCAGTCCTTCTGAAAAAGGGACAAAAGGTCAAATAGTAAGGTTTCTACACGACCCTGACGAATTTAGTGTAATTGCTGACAGTTTTGAGGAATATCTAAAAAAACTAATTGACAACGAGTATGACTTTATTAATGAAGATATTTTGGAATAAATTGAGAAATGTCGACCACTAGCACAGGGGTGGGGTGTTAGGCGGGATTTTTAATAATAAATTGAAACTTTGTTCTTCGAAACCCGCCTTCGGCAATATCCAAACCGTTATGTGACACCTTATGAAAACTGATACCACTAAAATGAAGCAACTATTAATTCTATTATTGATTTTGACAATAATATCTTGTAAAAACAAAACTCAAGATACAGTTTCAACGACTTCAAAGTCCACAGACACATTAAAGGTGGAACCTTTACAGAATAACCAAAAATCAAATTCTAAAAACAAAATTGGAATCGATTTTGAAAAAAATAAAGTCTTGCTTGACATTATTTTGCTTTTACCTGATAGTGCTTTTTTAAGTTGGAAATGGAAACTTGAAGATAGAATAAAATGGTATAATGAAATAAAAGCTAACAATTACTATACAGACGAAAATCCTAATTTTTTTAATCAGAAATATTTTGAACCTAATAAAGCAGGCTTCACGATTGTTGACGGTTTTTGGTCAATAAACATTTACAAGACTGCTGAGAATTCATACATTGTTATTACCGATGACATTGTTGGAGATGGAAATTCACTAAATTTTTACGAGGTAAAATCGAATGTGATAAAAAAGTATTTAGACGAAAAAACAATCTTTGCAAACTTCAGAGAGCAGTTGAAGAAAAAATAAAATGTTGAAAATTGCGATGAGAAATTTGAAGAAATGAACGACCCAATTTTCGAGTTTGACTTCACACGTAAGAATAATGTTGAAATTGAAAGTTCCTGGTATTTAACAAAAGAAAATTATGAAAACTGCCTAATTGGAAATGCAATCCTTTACAATTTTAACCCGAGAACAAAGAAATTTGAAATAGAAAAAATATATTGGAAACCAAAAGCGAAGGAATAAAAGCTTCACATAACAAAGGTTTTGCTTCAGGTGGGCTGAAGTGCAAAATTCAACGGTAGTTTTTCAATTGAACTTTAGAAATAGTTTCGGCTTTTGTACTTCGATTTCCTATCCGAACAGAAAGCTCCAAGATGTTATTCGGAATTGTTTGAGTTCTTAATCTCCTGACGTTTTCTATTTCTTGTTTTTTAGGTAGGACTTTCTTAAGGGATGCAATTCGGAGGATTGACATATGTATAGCCAAGTTTAAATGTAGGTATGACCCTGGATGGGTCGAATATTATTATCGTCCTTGTTTGCTACGAGGATGCTGGAGGGGAGCGTTTTCAACGCTGATTGAGGTCTTCTTGTTAATTATAGCGCGTGTCCTTAGCCAGGACTTGGCTTCACACTTTTCCTTGATAAAAAGTGTGGCAAAAATCAAGGCTGGCATATGCTGCTATCTACGCTTGTAAATTCCGGAACAAAACTAAACTCGCTACGCTCAAACAGAGTTTTGTTCTTGCCGAATTTTCTACGTTACGATTTACGCCGCAGATGCCTAGGCCTTCTTTTGACTTTCTGAAGGAATGCATAAAGGGTTCTTTTTTTATTTGTAACTCTGAGCTTGTCGAAGGATTAGTTTTATCATTCTCTTTTGCAACGCTGATTGAGGCTTGTTATTGCGATATAGAGTTCGTCTGTAATGCTGGATTAGGATAGCGACAAGTTCTTCAGTTTAGCAAAGCTGATTTTTTGTATTATAGTTTCGTAAAGACAATGGTTAACGGTAATTTTAGCACAGCGCACGAGCGTATCGAATAACAATGAAATACATCATATTACTTCTTTTTATTAATCTAAGTTTTGTAGCTTCTGGGCAACAAAATAAAATTGCCATAGAAATTGATAGCTTAATTTCGGCTAAAACAACAGAACCCTTTAATGGCGTAATTTTATTCGCTGAAAATGGAATAACAAAATATTCTAAAAGCGTTGGCTATTCGGATATTGAGAAAAAGGAGCCCTTGAAGCTATATGACCAATTTGTAGTTGGTTCCATTAGTAAGCAATTTACAGCGGTATTGGTACTACGCGAATTTGATAAGGGAAACATAGACTTATTTGTGCCAATTCGTAAATACTTACCTGAATTAACTCAAAGTTGGGCTGATACAGTAACAGTTCATCATTTGTTGACACATATGCATGGTATTTCTCAACTGGATAAGCCAACTTCTTTTAAGGTAGGAACTCAATATGCCTATTCGCAAATTGGTTATGATTTGCTCGCTAAAATCATTGAAAGAATCTCAGGAAAACCTTTTGTAGAACTTTCTGAAAATTTGTTTAGAGATTGTGGTATGGACAATACTTTTCATCCTGGTAGCAAGAAATATAATCATCTAGTCAAAGGTTATGCGGAAAACGAAAATGGAGAAATAGTATATGAAACGGAAACATTTCAAAACTATGTTGCTGCAGGTTCTTTCATCTCAACAGTGGATGATTTAAATGTTTGGAATAGATTGTTTTATAGTGGGAAGCTCTTGAGAGCAAAAACTATGAAATTATTAAAGACTAAACAAAAAGGTGCTGTGCGTAATCACCCTGTGTTTGGTGATACGTATTATGGGTATGGGATAACAGTTGACACGAAGGATAATATTATTCAGTATGGACAGACGGGCTTTGCGCCAGGTTTTGTTTCAATGAGTTTTTATTTTCCAAAAAATAAAACGAGTATAATTGTTCTTGAAAACATTGCATATGATACAGACGATTTGAAAAAGACATTTTATTACCACACTGAAATTTTGGAAATTATAAGAAACGAAATAAAAAGGGCCGCTAACTAGATATTGCTAAGACTATTATGTCACAATTTAAAACGATAATGAAACAACAATTATTAATTATATTATTTATCCTAGTTCGGTTAACGACTTTTGGACAAACTGCTGAAGATCTTAATGATCAATCGAAAAAACTTTTACAGGCAGGAGAGATTGAAAAAGCTGTTCCTCTTCTCAAACAAGCTGCAGAAAAGGGAAGTGCAGAAGCTCAATATAACTTAGGATATTGCTATCAATCTGGAATTGTGGTTGAAAAGGACAATATAAAAGCTGTTGAGTGGTATTTGAAATCTGCCGATCAAGGATTTAATGATGGGCTCTACCAAATGATGATGGTATATGGAAATGGTGATGGCGTTGAACGAAATGCTGAAAAAGCATTTTCATACGCTCTTCAATGTGCTGAAAATAGTGACGAAACGTGTATGTGGAACGTTATCCAATGCTACTATCAAGGAATGGGAGTTAAAAAAGATGTGGACAAAATGTTTGTATGGGCAACACGACTTGGAAAACTTGAAAATCCTGAGAATTTAGCAAAAAGTGGTTACATAACTTCGACAAGATTACAACTTGCTTATATGTATCGAGATGGAAAAGATATTCCACAAGATTATTTCAATAGTTATCTGTGGTTCTTAATTTATAATGAGTTTAAAGTGGACTTTTCAGTTTCAGTACAAGAAGGAATCATTGAGGAAATTAAAGAATTAGAGACTAAGTTAACAAAGGAGCAAAAAGTAAATGGTGAAAAGGAAGCTGAGAGCTTATTAGGACGACCTTTGAAAAATATTAAAAACCTATATAAAGCTGATATATAAAAACGGTAAACAGAATTAATCGCTAATAAGTAGCTGGTTAGTTATACTTATGAAGATACACAATGAAAAAACTACTGACAGGTTTATTGATGATTTTGACAACAGCTGCTTTTGGACAAGCTGAACGAAAGAAAAATCCAATGGACTTTTTACCAAAAGGGTTTGTCGTTTATGAAAGAATAAATGGCGACTTGAATAAAGACGGAATGGAAGATTGTGTTCTTATCATAAAAGGAACCAACAAAAATCAAATTGTTACGGACGAGTATCGTGGAGAATTGGACCGTAACCGTAGAGGAATTATTGTTCTTTTCAATAAAAATGGGCATTACGAATTAGCCGTGAAGAACTACGATTGTTTTTCTTCTGAGAATGAAGATGGTGGTGTTTATTTTGCGCCGGAACTATCAGTTGCCATTGAAAAGGGTAATTTATACGTTAGTTACGGACATGGAAGATATGGATATTGGCAGTATACGTTCAGATTTCAAAATTCAGATTTTGAGTTAATAGGATATGATCAAAGTGACAATCGTGGACCTGTTATTCAACGTGAAACGAGCATTAACTTTTTAAGTAAAAAGAAGCAAGAAAAAGTGAATACTAATGAAGATGCTGAGAGTGGGGATGAGGTATTCAAAGAGACTTGGAAAAACATACTTGTAGATAAACGTATTAAACTGTCTTTAGTGAAGGATTTTGATGAACTTGATATGAGTGTTTATTAATAAAAAAATAGTTGCTGGCAAGGAGGAGGGGTGCGATGTTAATCCATGAAATTCAAATTTTGCATATTGTTTTTTCTGCAATGCTGAATGGAGCCTGTTTGTTAATTATAGTGCGTGTCCTTAGCCAGGACTTGGCTTCACGCTTTTCCTTGATAAAAAGTTTACAAAAATCAAGGCTGGCATATGCTGCTATCTACGCTTGTAAATTCCGGAACAAAACTAAACTCGCTACGCTCAGACAGAGTTTTGTTCTTGTGGAATTTTCTGCGCTACGATTTACGCCGCAGATGCCTAGGCCTTCTTTTGACTTTCTATCGGTTTTATAAATGTTCTGTTTTTAATTTGCCATGCTATCCTTCGATAGGCTCAGGATGACAGGTCGAAGTATTGTGTTCGAAAATCTCATTTGCACGGTCTATCGTCCTTGTTTGCAACGAGGATGTTAGAGAATAGCGTTTACAACGCTGATTGAGGTCTTCTTGTTAATTATAGCGCGTGTCCTTAGCCAGGACGTGGCTTCACACTTTTTCTTGATAAAAAGTGTAGCAAAAATCAAGGCTGGCATATGCTGCTATCTACGCTTGTAAATTCCGGAACAAAACTAAACTCGCTACGCTCAGACAGAGTTTTGCTCTTGCGGAATTTTCTACGCTACGATTTACGCCGCAGATGCCTAGGCCCTCTTTTGACTTTCTATCGGTTTTACAAATGTTCTGTTTTTAATTTGTCATGCTATCCTTCGACAGGCTCAGGATGACAGGTCGAAGCGTTGTGTTAGAAAATCTCATTTGCACGGTCTATCGTCCTTGTTTGCAACGAGGATGTTAGAGAATAGCGTTTTCAACGCTGATTGAGGTCTTCTTGTTAATTATAGGGCGTGTCCTTAGCCAGGACTTGGCTTCACACTTTTCCTTGATGAAAAGTGTGGCAAGAATTAAGGCTGGCATATGCTGCTATCTACGCTTGTAAATTCCGGAACAAAACTAAACTCGCTACGCTCAAACAGAGTTTTGCTCTTGCGGAATTTTCTACGCTACGATTTACGCCGCAGATGCCTAGGCCTTCTTTTGACTTTCTGTCGGTTTTACAAATGTTCTGTTTTTAATTTGTCATGCTATCCTTCGACAGGCTCAGGATGACAGGTCGAAGCGTTGTGTTAGAAAATCTCATTTGCACGGTCTATCGTCCTTGTTTGCAACGAGGATGTTGGAGGGTAGCGTTTTCAACGCTGATTGAGGTCTTCTTGTTAATTATAGGGCGTGTCCTTAGCCAGGACTTGGCTTCACCCTTTTCCTTGATGAAAAGTGTGGCAAAAATCAAGGCTGGCATATGCTGCTATCTACGCTTGTAAATTCCGGAACAAAACTAAACTCGCTACGCTCAGACAGAGTTTTGTTCTTGCGGAATTTTCTACGCTACGATTTACGCCGCAGATGCCTAGGCCTTTTTTTGACTTTCTGTCGGTTTTATAAATGTTCTGTTTTTAATTTGTCATGCTATCCTTCGACAGGCTCAGGATGACAGGTCGAAGTATTGTGTTAGAAAATCTTATTTGCACGGTCTATCGTCCTTGTTTGCAACGAGGATGTTAGAGAGTAGCGTTTTCAACGCTGATTGAGGTCTTCTTGTTAATTATAGGGCGTGTCCTTAGCCAGGACTTGGCTTCACCCTTTTCCTTGATGAAAAGTGTGGCAAAAATCAAGGCTGGCATATGCTGCTATCTACGCTTGTAAATTCCGGAACAAAACTAAACTCGCTACGCTCAGACAGAGTTTTGTTCTTGCGGAATTTTCTACGCTACGATTTACGCCGCAGATGCCTAGGCCCTCTTTTGACTTTCTATCGGTTTTACAAATGTTCTATTTCCTAGAAATATGTTACCCCTCCGGGGTAATGATTAGCATCTATTTCTTGTCTTTTAGATAGGGTTTTTAAAGGATTCAATCCGGAGGATTGATATATTTATAGCCTAGTTTAAATGTAGGTACGACCCTGGAAGGGTCGAATATTATTATCGTTCTTGTTTGCAACGAGGATGCTGGAGTATAGTTTTTGTAAGGTAAATCAGCGAGATGAATCTCACTGATTTACGATGTCAATTGACTTTACAATCTCTTGTAAGTCTATTTAACTTTTACACTAAAGAATTTAGAACGACCTGTGATAAATAACGTATTTCCATCGGTACCACCAAACTGAATCGAAGAAGGACGTTCAGGGACGTCGATAATGCCTATTTCTTTTCCATCTTTATCGAATATATAAATCTGTCCATCTGCTACATAAAGGTTGCCCTCTTTGTCGATAGCTGATCCAAATTCACCCCATTCTACAAAATATTTCAAGTTGGAAAGCGTGCCATCTGCCGCCACATCCATCCGTACCATACGCTTATCATATTCATCCGAAGCATAGAAAGGTTTCCCCGGATAGGCTTCTAGTAAAGAGGAGCCTCTAGCCAAATCATATTGATCGGGAATAATTGTTTTTCCGTCGGGGGCGATAAAGCAAAGTTCCGGTTTAAAGGTAACTACCGTATTGAAGTCGTGAAAATCTCGCCATCTATTAGATGGGTAAAGTGCTTTATGTACATTTTTTAGTGAACCCATAGGTACTTTTTCTAGCAATCTTATTGTTTCTTCCGGACGATCCGGGTGAATGGCATAGACGCGTGTCTCGAAAGAAGCATTGCCATATCCTGCAAAGGAGGTTCCTTTGGTATCGGGGTAAATCATCGGTTTTTCTTGCACGCCATTTACCATATATCCTGGTTGCGCAGCATACCTGAAAACGACTAATAAATTGTCTTCTGTATCTACGCCCAACGACATGGGCTCCCAAGGGAGGTCTGTAACCAACGATAAAGTCTGCTTAGCGACATCCCATTTGTAGATTCGTCGCATACGCTGTTCCGAGAAATAAATGTTTCCTTTGCTATCGCGCGTGATGCCTTCGGCAAACTCAAAACCTGACGCCAATTGCTCGACCTTACCAATAGCATTTGTAAGAGGTACACGACGTTGCTCGTCGCCAGTGATGACTAAGCGTTGGAATTCCCATGGTCTAACTTCAATAACTTTATTGATGTCATAGACAGGTACATCGGTCGTGTATTTAATCTGTGAATAGTTGTGCACGTTGAGCAACTCGATATTCTTAGCATTCCATACGCGTATAGAGTTATGGTAGGGCTGATTGATACGAATCACTCTGAACATATATAAATTTGCAAAAGTCATGTCGCTACAGTTGTCAAGCTCGATAGGTTGCGCTTCGGTGCCTTCACGACTTTCTTCTTCTAGCTGGAAAGCATATACTTTCCAATTTGAAACATTCTTAAAGCGCGCTTCATTTCTCACGTGATGTTCTAAAGACATTGCATAAATGCGCCCCGGAGTTGAAGTATTGCTTACGTAGAGGCCACTGGTGGCATAAGTGCTAGCTGTCCATACATCTTTTATCGTTCCTCCTCCATTGTTCGTCACCCAGAAGCTCCAGTGTTGGTTGTCCCAAGCATGGTCTTTCCCTGAAGCGGCTACAGGATTGTTTGGCGAGCTAATGCGCTGCGGCTGATTCCAGTTATCGTGCTGTGTCGACCCTGGTGCATTTGGATTAGGCTTTGCCATGCCACCATGCCCACCCACGAACTTCACATCGTTCACATAGGAGTTCGCGCCTGCCATCCATTTCAAACCGACTGCTCTGTAGTTATATCCTCCTGTGTTAATACCAATACCGTTGAAGATGTCCGAACCGCCTTCAGAAGATTCAATCATCGCCTTAGGGGCACCAAAGCCACTGAATGCTGGTGCGCTCTCCTCTAATCTGAATTGTGTTCCAAAAGGATGTAAACCAATTAATTTGGTGCCAGGTCTCATTTTAATTGTTTCGGTAATACGGTACCAGCCTTGTGGTACATAGATGACATCATATTTATTAATAGCATCTTGAAATGCTTGTGTATCATCTGTGATATCATCTCCTTTAGCTCCAAGATCTCTGATATTTACCCATTTTTCCATGCTAGGGAGCGGGGGGATGTCGGTTGCCAGTACGGGAGGTAGCATCTGAATGGGCTCCACATTAGTAACCGTACGGTATTTCGGTCTTGCCGACATATCGTCCAATTGGAGACCATGTGCGAAATCTTTGATTTTATAGATTTTATGCGCTATAGTGACCTTTTCGGTATTTGACCGATAATTTACTAAGGTAGGCACATTGGAGCAATCTACATTTCTAAAGGTGATCTGGTTGTTGCTATTATCTTTGTTACTTATCAATACCACAGGTCCACTTACATTTTCAAAACGGCTGTTCTCTACGAAAAGACGATCGCTGTAGTTATCATCGATATCAAACACTACAGGTACGTTTTTCACCTGTAGATTGACCATAGCAAGTCCGGACTCTTGACAACGTAATGCTGCTTTACGTTGACCTTCAAAATAAGCATCTACCATCATCACCTGCCATCCAGGCGAAGCTTTGGTGGTATATATTCCGTAGTCGCCACCATAGAAAGCGACATTTTCAATCTCATTGCCCACATCAAATAAACCAGCTTTACCTTTTCCAATTTGAATGCTTATATGGTTTACAAAACTATGTTGTGCATAGTGTGTACGTAAGGCTACAGCATGTGGATTACCATCTTCTATGTGTAGGTTAATATTAGACATGGCGCTATAAAAGGTACTTGCTCCGGCATCTCTAATAGGCTGCCCTTCTTCTACTAAAGCTCCTGTAAACCAAAACATGTAATTAGCTTTTCCTTTATCGTTAGGCACTTCTTTATCAAATCCGGGAGAATTCTTGCCTAGTATAATTTCGGGACGATTTTTTCCGTAGCCAATAAGCCTGATTGCTGTTGGAATATAGATTGTTTTGCTGATTTTATACTTTCCTTCGGGAATAAAGAGAATACCGAAATTTTTTTCTTTTTTAAGCTTGTTAATAGCTTCCTGAAGCACATCGGAGACGTCTGTTTTACCATCGGCGACTACCTTGAAATGGTCTGGTGTGAAATAAAAGGCCTCGGGGTCGTTGGGTCGCTGGGTGTATACTGATCTAAGGTCATAGGCCTGCAGCTTTGTCGTGATAAAACAGCAAACAAAAAAGAGGAGTACCGTAATGTTTTTTTTCATAGTAATCTTTCAAGAATATGATTTATAGTGAATTAAAATTGGTGTAAGTAGGTAGCATAGTTTGGGGCTAGATCTGAAAAATACAGACGCTTCCCTATACGTTAGTTTTACTAAACGAATATGATTTGTACGCATGAAAAGGTTTAAGACTTGGTTTAAGTTTAAACAATAATACAAAAAAAATAGAATTTATTTGAGCAAATAGTTGATAATGAGTGTAAAAGTGTCTTTACAAAATAAAGGCTTTTTAAGGTGGGCAATTCGGAGGATTGATATATTTATAGTCTAGTTTAAATGTAGGTGCGACCCTGGAAGGGTCGAATATTATTATCGTCCTCGTTTGCACGGTCTAACGTCCTCGTTTGCAACGAGGATGTTGGAGGGTAGCGTTTGCAACGCTGATTGAGGTCTTCTTGTTAATTATAGGTCGTGTCCTTAGCCAGGACTTGGCTTTAAACTTTTTCTTAATAAAAAGTTTACAAAAATCAAGGCTGGCATACGCTGCTATCTACGCTTGTAAATTCCGGAACAAAACTAAACTCGCTACGCTCAGACAGAGTTTTGTTCTTGGGGAATTTTCTACGCTACGATTTACGCCGCAGATGCCGAGGCCTTCTTTTGACTTTCTGAAAGAATGTATAAAGGGTTCTTTTTTTTAAGGATTATTCTCATAGTTTATGTAGTTCTCTTATTTTTTCATGCTGTCCTTCGACTGGCTCAGGATGACAAGTTGAAGGACCTTGCTAGAAAGTATCCAAAGCTGAACCTATGAAATTCAGGTCGGTTAGGATTTGTTTTTCGGATATTTAATCTGATATTTAGGGGTATAAACATAAACCAAGTCTAATAGAATGAAAAAAGTAGCTCTTTTGCTATCATTAGGAGCGATTACGCTCTCTTGTAGTCAGGCACCGAAACAAAACCAAGATAGCACAGTAGCTGATACTGCTGCCGTTAAGGACGATAAATCTGAAGTAGCAACAACTTTTAACATCGCTGATATCCCATTGTCGACGGCTGATTTGGGTGATTTTCCATTTTTCACCTTGCCCGCAGGATTGGAGGAGCAGAATAAACCCTTGCAAAAGAAGTTTGATGTTTGCTTTTTCCCTATTAATGGTGTGATGACTCCATTTGAAGGTAAGGTGTATAAGACAAATGTTACTGCGAAGTCGGGTGAGGAGTTCTCGCAGCGCTTTTTTGAAAAAAGCTTAGAAGACTATTTGACGTCTAAAGGTGCTGTTAAAGTGTATGAAGGCGAAATTACCCAAGAGGAATACGATAAGTATAGTAAGAAAGACGCCAACAAGGGAGCAGAAGGTGATATTGGGTATACCGGCGAACAGATTAAATTTTATGTTATCCGTTCTAAAGATAAAGGAAATATATACGTTCAGTTTTCTGCTAACAATGCGAGTGGGAAGCTTAATGTGGTGCAAGAGGAGGCATTTCAGCAAACGATAACGAAGGTTACCGCAGATGATATTACCAAAGACCTAACGGAAAAGGGTAAATCTATTTTATACATTAACTTTGATACGGATAAATCTAGTATTTCTGCGGATGGAAAAGGTATTGTAAACGAAATTGCGGCAGCGTTAAAGAAAAATACAACTTTGAAAATCGCAATTGAAGGGCATACTGATAATACAGGTGAAGCTGCGCACAACAAAAAGCTATCCGATGACCGTGCTAAGGCCGTATTAAGCGTGTTGACCAGTGATGGAATCGATAAAACACGATTGTCGGCAACAGGTTTCGGAGCTGAACGACCATTGGTCGCCAACGATTCGGAGTCTAACAAAGCCAAGAACCGTAGGGTAGAGTTGGTGAAGATAAAGTAGAATAAAGCTCGTTTGTATAACAAACGAGCTTTATTTTTTTACAGTTCATGGCGGTGTTTGCAAAACAAATAGCCGACAAGGTTAGTTGATTTAAAAATTGCATATATCACTAACAAGGTCGATATTCATTATCAAATAAATTTCCAAACGATAAAATGAAAAAGTGGTTTCAAGAAATAGTATTAGAAACAGCGCATGTTAAACTTATCCCTATAAAGGAGGAGCATAAAGATGATCTTATCGTCGCTTCTTTGGATGGTAACTTAGCGGAATTGTGGTATACTTCTGTCCCAACTGTAGATACGATTACGGCGTATATTTCCAAAGCGCTAAAGGATTTTGAAGAAGATAAAGGCTTAGCATTTGTCGTGATCGACAAAAAGACAAATCGCATTATTGGGACCACACGCTATACCAATGCAACAGCAGAACACCGTAGATTGGAAATAGGCTATACCTGGTATGCACAAAGCTATCAAAAGACCCATATCAATTCTGAATGCAAACTATTGTTGCTGACGCACGCATTTGAAGCGTTGAAGGCAATAGCGGTAGAACTAAGAACAAACTGGTACAATTTTCCATCGCGTAATGCCATTGCAAGGCTTGGTGCTAAGCAAGATGGTGTGTTGAGAAATCACCAAATTCTGGATGATGGCTCGTTTAGGGACACCGTCGTTTTTTACATTATAGAAAGCGAATGGAAGGCCTGCAAGCGTGCATTGCACTATAAAATTTAACAAATTCATAAAAGAATTTGACACATTGTTTTCTAGGTTTTTTAAGGAGGTATGGCTTCGTGCCGATGGAATCATAATAGTTGATATTCATAATAAAAACTTTGAATTTCATACCTGTGTACTGCTGGGATAAGGTTAATTTTAATGTTTAAAATAATGGAATATGGCACAGACCTTAGATATAAAAATCATTGAGCAGCTTCGTGATATCAAGGATCTTACTCCGGTAAGCCGAGAGTATTTTGAAGATTGGAATATTCGGGTTTTCAATAGGGAGGAATATGCCTGCAAAAACTACCTTTCGCCGAATAGGCGTGATTTCTATAAAATACTGTTTATCACCAAAGGGATAGGACTTTTTACGATGGGAGCCAATACCTATTATATAGAAGAGCCTACGATTCTTTTTATACATCCCAATGAGATAATCTCTTGGAGAAACCTTTCTGATGAGTCTGCTGGCTACTATTGTCTATTTAAAAAACGCTATATAGAGCAGTTTCCTTCGCTAAAGTCTATACTCGAGCGATACCCATTATTTAATGATTCGCAAAAAAGTATAGTACGGTTAAACACATCGTCGACGGACGTTATTGATGAACTTTTCACGAAGATGCACCAGGAGTCGCTTGGCACGGGAGACTATCGCGAAGATAGCCTGCAAGCCTATATACAATTGATTGTGGTAGAGACGATGAAGGCTGCCGACTTTCCAAAACCAGCGGTAATCAATGATGAATTGCGACACGTTTATCACTTTTTTCAGTTACTGGAAGAAGAAGCTGCGCATATCAACTACAATACCCCTTTACGTATAAAAACAGCTAAGGAGTTTGCTGCAGCATTGGCTATACATCCCAATTATTTGAATGCCGTTTTAAAGAAACATACCGGCCAAAATGTGAGTACCCATATCCGCAGTAGAATTTTGGAGGAGAGCAAAACGTTATTGGTGCAAACGGATTGGCCTTTGCAAGAAATAGGCTTTGCTATTGGCTTTGCCGATCAGCCGAATTTTAATCAGTTCTTTAAAAAGAATACCGGTGTGAGTCCTAATGAATTTAGGAAGTCTTTTAAAAACAAGGACTAAAGATTCTCTTTGCGAGGAAATTGTAATCCCCTATTTACTTTTATAAGGTGGTTACTGGATTTTTTTGTGTGAATAATTTTTTAGTTGAGGGCATCTTTGAAATTCATAAAAACTCCTTTGAATGCCATACCTTATCCCGTCCTGAATCGAGCGAAATTTGTAGTATAAAAATTAAGAAAATTATTATGACGACTACACATAAAACATGGTTCATTACGGGAGCCTCTCGAGGTTTCGGATTTGAAATTACAAAAGCAGCCTTAGCAAAAGGCGACAATGTTATAGCAACCGTTCGTAAAGGAAAAGAACAAATAGCCGCACAACTGGAAAGCGAAAATTTGTTGGTGGTAGAAATGGACGTTACCAATCCAGAATCTGTGGATAGCGCTGTTGCGGAAGGCTTAGCTCATTTTGGACAGATCGATGTCTTGGTTAACAATGCTGGCTACGGTTTATTGAGCGCTGTAGAGGAAGGTAGCGCTACCGAGATTCGTCAGATGTATGAAACAAATGTCTTTGGTCTTTTAAATGTGGTGAGAGCAGTATTGCCTCATTTTCGGGAGCAACGTTCGGGGCATGTTATCAACCTATCTTCCGTTGGTGGCTTGACAGCTTCTGCCGGATGGGGACTATATTGTTCGACCAAGTTTGCTGTCGAAGGGATAACCGAGGCTATGGCCAAAGAACTCGCGCCACTTGGAATTTATGCGACGGCTGTTGAACCTGGTTATTTCCGCACCAACTTCCTCGATGGATCATCCCTCAGCACAGCGAAAAATATTATAGCGGACTATGCCGAAACTTCCGGACAGATGCGTGATTTCGCACCTGAAGTAAGCTATAAACAACCTGGCGACCCTGCAAAGCTGGCCCTAGCGATTGTGAAACTAGCAAATGCCGAGCAACCTCCGGTACATCTATTATTAGGGAATGATACGCTAAAGGCCTATCGTTTAAAAGCAGCTTCCTTAGAAATCGATATAGAAGAATGGTTGGATGTGACGACAGGGACCAATCACGACGATGTGGTATAGCTTGTTGTAGCGAAATCAACAAGCTCTAAAAGAAAGCTTCAATCATAGCAACGACAACAAATACGTAAAATAGCTGTTAATTCTTAAAAGCAAACAATGAAAAAACGACAAGTATCCATGCTGCTATTCTTTTTTGTGTTGGCCTTTGCTGGGCAACTAAAAGCGCAGGATAGGGGTGTAATGGAAAATTATAAAGCCAAAGTAGCGCAGAGTTTCGACAACTGGGTGCAGCGCACGGGAAGTCCTTTTGATTTGTTGGCGGACGATGTGGTCTGGACCATTACAGGATCATCGGCGCAAGCAAAGACCTATACTAGCAAGCAACAATTAATAAGCGAGGTGTTAGACCCTTTGAATGCACGTTTATCCAAGCGGATTACACCGGAGGTGAAAGGTATTTATGCGGATGGCGACATGGTGATTGTGCTGTGGCGCAGCAAAGCCGAAACCAACGCTGGTAAACCATACAACGGCGATTACGCTTGGTTTATGCATTTCGAAAAGGGTAAGGTGACCCAAGTGACGGCCTTTCTAGACAATCAAAAATTCGCAGAAGCCATGGCGCTTTCTGAACATAAATAGATAATTAAAATTTAAAATAATGAGCAATAACAATAATATTTCCCTTACCTACAAACTAGGTGGAGCAATTGAAATCAACAGATTAGGTTACGGTGGTATGCAGCTGACAGGCGCTGGCGTATGGGGCGATGCTCCCGACAGAGACCTTGCGGTGCGTGTTTTGCAATCTGCAGTAGAAAGTGGCGTTAACTTTTTTGATACCGCAGATTCTTATGGTCCACATACCAACGAAGTGCTTTTTCACGATGCTTTAAAAGCACACTATGATAAAATCGTCATTGCTACAAAAGGTGGTTTGGAGCGTAGCGGACCTAACCAGTGGCATCCCAATGGTAAACCTGAGTATATAGCATCGACTATTGAAGGCAATCTAAAAAGATTGCAGGTGGAGCAGATTCAGCTGTGGCAGCTACACCGTGTAGATCCGAATGTGCCGGTAGAAGAAACGTTGGCACCGGTTATCGATGCTGTTAAAAACGGTAAAATAAAATATGTAGGCCTTTCGGAAGTCGATGTGAAAACCATCGAGCGCGTGCGCAAAATTATGCCTATCGTTTCGGTACAGAATATGTACAACTTGGCTGAGCGTTCTTGGGAATCGGTGCTTGACTATACCGAGCAAAATGATATCGCTTTTATTCCTTGGTATCCACTGGCCTCTGGACCACAAAAAATGCAAGATAAATTGCAAGTGATTGCTGCAAAATACAATGCAACGACGGCACAAATTGCATTAGCGTGGCTATTGAAGCGTGCTTCGAATATTTTGTTGATTCCTGGCACTAAGTCGCTCGGACACTTACAAGAAAACATGGCTGCGGTTCAGTTTCAACTTACAGATGAGGAATTTGAGTCGCTTTCAAAAGCTTTTTAAGGCAATAATATAAGTATAGGAAAAGGGGATTTTTTAAATCCCCTTTTTTATTTGATGCCGTATTGGGAAATTATTTATCTATACGGGTTCCCGTAATATTTTCTGGAAGATAAATAAGATTTTAGTGAATGTAAGGTGGTATTTATAAAAATCGGTATTTAAAAGTTAGTAACGTTTGGATTGTCATACCGAATTAAGGAGGCTAATTTAAGATAAAAACTTTTAAGCTGTTCTTCATAAAGCCCTGAAACATCATCTGTAATGATAAACAAACTTATCCTATAAATTCAAGATGCCAATAGAAGGAGTAAAACAAATTGACAAATTTAATTGCACTTTATATATTATTGAAACCCTTTCTGAAGAATTTAAACAGATAATTAGGGGGCAATTACAGGGAATATGGAGTGGTTTTGCTATGGCAGATTCTTTGCCTGAATTCTTCTCTTATACAAATACTTTGGAATCCTTTTTGGAAAGATACAATACTAAATCTGACAACACAAAAAAAGGTATGATTGGAGAGCTTTTAGCTCATATTTTATTAAATCATAGTGATAATAATCTAACTTCTTTATCAATTTTAAAAAACAAAGAAGAGAAAAGTATTAAGAAGGGATTTGATATAATTTATTGTGAAATTGATAATGATAAATTATGGTATTCGGAAGTTAAATCTGGAAAAAGTGAAACCGGAAGAGAGGATTCAAATACTTATAATGAAATACTTTTAAAAAGAGCAAAGAAAGGAATTTCTGAAATGATTAATGAACGAAGAAATTCTTTATGGGAAAGTGCATTAATTGATGTTGATTTAATGATAAAAGAAGGTGACGGCAAACTCAATTTAAAAAAAATCCTTTCTAAGGATTCTCCTGTTTTAAAAACGGAGCATAAAAAGAACGTAATTCTAATTTCAAGTTTGTATCATAATATTTGTGATTGTATAAATGAGAATAATCAAGTTGTTTTTCATGATAATACCAAGTTAGAAGGTGTTTTTAATGATATTAAAGTTATCTCAATTCAAAAAAATACTTTTGAAGCAGTCGGTGATTTTTTGTCAAATGAAGCGTTATTATCTTAAACATGGATATAAAAGAAATAACACTGAAAGAATTTAGAAAATATCAAAATTCTACTTTTTTCAATAACGCCTATGTGAAATTACAATTAGGTAAGAAATTAT
This sequence comes from Sphingobacterium sp. MYb382, assembly GCF_037572665.1. Taxonomy (NCBI): domain Bacteria; kingdom Pseudomonadati; phylum Bacteroidota; class Sphingobacteriia; order Sphingobacteriales; family Sphingobacteriaceae; genus Sphingobacterium; species Sphingobacterium sp. MYb382. The sequence goes on from NZ_JBBGZT010000010.1 coordinate 19,650, forward strand.
CTGATGAAGAAATAGTTAATCTGCTTTCTACCGCTATATTTTTTTCAAATTGGGGAGATATTGACCTACAAAAACTAGGCTATAAAATTATTGTTTCATATTCCAATAAATATTCAGATTATAAACCTTTGTATGATTTTGCAATCAACAAAGGCTATATTCCAGTGTCAAAATTTATTGAAAATAAACATTCAAACAATAGGGAGTTTGAAGAGCATTTTTTTGGATTATTTTTTTCTTCATTTAAGGAGAATTTCAAAGAAAAAAACTATTACATATCTAATGGTCAAAAGAAATTAATTGAATTTTCATCAAATAATGATTCTAATATTGTATTAGTTGCTCCGACTTCATACGGTAAATCTGAAATTATTATAAATAAAATTTTTAGTAACCTCGATAAGAAAATATGTGTTATTGTTCCAAGTAAGGCTTTATTATCCCAAACAAAAAAAAGATTGTTAGATAGTTCAGTTAATAATGAACTATCTAGAATAATAACTCATCCTGAAATGTACACAGGTAATGAAGAGAAATTTGTTTCAGTATTGACTCAAGAAAGATTATTAAGGTTATTGCAAAAAAATGAATCATTAACATTTGATTTAGTGCTAGTTGATGAGGCTCATAACCTATTTGGGGATAAAAAAAATGATGGGAGGTCAATTTTATTGGCTCAAACAATTATCATTTTAAAGACTCGAAATGATAATGTTAAATTTAATTTTTTTTCGCCGTTTATCTCGAACCCTGAAAATTTGAAAGTTAAGCAATCAAATTACGAAATATCCTCAAGCGGAACGGATGAATTTATTAAAACAGAAAAATATTTTATTTGTGATGTTTATAAATCTGAGGGGGAACTTTTACTATATGAACAGTTTACCAATTCATTAATAAAAACTGATAAAATATTTAGAAACGAAATTGAAATACTAAGCTCGGAAAAGGCTGCGAAAAATATTGTTTATTTAAACAGACCCAAGCATATTGAAAATTTTTCTCAGAAATTGAGCAATAGTTTTTCAGAAATAAATAATGATATTGATGAAATAATTACAGCGATTTCGGACTTTTTGCACCCTGAATATGATTTATTAAAGTGTATTAAAAAGGGGGTTGTTTATCATCATGGCGGTATGCCTGAACTTGTTAGATTTTATGTTGAAAATATATTTTCTAAATATAATTTTTTAAATTTTGTAATCACAAGTTCTACTTTATTGGAAGGTGTAAATATCCCTGCTGAAAAAATATTTCTATTATCCACAAAAAAGGGAAGATCAAACTTATCTATATCACAATTTAAGAACTTAATAGGACGAATAAATCGTTTTAGTGAAATATTTAATAAAGAAAACGGAAATCTCGAACTTTTAGAACCTCATATTTATGTCATCAAAAGTGAGTATGAAAATAAAAGGGCCAATATTGAAACATTTATTAAGAAAAAAGCAAGAACAGAGTTAAAAATAGAAGATGAAGTAAATAATCTATTATTAAAAAATGAAGAGCAACTTAATGAAGCTGATAGAAAAGAGTTAAAAAAAACTTTAGAATATCTAGAAAATATAGAACCGAATTCAACTGATTTGGTAGATGTTACTTATGTCGTATCTCATATAGCAAAATTGTGTTATCAGAACAACATTAATGATTTCGATATAAAAGCTAATGAAGATATTTTAATCGAAAATCTTAAACATTATCGAAAACAATTGTTCACAATAATTAAAGATTGCAATGAATTGATGTATGCAATATACATTATATTTTTAAAGGATATTGATATATATGGAGACAGCATTAGACGTTTACAAAATGCATCTGCAAGAAATTTCTATTCTATGATTCTAGAATGGAGGAGCTCAAGTGCTTCGTTCAAAGAAATGATAGGGAGCTTTATGAAGTATTGGTCAACATTATCAGGGGAAAGCCTTTTAGTTTATATAGGAGATAAGTGGGGGGAAGAAAAAAGAAACTTAAATGATATTAAAGAACTATATGTCGATTTGAGAAAAAAAAATAATTCTCAAAAAATTAATCTTGCAATATTAAAAATAAAAGAAGAACAAGATTTTGTTGAGTTTAATCTATTAAAATATGTTGAAATAATAAATGAACTCCATTTAATAGACTCTGACTTTTATGATAAAATTAAGTATGGCACTTCAGATAAACGATTGATTGCATTATTGAAAAATGGATTTTCATTAGAGCTTTCAAAATGTGTGATACAGGAAAATTATAGAGGTTTAGTTGAAATAAACTCCCGCACGGAGGAGGTTGTTATAAAAGCTGACATAATTGAGAAAATGAAATTAAATAATGAGAATAAAATTCTAATTTTAGAAATAAAGTTTCATATTAATCATCGATAAAAATAGCTATTGTTAAGAGTCGCTTGTCCAGGTGCTTTTCTTAGTACTAATTAAAAAATTATTAATTGTGATTTTTTAAAACACTTTTAATTCTCAAGTGTCCAAAGCAGGTTTCAAATAGGTATCCTTTTTTGAATCCGTTAGCCTTTTCAAGTAATATTAGTTCAGAAGCAGAAATAACTACGGTAGGTTTTGTAAGAATCTCCTTAAGTCTTTCAATGTCAATATTTGTCAAGTAAGAGTTTTCCTTAAGGGAGAAATAATCTTTTGATATTAGAAATAGGAAGTCTTCTAAAGTAGTTTTTTATATAAACTATTTATTCTATAATTGATCAAATAATTAAGCTTAAAGTTGATATAAATACAATGTGCATAATACCTACTTACCAAGCCTCTGAAACATTATGAAAACAAAAAAAATACAAATGGAATCATATTTATTCGAAGAAGCAGGGCAGCAATTTCGGGCAATTCCGTTTTATGAGCTTTCTAACGATGAATGGGTGGTTTATGAAAAGGGAGAACCAAAGTATTATCTTGACTTCAATAGTCGAGAAAAGCCATTAATAAAAGACCTTAATGCCAAACTTGAAAGCGGAGAAACGTTAGAAGGTGCTGTCTGGAAGCTAGGTCATTTTTTAGGTCGTGAGTGGACTACTAAGCATAATATTACAGCGAAAGAAATTCATAATAGTGTACAATTAGAAAGTGTTGAACTTCTAGTGTTGGAAGAACTCGCAGCGTTATTTATGGATTTAACCTTTGTCGCGACAGATGTTATTGACCAAGAGGCATTTTTAAATGATGAAAGACTGTACGATGTTTATCTGTCAGATTATACGGCGATACAGTCTGCCTACATTGATAATCAAGATAATCTTATGCTGCTTTTGAGTTTCATTTTTACTATAGAAATGAATTTGATGGAAGTAGCCTCATCTGTTGAGAGAACTGTTTACGACTTAACTACATATATAGATAAGTGCATTTCTATTGAGACGCTTGATAACGGATATAAGAGCTGGCTTAAAAAAAGTGGTCGAGAAAATACTATGGATGAATACGGAAATTTACTCGGAATTGTCAGCTACCTACAACATAGTAGAAATAAGAAACACATACTATTAATAGCAGATAGAAGGAAGCATTGGCTTTAACAAAGAAGAGGTATTTTTAATCCCTTTATTTCAATACTTTTTTAATTTTCAAGTGTCCAAAGCTGGCTTCAAATAGGCTTCCTTTTTTGAGTCCTTTAGCCTTTTCAAGTAATATTAGTTCAGAAGCAGAAATAACTACGGTAGGTTTTGTAAGAATCTCCTTAAGTCTTTCAATGTCAATATCTGTCAAGTAGGATATTTCTTCAAGAGAGATATAATCTTTTGGTGTCGGAAATAGGATATTTTCTAACGTAGTTTTTTGAATCGTAAAATCTTTAGGAGGTTTGTTAGGAAGTTTAAGGTTTGGAAAGATAAAATCAATTGAGTCGGCAATATTATCAGAGTACAAATGGGTTATAATAAAAAGCCTTTCCGCAGACAGAATCGTTACAAAATTGCTAAGTTTCGAAACAATAGATTTCGCTATTCCAGTACTAGCGTAGAAATCGATACTTGTATCTTTTTTAGAAATCAAGTACTCCTTTAGTTTATGCTTAGGCTCAATTCTTTTACTCCTTTTTTGAGACATAGTGTTTCTAAATATTTTTTATTTTGAATTATTGTAAACTTTAACTATCTTTAGTACAGCTTAATAATTAGCTGTTTAGAAAATCAGTTCCAAGACGAATCCCTTCCATAAAGACACTTCCTAAATTCATAGCGATTTAATTTTACGAGAGCACAAATAGTTACTTCCAAGAAGTAGGGTGTAGCAGGTCTCTAATATCGATTTGAAAATGTTCTGCTATTTTATAGAGTTTGTGTACATCCGGTTGTTGCTTGTTGTGTACCCATCTGGAAACTGTTGATTCAGATACATTCAATAATTCAGCAATACGACGGTTGTAGGTCCCTTTTTCGGTGAACACTTCTTCGAGTCTGTTTATTTTAATCATAAATAAAGTGTTAAAAGTTTGATTTTTAAGAGCAAACTTTTTATATTCGTGTTATTCGTTTACATTCAATGTTTTAACGGTTACTTTTTTAAGGACGCATCACCTTCATATAAAGACGCTACCCATTGCCCAATCGCCCTTAACATAAAAAACAAAGATTATGCGCAGCATTTTTTAATAGTTCGTTACACATTCAAGGTTATTTCAGGGAGGAAGCCTTTAAGGCTACATTCCAAAAATTGAGCACGTTTGTTTCGTTGGTCATGGGTATATATACTTTTGATTTACTATGTTCAATTTGCCCGATATAGCCATATTTACAGCAGGGACTTGAGCATTTTTTTTCTTTTTACAAGTTGCCTTGTTGTGTGTAAACTTGATGGGATGTGTATTATAATTTTCGAATGCAGATTTCATTTACATAAAGAATGAAGTTTGCTCGTTATTACTCATTTTATTCGTTACCTTTAAAATAGATTGACATGCAATAGTTTAGACTATTCTCTTTTTCAAAGACACACTCCCATTTCCTAAAGACTCCACACATTACCCCATCGCCCCTAACATAAAAAATAAAGACTATGCGTAGCATACATTACGCGAAGCGGAGGGCTAGATCAATTCGCTTAGTATTGACGGATAAAATCCGTAGTAAATTATTTAACTAAAAAACAGACGGCAAAAGGCATTCCCGCGAGGGATATACCTTTATTAAGCAAGGAGCTCCTGCCATCCATGGATTAATCCGAGGAACGAAAAGCAACTTGATTATGTCGTCTGTGGCCGGCCTTTTATGTAAAAAAAAGGCAAGCTTATTATAGGGAGAACGTATTCTCACCAGATTAGCATCTTAAAAGTACGTTTCCTTTCTATAGTAAACAAGCATCTTATGCTTAAAATTTGCATGTAGAGGTCGGCTTTATGTTTAAGAATCAATTTATTAAACCAAGCAAGTGTAAACAGGATCTACAGTATTATCTGATTGTGTTCCATTATACAAGCTTAAAAGCACACGATTATGCAAAAAAAGCGTAACAGGGATTCCTATGTCCCTCGGGGAGGTCGTTTCTCCAGCCACGGTAGTAGCCTTTGCGGGCTCGGCGATGTCCAATTATTGACCTTTCAAAGCTTACGATGATGGGAAATGCACAATTGAAACAGGCGGAAGACCCAGTAGATGCTCGATGGTTTCTATTGGATGGAGGCATTGTGGAGGCCTTGCAGGATGATAGTTTTGCATCTTTCCACGTGAAGCTTCGGCAGCTCCTGCTGCTACTTAGCACGAGAGAGCGGAAAGCAAAGCGAAAAAAAGGCGTAGACACTTTAAAAAAACTGGCATTGTTGATTAAGGGATGTCATCACTTTTTATACCATAAGAAACGTCTTGGGTTTGTTGAAGGTTGGATAGAGGGGCCATGGCTTAAAAATCCGTTTCGCTGTATGAAGAAGTATCGCGCTGCGGAAGATGCACGGCTGAACCATCATTTGGCCTATTTTAAAGAACCTTTTACGAAGCTTTCTCGGGAGGAGGCGCAGAACTTTGTATTGGCTTTTGAGCATTTCTTTGCGCAGGATGACCTGTCGGTCTGGCTTAATCGGCTGGAGCGGTGGCATGCCTACCTCGATGGCGATATCGAGGCCCTGGATGCGGAGTCTATAGCTCATCTATTACCCGATTATGAAGCGCTGCAAACGCTCCATGAGGCCGCTACAGTAGCCTGCCACTGGGAGACGCTTCGTTATCCAGCGCCTAACCAGCATTTGCTCGAAGATTACTTGGCTTGGGAGCTGGTGGATGGTTATGCTGCAGCAAATCCTTTTGAAATAGTAGCAGATTTGTTTCTAGATAGGCGCTATGCAGATATTCGAGGCAGCATCTTAGCCTTGTATGGGCTAGCGCCCACGAAACGGGAGTCTCATTTTTTACATGCAGACGGGTTGCGTAGGAGCCTAAGAGGTTTGTTGGAGGCCGGTTGGCTGCTGTTACAAACCGATTATCTGCCGGCAGACTGGTTTAATCCGAATGAAATCGCTCTTTTACGTTTTCCCGTGGCCGAGACGGAGCTACTCGGTTGGAAGCCCGCTAATTTGACGATCGATGAGCAGCAAAATTTACGGAAGACTTTATCGCAGCTGTACAATGGTGTGAACCTACGCCAAGAGCTATATCGTATCGAGGATAAGCTTATTAGCTACTACCGTACAGATGCTGCCGAAGGTTTGTCTGAGTGGGAACTAGCAACACGCAGCCGGCTTTTGAAAATATTGGATATAGTGACTTTGATAGCCTTGGATTTGTGGAGTGGTAAAGATAGGGGCTGATAGCAGCTATAGAGGATAAGTAATACTTGGAGGTATTTGTTTAAGTAGATTATCTGGTCGATAGCTTAAGCAAGTCCTCCAAGTCATTAAATGAGGCTAATGGAGTGACAAATCAAGATGGTCAACCTCCAGCGGAATAGCTTTTAGAAATATACCTTACCTTTATAATTCATCAGATGATTATGACGAAATTAATTAGGAAGGTATCTCTTGCAGACCGCATTGCTAATTTGCTGCGTGGAGAAATTGAAGAAGGAAAGTATGAGGTAGGGCAGAAACTTCCTACGGAGCCTGAAATGGTTAGGATTTATGGTGTGGGGCGTTCAACAGTTCGCGAAGCCATAAGAGCCTTGGCAAACATTGGTCTTTTGAGTGTGCAGCAGGGTAGTGGTACCTATGTGGAACGGCAGAGTGTAAGTGAGGAAAGCATGGAACACCGGATGGGGCGTGCTAATATTCGGGAGCTGAATGAGGTACGCGAGATTCTGGAGCTCAAAATAGCCGAAAAAGCAGCTTTGAATAGGACGGATGTCGATTTGGAGCACATGGAGAAATATTTAGAACAGCGCAAGTTTTTCGCCCAGTCGGGTGACCTTACGAATTGTATCGAGGCGGACATTAATTTTCATTTAGCCATCGCAAAAGCTTCGCATAATGAAATGTTATACGATATGTATAGGGCTGTTTCTGCGCATATGAAGAAATGGTTTCAAAGGAATCATAAAGATACTGCTCCGCTAGTGGAATCGCATGAGCGACATGTTGTCCTTTTTAAATGCATTGAAGCTGGAGACGCGCTAAACGCATGGAAAGCTATTGAATTAATTATCCGATTGATATAGTACCGTGTTGATTTTCTATAGGTGAAGACGCAGACCTGCGAGGTCAAGATAATTTTTTTATAATTCATCTGATGATGTGATGAATTTGGTATTTACTTTTGGAGACAACTAAAATATCATACGGTATGTTCTCCTTAAAAAGTACGCAAAAAACGATATACCCGATTCTGTTTATGATTTGCTTTTCGCACCTGCTAAATGATTTAATGCAGGCCGTGATACCAGCGGTTTATCCTATCATAAAAGAGAAATATAATTTTAGTTTTACTCAAATTGGGATCATAACTTTTACCTATCAAATTACAGCGTCGCTGTTACAGCCATTGGTGGGCCTGTATACCGACCGGAAGCCACAACCTTTTTCATTGCCCTTTGCGATGGTTTTTACGCTTGCAGGTATTGTCGTATTGGCCTTTGCTCATAGTTTTGTTTTCTTTCTTGGCGCTGTGGCTCTAATAGGCTTAGGCTCTTCTATATTTCATCCTGAATCATCACGTGTTACTTATATGGCTTCGGGAGGACGTAAGGGACTGGCTCAGTCTATATTTCAGCTCGGTGGGCATGCTGGCACATCCATAGGCCCACTTTTGGCGGCTCTGATTATCATTCCCTTTGGTCAAGTTGCACTTCTCTATTTTTGTTTTGCAGCATTTGCTGGTATGTTTTTATTATTTCGTGTTGCTCGATGGTATGACCAACATGTGAAGCTGCGGCAAAAGGAAACAAAAGAGGATGCACCAGTATATGCTGGTGGTTTCGCTAGAAGTCGTATTATACTGTCGATTACTATTTTGCTAATTCTCGTTTTTTCGAAGTATATCTACATGGCCTCGATGACGAATTACTTTACATTCTATTTGATAGCTAAGTTTAACCTGTCTATCCAGTCGTCCCAATATTATTTATTTGCTTTTCTTGCGTCCATAGCCATCGGCACGTTGCTTGGCGGTCCAATTGGTGACCTCATCGGAAGAAAATACGTTATTTGGTTTTCGATACTTGGCGTTGCTCCATTTACTTTATTACTGCCCCATATGAATTTAGCGTGGACAATTATCTTAGCTATGCTTATTGGCTTAATTATTTCATCTGCTTTTGCAGCGATTATGCTATATGCAACCGATCTTATACCGGGTAAAATTGGAACTATTTCAGGTTTGTTTTATGGGTTTATGTTTGGTGTCGCAGGGATTGGTTCTGCTGCTTTAGGATGGTTGGCCGATAAAACAAGTATTGAATACATATTCTCTATTTGTGCTTATCTCCCTTTAGTTGGTATAATTGCGATTTTCTTGCCTAGTTTAAAGCGTGTGGCGCCTGTTTAGTATAGAGAGATCGCTGGATTTCGTTTAATATATAGGTTGCTATACTGTTGTGACGACAGTGCGATATCCTTCTTGACATGATAAAAACAAACAAAATTTATATACATAAAAAGACAATTTGAAGTTATGATTCCTATTCATGAGATTTTATTTTTCGCCTTGGCAGCGCTTGTTTTAGTAATAAGTCCAGGGCCAAACATGATTTATTTAATATCACGGACGATAACGCAAGGTAAAAAAGCAGGTATGCTTTCCCTTGCAGGCGTCATTTGTGGATTTTTATTTCATATTGTGATGGTCTCTTTTGGTCTTACAGCTGTTTTATTCACCATTCCCTTTGCCTATACTGTTTTAAAAACCTTGGGTGCGGTCTACCTGTTGTACTTAGCTTATCAGGCGATTAAGCCTAATAGTAAGAATATTTTTGAGGTAGATAAAAGCTTAAAAATTGATGGGTCGAAAAAACTATTTACGGTTGGTTTTCTGACCAATGTACTCAATCCGAAGGTGGCGGTTTTTTATTTATCATTCTTTCCTCAGTTTATAAAACCGGAATATGGATCGGTATTATCGCAAAGTTTGGAACTTGGCGTGACTCAGGTTTGCGTAAGTTTTATCGTAAACTTTATCATTGTATTGGGTGCTGCAAAAGCGGCTTCATTCTTTTCGGCGAACCCGATCTGGATTAAAATTCAGAAATGGTTTATGGCAAGTGCATTGACTTTTCTGGCTATTAAAATTGCTATTTCAAAAGCTAAGTAAATAGGAGTATGCCTTCGTTTCATTATAGCTAAGCGAATTATTATTCAATCAGTCGGCTTAAGGAAATCCTGCAAGTCGCTAAATATGCGTATCTTAAGAAGAGCCTTTTCTTTATTTGAGGATAAGTGCACAAAATAGAATTGTCGCAGCGATTTGCCGTATAGTTAACGAAGTATAAGACACGAATGGTAGACGAACTTCATACGTATTATCTGACGAAGGAAGAACCCAACAGGAGTTGCCTGCTTGCGCTACGGCATATTGTGCTTGAGCAGGATGCTCACATTACCGAAACGCAGAAGTATGGGATGCCTTGCTTCTGCTACAAGAAAAAAGCATTTTGCTACCTGTGGACCGATAAGAAAACGGATGAGCCTTATTTGTTGCTGGTGGAAGGTAAGTATCTTGATCACCCCGCATTGGAGGCCGGTGAACGCAAAAGAATGAAGATTATGCGTGTTAATCCAAGGGAAGATTTACCACTACAGACGATCGTGACCGTCTTGCAGCAAGCTTTAGCGTTATACCAATCAGGTGTGATAAAATTAAAGTGAGTTTCCGGTGTTTTTGCGAAGAACGATAGCCGAAATGTTTCCGTTTGCTAACGCTTTTTTGTCTTAAAATTATTGTTTCTTTCGAAACGCAGTAGGCGAGACTCCTTTCCTTTTTTTGAAAAATTTATCCAGATGGCTCTCATCGGTAAAGCCTAGTTCAAAAGCAATCTCCGTGATCCGCATATTGCTATATAGCAATATATTTTCAATTGTTTTTAACCGATAATTGATGATGTAGTTTTGGATGGTTTCATTCGTTTGTTTTTTAAAGTAACGACCTAAATAGGATTTAGAAATATTAAAATGGCTACTTAGTTCATCGATTCTGATCTTCATGGGGTCAGCGATATGACGTTGAATATAGTGCAAAATGGCGATAATCTTCTCGTCTGTATTCTGATTAATCTCTTGTGGTAGACCTGCCGCTATATTTCTCACCACCAAAAGTATAAGCGTATATATCAACTGTTGCATCAATTCTCTACTATATAGATTTCGGTTGACCGATATCCCTATGATAGTCTCAGCGATAGAGTTGACCAATAATCTATCGGATTCGTGGTATAGAACACATTTTGGTTTGTGATTAGCATGCTGCAAAATAAAGGCTAACCGTTGCTTATTGCCTAAATCGATTGCTTTATCCTGGATATAGCTGTTGTTGAAGCGGATGAAAAGAAATTTCGTGGTTGATTTTACGTCAAAACTATGGCGATCGTCTGGCGTATGGATATACAGGTCACCCGGCTTGTAAGCCAATGTATGGTCGTTTACAGATTGTTCTCCATGTCCTGACAGGACATATACAAACTCAAAGAAGCTAAATACTTGATCACGTACAGGGCATTTATCGAATTTCTTGCATATGACTTCAAAGGGTTCATATAGATTTTCTTTCATGGTATGGTGAATGTACAGAAATATAGAGGATTAATACAATATCGGGCTATTATACTTACCTAGTTTTACAGAACAACATTTGATAAGTCGCAGCGCCATTATAGAAATGAGCGTAGTGCAATCATTGGTTAGTATAAAAAAGAGGCGAAGATGAAATGGAGTGTAGGATACAACTAGTTAAAATTTAGTAAACAATTTAAAAATCAATCATTATGCGAGCAGCTGTTATAAACGAGCTAAATAAACCCCTTTCGGTGATTCATGTGCCTGATCCGGAATGTCCAGCGGATGGTGTGATCGTGCGTGTTGGTGCTAATGGCATTTGCCGTACCGATTGGCATCTTTGGACTGGCGACTGGGCTTGGCGCGGATTGACGATTCCTTTACCTTTTGTATTGGGACATGAGTTTAGTGGAACGATTGAAGAAGTGGGGCGGGATGTTCGTAAATGGAAAAAAGGAGATCGGGTTGTATACCCGATGAATCCGGGGGAAGGTACGTGTGAGTGGTGTTTAAGTGGTCATCAGCATGTTTGCGATTCTGGGGCAGAGCTTGTGCCGGGAGTTTCGTACTGGGGGGCTTTTGCGGAATATGTTGCGGTGCGTTTTGCTGATCTTAATTTGGTGCAATTGCCCGAAAGTGTGTCATTTGTCGATTCGGCAAGTATGGCTTGTCGTTATGCGGCGGCTTTTCATGGGCTTGTTGATCAAGCCAATGTACGAGGCGGTGAGTGGGTCGCTATTCATGGTTGCGGAGGTATGGGCTTGTCGGCGGTTCAAATCGCGGTAGCCTTAGGCGCTAAGGTGATTGCGGTAGATATTTCGGAAAAGGCCCTGGTTGTCGCGCGTCAACTTGGCGCTGTTTATACAATTAATTCCAAAGCTGAAGACCCTGTTGGCACCATAAGGGAGCTTACGAAGGGAGGTGTTCAAGTGGCTGTAGATGCTTTAGGTATCAAAGAAACATGTATGAACGCCGTTCTTTCCTTGCGTAAGCTTGGGCGCCACGTTCAACTTGGGCATACCACGCGAAATGAAGAAGGTTACGTTCCTTTGCCCATTGATATCATCCTGTTGAATGAACTTCGTTTATTTGGCGGTTTTGGGATGCAGGGGCAACGTTATGGGCAGATGATGGCCATGTGTGAATCGGGAATTTTAGAGCCTGGGAAGGTTGTTCTCCAGCGCATAGGTTTGGAAGGTGTTAGTGATGTGCTCGAAGCGATGGGACGCTATGACACAACGGGAGTTGTTGTTATTGACAGCTTCTAATTAAGTCGGTTAACGTTGAAGGGGCAAGCTTGAAGTTTTGACTCTCTTATTCATTGCTATTGATTAGCCCCGAAACGTTGACCAAAAATAGAACTTACTGCTGTATCGATATTGTTTCTCCTCAAGATTTTAATATTAATCGGCCCAACTATTTACGGCTAAATACTTGAGAATAGCCTCTTGCAGTTGGCGCTAGCTATGTGCAATATAGGTTTTTTGCGATGTAAAGATTGGTCGTCGCTATCCTATTTGTAGGGGCGAGGGCGAGATATCGCTGCTCGTAGAAATGGCTGTTTCTTTTGCTATCGGGCGTGCAGTTTCCGGCACACTCAAATCCCGGGACGAATTATTATACTTTTCCGACGATAGGTGTGAGCGATATCCTCCGTTGCTTACTATTGTGTATTCGGGGATAGTTCCATGCTTTTAGGCTAGATTTATTGAAGTACGTTGTTGCCTTAGACTACGCGATTATAGACGCCATGTAATTTATAATAATGGGAGCTTTCCTCGACAGTGAGGGTTTTACTTTTCCATGCATTTAATTCCAATACAATTTTTTCATCGGCAACGGTGTATTGCCCAATAAAGAAATCAGCTTCATAGATATAAAGACCAAAATGTTCCGCTAAGGTGTGCAGGTTATCCACTTGCACCTGTTCGAAGAAAAGTATAGCACCTTCTGGGTAGTTGAATGTATTAGGACTAGCAATCATCGTGTGGTATTCTATGGCTAGAAAGGAAGACTTACCGAAAAGCGGGAAGTTGAGCAGGGGTAGGTCGGCCAGTATTTCCGATACCTGTATGTCCTTTTGTAGTGTTTCTTTGTTTAAGAAGGGAATTGCTGCAAAGTTGCCTGTTGCGGCCTTACCATCATTGGGATTGAAATAGTCATTAAAGTTCAGAATTTGATTAACAGAAAGATTTTTCTCTAACAGATGGTTTACAGGAATGCTAAAATAGTTTGCAATTTTTAAGATAACCTCAATACGTGGTTCAGCACGGAGCTCTTCGTAGGAGGAAATATTCCCTCTTGTTAGGTTGAATAGGTCAGCAAAAGCTTGTTGGCTCAATCCTTTTACCTTTCTCAGTTTTTTGATGTTGTTTCCAATGTTGCTCATTAATTCCTATTTATTATTTTTTTTGCAAAATAAATTTGCAAAAATAGTTTTCAAATTTTATCTTTATGCTAATCAATTGTGCAATATATAAAAATTCTAGCCATGTACTTCTCAAAAATTGAAAAATATATTTTACACACAGGATTCCACATCGTTAAAAAAAACAATGCGGAAGGGGTTTTTTTAATTTAAAATCAACCCGACGGTATCCGTAACCTCATTATTGGTATTGCGCCGCCCGTCATCATTTTTGAGCAGTATTTATTTAGCATCAATGCGGATAATATGGAGATGTTTAAGTCGCTGTTAATGAAAAACAGAGATATTATACATGGTGCTTTTGCACTTACTGAAGACGGTAAAAAGGTGATATTTCGCTATACGTTGCAAATCAGTAGTGTTGATCAGAATGAATTTGAAGCCGCCGTCAACTCATTGAGTTTACTCATGAGTGAATATTACGAACAACTTATTCAATTTTCTAAAAATTAATAAATAGAGCGCATTATTAATATTTTCAAAAGAATTTTCAGAATTGGTCAAGCCGAAATTCATGCAGTCGTGGATAAAATGGAAGACCCTATCAAGATGACCGAACAAGGGATTCGAGAAATGAAGGAAGATCTAGAGCAAGCTCTCGAGGCTTATGCGAAGGTGAAGGCTTTGGCCATCCGTACCCAAAATAATACAGAAAAGAAAAAATTAGAGGCTGAAGAGTTTGAGCATAAAGCTATTCTCATTCTTCAGAAAGCACAAAATCAAGAGTTGGATGCCGATAAGGCTGAAAATTTGGCTAAGGAAGCCTTATTGCTTAAAAAGGAGCTGCTTGCAGAGGCTACCGAGTTGACCAAGCAGGGTGAAATTCATAACCACTCGGCCGAGGAGCTTCATAAAAATGTGGAGGTTTTAAAATTCAATATTAATAAATGGGAGAGCGAGCTGTCGACGTTAAAGGCACGTCTAAAAGTGTCAAAAGCCACGAAGTTAGTCAACAAGCAGTTGGCGAATATCGATGCCAATAGCACCATTTCCATGTTGGAGCGCATGAAAGAAAAAGTAGAGGAAGATGAGGCTCTTTCCAAAGCTTATGCTGCGCTGGCTGACAAGAACAAAAGTGTTGTCGACGAGATAAACAGCACTATCGGCGGAGCGGATTCGGTGAATCATGAATTAACGGCACTAAAAAAGCAGCTAGGTATAGACGTAGATTAATATGAGCGAGATTATTCATTTATTATTTAATCCGTTGCCGAATGGCATCATGACCGTACTCTTGGGTATTTCGCTATTGTATTGGTTGTTTATGCTTTTTACAGGAGATGGCTTTAATTTTTTTGATAGCGATATCGACATTGCTACAGATGGAAGTCCAGATGTGGGGGATGTTGATGGGGCCGATGCGCATCATGCGGAGAGCGATACAGTGGCAGAGCCTTCGTTTTTTACCAAGGCACTGGATTTTATTAATGTTGGTAAAGTTCCGATTATGCTGATAAGCACACTTTTTAAATTCGTCAGTTGGCTTCTTACGATTGCCACTTCGCTTGCTGTTAATGTGTCTAGCTGGGGACTGAAGTCTATATTTATTCTGCTGCCTGTTTTTATCCTTACGTACTTTATCATACATTTTCTGACGAAGCCTTTGGCTAAGTTTTACAAAGAAATTGGTTACCAAGGGGAGGAGCCGACGGATTTTTTAGGCCGGGCAGGCAAGATGAAGTCTACAATTCAAGGTACCGCCATGGGCTCTGCAGAGTTTGTGATCCAGCAGGATGTTTTTAAGCTCAATGTTGTCAGTATCTCTGGGGAAAAGATAAATTATGGCGATGAGGTTATCATTGCCGATGAGTCTAAGGACAAGAGAATATTTTACGTAACAAAAGAAATCAATATACACAATATTTAATCTATTATAAATGAATAATCTACTTACAATTTTTGCCGGAGGCATAGGTTCAGTACTCCTACTTGCCGTTGGGATTTTATTTTTCTTAATTATCGCTTTTTTTGTGATACTCAGTATGTTTTACAAAAAAATCCCGCAAGGGAAAGCTATTGTACGTACCGGTATTGGCGGTAGTCGTGTAGCTTTCAACAAAGGGATGTATGTTATTCCTGTGTTCCATAAAATGGAAATCATGGATATCTCTGTGAAAAAACTGGAGATCAGCAGGATGCAGAATGATGGATTAATTTGTAAGGATAATATTCGTGCAGATATTAAAGTAGCCTTTTTTGTTCGCGTTAATAAATCGGTGGAGGATGTTATCAACGTGGCTCAAAATTTAGGCTGTGAACGTGCTAGTGATCCAGAAACATTGAAAAATATCTTTGAAGCTAAATTTTCGGAAGCTTTAAAAACGGTAGGAAAGAAGTTTGACTTTATCGAGCTTTATGAGGCTAGACGTGAGTTTAGAGATGAGATTCTTAACATTATCGGTACCGATTTGAATGGATATATCTTGGATGATTGTGCCATTGATTACTTGGAGCAGACGGAAGTTAAATTTTTAAGCCCAGATAATATTTTGGACTCTGAAGGTATTAAGAAGATTACCGAATTGACCGCTAAGCAAAATATTAATGCTAATCAAATTCGTCGTGAGGAAGAGAAAGTTATTAAGAAGCAAAATGTAGAAACGCGCGAAGCAATATTGGAGCTTGAACGCCAATTGGCAGAGAAGGAAGAGAAGCAAAAACGTGAAATAGATAATATTAAAGCGCGTGAAGGTGCTGAGATTACGAAAGTGCGCGAAGAAGAACGTCTACGCTCTGAGACTGTACGCATCAGTACGGAAGAAAGTTTAGCGATACAGGAAGAGAATAAACTGCGTCAGATTATTATTGCAGAGAAAAGTAAACAACGTACGGATGCCATTGAGACCGAGCGTGTGGAGAAAGATCGTGCATTGGAAGAGACTGAGCGTCTTCGCATCGTAACGTTAGCGCAGATTGATAAGGAGCGTTCCATTGAGATTGAGAAGAAAAATATTCAAAATGTCATCAAGGAGCGTGTGCAGCTAGAAAAAGGTGTGATCGAAGAGCAACAAGGCGTGAAAGATGTGGAAGTATTCCGCGAGGTAGAGCGGAAGAAGCAAGCCGGCGTAATTGCAGCATCGCAAGAGGCTGAAGAGCGTTTGATTACAACAGTAAAGGCTGCTGAGGCTGCAAAAATTGCGGCAGAGCAAGAGGCAGAGAAAAAGGTAATCGATGCGGAAGCGTCACGCCAAATTGCGGAGAAAAAAGCACAAGAGTTATTGATTGATGCGGAAGCGAAAAAAGAAGCATCGACCAAAGAGGCGGAAGCGCGCAAAATAATTGCGGAAGCACGAGCTAAAGAAGAGGCTGCAATTGGTCTTTCGGAAGCTGAAGTGATGGTTGCAAAAGCTGAAGCTGAAGAGAAGCAGGGTACTGTAGAGGCGAATATCATTGAGCGTAAAGCAGACGCACTACGTAAAGAAGGTTTGATGGAAGCTGATATTGTTCGTGAGAAAGCATTGGCGGAAGCAAAAGGTATTGAAGAAAAAGCGGAAGCCATGAAAAAGCTTGATGGTGTAGGTAAAGAGCACGAAGAGTTTAAATTGAAGCTCAATAAGGAGCGTGATATCGAACTGGCACATATTAATATTCAAAAAGATATCGCAACAGCGCAAGCTGCGGTGTTAGGCGAGGCATTGAAATCGGCGAAAATTGATATCGTCGGTGGTGAAACTTTATTCTTTGAGAATATTGTAAAACAGGTTTCTAA
This sequence comes from Sphingobacterium sp. MYb382, assembly GCF_037572665.1. NCBI lineage: Bacteria > Pseudomonadati > Bacteroidota > Sphingobacteriia > Sphingobacteriales > Sphingobacteriaceae > Sphingobacterium > Sphingobacterium sp. MYb382. The sequence goes on from NZ_JBBGZT010000010.1 coordinate 36,929, forward strand.
CGCTAAGGGCTTTGATAAATTAATTGACAACAGTCAGCATGCTACAGCTATTAAAGATGCATTGCTTGGTCCTGATGGGAAAGGTGATTTAGCTGGAAAGATTAGAAGTTTAGCAGATAAATATGGTATATCATCGAATGATATTAAGAACCTAACAATATCGGCCGCATTGATTAAGTTACAACAATCAGCTTCTGGTGCAGGAAATGAGGAAGATACAGGCTTTATTAATTCATTGTTTGGCCTAGCTAATAATCTTGGTGTTTCAAATAAGAAGTTGTTTTAGTTAAAGGGAACTTGTTTCAATGGAGAGCGACCGCTATAAGCGCGCATGACAGCGAGACAAGTTTATAATGCTATCAATGGTCTTGGTGGAATATAAATAGGAAGCCAAGACTTATCTTTTACGTAAGCAACATTTTGGAATAGTTATCCGTTTTAAATGTATAGTTATTTCAAAAAGCTTACTGATCAATATAATTTACATGCAGGCGGAAAAAGACATTTCAATAAAAGAAGGATTAGAAGTCGGTACATACGAGATCATTAAAAAGCGTCTTCAAACGCAAAAGGAAGATCTGTCGAGCAGGTTGCAGCAGCTGAATACCGCACGTAAAGAAGTTTTTAGTAGTAGCAGTTTTGCCCTTCAGGCAAATCAACGGATAAGCACAGACAATAATGGTGTAGCACGTGGCATTATTGCAATTGGCGATCTTTGTATTTTTGGTTATAACGTGCATTTTGGTTTACGAACGGAGATACAGCTAAACGATGTCTTTAGTGTTTTTCGATTTGAAAATAACCAGTTTGTTCCCCAGTCTTTAGACCTGATTAATGATTCTAATTTTGTAACAGACTATCAAAATCTGTATAAATATTATCGGGATTCAATTTTTGCGAAATTTAGAAAAACAGAGAATTATCTCTACATGATTTTTCAAACGAGCAAGAATGCACAAGATCTTAAAGCCTTCAAATGGTTGATTAAGGATGGTGCACTGCAGTATCTGGATGACCGGAGCATACATGAAGTGAAAAATGCTAGTCAGCACGAGTTTGAGTGGGTAAAGACCACCTTGGACGACCGTAGGCTAGGTAAATATCCGCATATCTCCATTCTGGATAAGGTCTTTATTGAGGCTATCAATGGAGATATTACCTTTAAAATTGAAGATAATACAGATACAGGGAAAGGGATATTTTCGGAGAAGGTAAGCAACAGCGACCAGCAGCTGGATGATGCAGACTACTATTATGCTGATTTAGGCAATATGATAGCGGTGCGTATAAAGCCGTTTCAAGAAGAGTTTAGAACCTTTATTTTCAACCTAAGGACGAAAGAGGTTGTTAACATAAAATCGTTGAATGAATCGGCCATTCTATTGCCCGACAATCAGGGGTTAATCTTTGCAAATGGTTATTATCTACAGAATGGCACGTACAAGATTTTTGATACCAATGCGGAGCGCTTTCAGTTTTTACGAAAGATAAATGCTCCCAACGGCGAAGATTTCTTATATATCTTTACGCAATCGGAGACCAATACGTATATCTTGATGTCTTACAACATCATTCAACAATTGGTCGAAACGCCTATTATCTGTAATGGTTTCACGATTTTTCCGGATGGTCAGTTGATCTATTTCCGCACAGAAAATGAGGCCGTTCGTCATCATCAAGTTCAGATTTGGGAAACGCCCTATAGCCTTACTCTTCAAGAAAATAAAGAAAAGCTTGATAATGCAATTTATAAAATAGGCAATAAGGATATCGTCAAGGCGATGGCCGAAGGGCAAGAAATTCTGCAATTAATCAGTAAGGAGGATTCCTACGAAGGGCTATACGAAGATATTCTTAAAAAGTCTAACGCTTTACTGGATTCCTATTTCTGGATTCATGATGAGGAACTGCATAACCTAGGGCAGGCTGTCCAACAAATTAAGGAGATATCCAATAGTGCGATTGATGAATTTGTGAAAGTTCAAACACAAAGGCAACATGCGGATGAAACCTTAAGAAATACCACGCAATTGCTGGAGGATTTTATCCGCTCCGTCAATGGGCATAAGTTCGATAAGCTTGAAGACCTTGTCAATCAATTGGCCCAAGGGAGACGTTTGCTGGGTACTATTATTGATCAGAAAAATGTTAAGTATATCGACCTTGATCAGGTCAATTTATTGCAGGTGCAGACGCAAGAACAAGTGGAGGAGCTGGCCGAAAAGACGGTTCAATTTCTTTTGCAGGCGGATGCGCTTAACACGTATGAGGAGCAAGTTGAGGCTGAAAAAGTTAATGTTGCCGCTATTGAGAAGGTTTTTGATGCTAAAGCGATCGAAGCTTCCTGTCTTGAAATTTCAGCACAGTTAGAGCTTCTTATCTATATTCTCAATAGCTTAAAAATAGATGACGCCACCCAGACTACGCAAATCATCGAGAAAATAGCGGTCATCTTTTCTTCCCTAAATGAGGTGAAGGCACAGTTGATTCGTAAGGTTAGTTCTTTAAAAAGTAAAGAAGCTGTAGCGGAGTTTTCTGCACAGATGACCTTGATTGAGCAAAGTGTAGTTAACTATTTAGAGCTTTCTACGACGGCGGAAAAAATCGAAGACTACTACACGAAAATAGTGGTGCAGTTGGAGGAATTGGAAAGTAAGTTTTCTGAATTTGATGATTTCGCCCTACAAATTGCCGATAAACGTGATGATATCATCAAAGCGTTTAATAACAAGAGAGAGCAATTGATAGAGCAACTCAATAAAAGGAGTACTTCTTTAGAGCAAATTGGACTTCGTGTGTTGAAAAACATCGAAAATAAAGCCAATAGCTTTAAAACGAAAGAAGAAATTTTAAGCTTCTATGCTGCCGATTTGATGATTGATAAGATGAGGCAACTCATCGCCGATTTAAAAACGCTTCAAGATGTTTCTAAAGCTGAAAATCTAGAAAATCAACTCAAAAAGTCGCAGGAAGATGCCTTACGTTTGTTGCGTGATAAAACAGAATTGTATGTTGATGGCACAAATATTATTTCCCTAGGACAACATAAGTTTTCCGTTAATCATCAGACATTAAGTTTAACGCTCCTACGGCAAAATGATACGCTTTACTATCACCTTACGGGGACGAGTTTTTACCAAAAGGTAACCGATGATGAGATTAATGCGTATAGCGATATTTGGGGCCAGGAGATAATTTCAGAAAATAGTACGGTTTATCGTGCCGAATACCTCGCTTATACCGCTTATTTAGCCAAGCAAAAGTTGGGCGCTTCATTTGATGCAGCGCAGTATATTACAGGTGAAGTCGAGCAAAATTATGCGGCAGCATACATTAAAGGTGTTCATAATTATGATGCTTTACAAATTTTTGAAACCTTAGACCAGGTTGATAAAGAGCTTGATTTACTCCGTTATACCAGTACATTACGGGCTAAAACGCAGCTTTTCTGGCATCAGTTGTCTGCTGAGGAGCAAGAAAAACTACAGGCTTTAATTCGTGCTTCGCAATCTATTCGGGTAGCTTTCCCGGAAAGTAAACGGGCTGCCTATGTGATTGATGGTATTTCTCAACAAATCCAGCAATGGCAAACAACATTGGATCTATCTGGTGCTGTAGCCCAGCAGATGGCGAACTATCTATTTGAAACGTTAGCGAAGTATAAGAAGTTTGTGCGCTGTGATGTTGCTCAAGAGTTGGGGCAGGAGTTTCTGCGGATGTTGGATAACAAAAAGAAAAAGGACGTTTTCCAACAAGATCTCCATAATCCACAGTTTGATGCTGTCGACAAGTTTTATCTGCTTCAAAATTGGGTTCAAGCCTTTGTTGAGGTGCAAGGAAATAAGGAAACGGCCAATTTGAGTACCTATGTGGACGAGGTGGCGGTAAGCTTATTATTCCCACAAGATGCTTACGAATTACTCTTTGGTAAAGCTGAGCGGTTAATATCAGGCTTAAAAGGCCATCATGCACTACTGGATAATGGAAGTTTTCTCTTTCAATATCATCGTTTCACGGAGAAGCTAGCGCTATTTACAGAAGAAAATGTGCCGCGCTTTTCTGCCTTTTCGGCAAACAAAGAGAAGCTTTCGCAGGCTTACGCTAAACAATTAAAAATACAGGAGTTTGAACCTAAGGTACTGAGCTCTTTTGTTCGCAACAGGCTGATCAATGAGGTTTACTTTCCTTTAATCGGTAAGAATTTAGCGAAGCAGCTTGGTGAAGCTGGTGAAAACAAGCGTACGGCAAGAATGGGTATGCTCTTGTTGATTTCGCCTCCAGGATATGGAAAAACTACGCTGATGGAGTATTTGGCAAAAACCATGGGCTTGCATTTCGTAAAAATTAATGGGCCGACGATTGGTCACTCTATCACATCGATTGATCCGATTGAAGCTAAAACATCGGGCGCAAGGGAAGAGCTCAAAAAAATAAACCTATCCTTTGAGATGGCGGATAATGTGATGCTATATTTGGATGATATACAACACTTAAATCCGGAGTTTCTACAGAAATTTATTTCGTTGGCCGATGGTCAGCGTAAAATGGATGGAATATTTGAAGGCGAGAGTAAAACTTATGATTTACGCGGCAAACGTTTCTGTATTGTTATGTCTGGAAATCCATATACCGAAAGTGGTAGTAAGTTTCAGATTCCAGACATGCTTGCCAATCGTGCCGATGTATACAACCTTGGTGATGTTATTGGGGATACCGACTATTTGTTTAACCTCAGCTTGATTGAAAATGCAGCTAGTGACAATCAATATCTAGATAAAATTGCACGTAAAAGTTATGCTGATTTTTATGCATTAATCAACTATGTAGAATCCGAAGTAGAGCAAATTCCAGAATTGGAAGGAAACTACCTGCGCCAAGAGATCGATGACTTCACAGCAGTGCTCCGACATGTTATCTACATGCGTAACATCGTTGTTCTTGTCAATAAAGGATATATACAGAGTGCCGCGATGCAAGATTCTTACCGCCAAGAACCTCCGTTTAAAATGCAGGGTTCTTATCGTAATATGAGTAAGCTGGCGGCGCAAGTTGTGCCTATGATGAATACGTTGGAGGTTCAGCAAATTCTGTTGACACACTACGAAAGCGAATCCCAAACTTTAACGGCAGATACAGAGTCTAATTTGTTGAAGCTTAAAGAAACGGCAGGTTTAATTACGGAAGTAGAAAAGGAACGCTGGTCGGCTATAAAGACCATTTTTCAAAAAAATAATAATGCTGCACAAGAGGGGAATGACGAAAAGGTTTTCCATCAGTTGCTACAGTTCAATGAAAATTTAGCTGGAATTATTAAAGCTATTAAAACCAATAAATAAACGAAAGATTTCCGCTCCTGAGGCGGAAATCTTTTTTTGTAGTAATGCTCCGCGTAAATAAAGAATGCAGCTCTCGCAATTGCAAGCTTGTTTTTTTGTCTTACTTCGCTGTTACGAGGAGAAGTTGCCTACGCCTAAAATTGGAGAGGTATTTTTTGATATAGCAGATGCTACGCGAAAAATTATACGCTGATTTATCCTGAGCAACGTCCTTGGAATGGGTATTTATTCTTGATTCTAGGTTTTGGAGAAACGACTTCAACAAACCGAATGCTACAAAGCACCCACGCTCGTGGAGTATTGTAGATAATGATGAATTAATTGCTTGGCTGCTCAGGTAAGGCGAGTAGGTGCTACTTCTTTTTTAAGGTATTTCTGATAGGCTGGTTTTTCTAATTTGCTATTCCGCAAATTGGGGAATGGCTTTTGCTTATGTAGGGTAATTTACCGTTTTACTTTTTTGTTTCCCCATCCGCGTCTCTTTAGCGGAGATTGCTATTAATCACCTTATGAAATGACAAACATTGAGAAAATTCTTTTAGCGACCAATCACCGGTCTTTTGATTACCCCAAAGAAAGATGGGCCTTTTATCAGGAATGGAATAGAGCATTGTTTTTACACTGGAAAGTGCCTGTTGAAATTTTACGAGAATTAGTTCCTGAAAAACTACATATTGATACCTACGAAGGTAGTGCTTATGTTTCTTTAGTTGCTTTTACGATGGAAAAAATTAGACCTCGCTTTTTACCTGCCGTAAGTTTTATTTCCGATTTCCACGAAATTAACCTTAGAACCTATGTGGATAACGATAATAAAAAGGGCGTTTATTTTATAAATATTGAAGCGCAGAAAATCCTTTCTGTTTTGCTGACGAAGTATCTCTCGGGACTTCCTTATGAGAAAGCTAAGATTCGAAGAGGGCGTAACGTGTATAAATCGGAGAATAGTGTAAAAGGTTTTCGCCTTGACGCCGCATTTGAACCTAAAGAGATTATCACTAAGAAAACAGAACTTCAAGCTTGGCTCACAGAGCGGTACTGTCTATATATGGACAAAGGAGATTCTCTTTTTTGTTACGATATACATCACAAAGAGTGGGCGCTAAAAAAGGTTGAGCTTAGCAAACTCGATCTCGCATATGAAACGGGAAAGCTCAAACTTACAAATACACCCGATTTGATGCAGTATTCTGAAGGTGTAGGTGTTGTTGCTTGGCAAAGAACTAAAATAACCCCTTAGGTTAGCTCATGTATATTATCGGTCGCTAGGTTTCCCTCTATGCTTGGCTCGATATGCCGACTGAAGAGTATGCTGAATTTACTGCTCGTTGTTTGAGTTTCTATGTATTTAATAGTCAATTTTACAGGTAATAGATTTGAATAATAATGATAAAAGATATTATATTCGAGGATGAAAAGAAGCCTACTTATCCTATTTATTATTGCTTTATTTACCAATAGTACATTTGCTCAATCCGCACCAATATACGACACGCTATCTGTTGGTAATATTAAACAAGTCGTTTCCTACAGTGGAAATAAAGACTTGCCGCTTATTTTATTTTTACATGGAGGTCCTGCAAGTTCAAGGATGAAGCAGGCTGCTGTTTTTTCCAGTGATCTCCAAAAGAGTTTTATGGTCGTGCAGTGGGATCAGCGTGATGCTGGTAGAACCTTGGCGTTAAACAAGTCTACGGTTCCCAATACATTGGAATTGATGGAGTCGGATACGTATGAAGTGATAACGCTATTATTAAAAAAATTCAACCGTAAAAAATTATATCTCGTAGGGGAGTCATGGGGAACTGTTCTAGGATTTAAAATGGCGGAAAAGCATCCTGAACTTTTAAATGCTTATATCGCATTCAGCCCTGTTGTGAACCAAACAAAGAGCGAACTGATACTACTCGATAAGTTAAAAAGTGAAGCTAAGGAAAAGGGTGACCTGCTTGCTCAAAAAGAATTGAATACGGTTAAAGTTCCTTTTGAGAATTACGAACAGATATACGTTTTAAGAAAATGGATGTTTGATTATGACGGGCATAAGTTCTCCGAGAGTGACCTAAGTGTTTTGAAGACATTTCTTGAAGATTGGTCGAAGGTCTGGTTGCCTACATGGAATGCAGCAATTCGTCAAAATCTTTTCGTGCAATTGCCCGAGATAAAATGTCCCGTGTATTTTTTTATAGGAGAAAAGGATTTCCAAACGAATTTTAATCTTGCAAAAGATTACTTTAAGCAATTGAAAGCTCCAAAAAAAGATATATTTCTCTTTGAAAATGCGGGGCATTCTGTGTTGACCGAAGAAGCCAAAGAGGTTCAACGGATTATTATAGAGGATATCTTAAAGAATACAGATAAATAGTAAGCTCTATTATCTAGCACGTGAATTTGTAAATAGATTTATTATTTATGAAAACATGAAGAAAAGGCGTTATCTAATATTAGGTAACGCCTTTTCTATGCAAGCTCCCTAAATTTGGCTGTTGGGTAAAGAACTAAAATATCCCTCTAGGTTAGCTTATGTATATTATCGGTCGCTAGATCTTCCTCTATGCTTGGCTCGATATGCCGGCTGAAGAATGGTTAACCTTCCTTGAAATAATGGAGATTATCGTGTAGACCAGCTAATATTATTCTAGAATTTATAGTATTTTGTAGAGCTGTTAAAGAAATACAGTACAAAGGGCTGTGTTGCTGAAAACGAGCTTTTGGGGGAAATGCTGAAAAATAAGGAATTGAAATGAAGGAAAAGATAGGTCTAGCGACTGCTGGTTTAGTTGTGGTTAAAGAGAATAAATTACTGTTAGCCTTTAGTAATAACAAAAAAGCATGGTACCTTCCTGGAGGCAAGGTCGATCATGGTGAAGACGCTGTGACCGCATTAATAAGAGAAATAGAGGAGGAGCTTAATGTTGTTCTTTATAGAAATTCGCTTGAGTTCTATTGCCACATAACGGCTCCGGCCTATGGTGAAAACACGCATATCATAATGGAGCAAGATTGTTTCATCTATGAGTTGCATGAGGAAATTCAACCGAGTAATGAGATTGGTGCAGTGAAGTTTTTCGACTATGATATGTATAAATTAGAACCTGCTCAGGTGGTCGGTGTATTGGATGTATTTGATAGGCTTATAAAAGATAAACGCTTAGTTTAGGCGGATGCGCAGTGAGTTGTAAAAGTTTTACATATTATTTTCACTTCGTGTGAAATTTGTTGGTAGCGTTGAAGGTCGCGATATTGTGTATGGGCAAAGATGAATTTTAGAAATATGAAATTTAAAAATTTACTGGTCTTATTCTTACTTTGGTCTTGCTGTGCACATGCGCAGATAGCTACAAATCTTGCATCGAGAATTGTCTATCGCTTAGATTATCAGCCAGACTCCATAGATGCTAAACATATAGAAACTGAATTCTTCTTGCTCGATTTTTCGAAAGAGCAATCTGTCTTTCGTAGTGAATCTACGCATATCAAAGATTCGATCCTTATTTCCGCAAACCCAACCAATCTATTGCAAGTGGCTAAAACCCAGTTTAAGTATACTATAGTGAAAAATAGCGCTACGAACGACCTGCGGTCTTACCATGATTATACTACGTTTAACTTTGTTATAGATGAAGAGCCAGTCGATTTTGTGTGGCAGTTGTTGGACGATACCAAAGAAATAATAGGATATAGTTGTCGTGCAGCGTCTACAACATTTAAAGGACGTAAATACATTGCTTTTTTTACGGATAAGATTCCTGCTTCAGACGGGCCCTATAAATTTAAGAGCTTACCGGGAGTGATTCTCGAAATTTATGATGATCAGCAGCATTATCACTTTTTGGCGGTTTCTGCTTTAAATCTAGGTCATACCTATGATTACCAGTTTTCTAAGATTGCCGATTATAGAAATATCACCGAAAGAGAACTTCGCGAATTTGAAGAAAAGGTGAAAGAAAAGCCTTCGTTTATCTTACAGAATCCGGGTATTCAGCTACCGGCAGAAGCTTATGAAAAATATGATAGAAGCCAGCGAGAAAGAAATAAAAATAGAAATAATCCGATTGAACGTATCACTTATTAAAGGAAATCGCTTGTAGTAATATAGCGATGATGGAGGTATTGAAAATATTCGTGGAAAATTGTTTTCCACGAATATGAATTGGTTATTAACCATAGTGATTTTTAGTCTTCAAAATCTGTTGAGAAGCTAACATCTTTCCATTCTTCTAGTTCTGCTTGGAAAGTGTTTATTTTTTCTTTAGCAAGACGATAGGAATCGCTTCCGAGAGATAGGTGTACCGGAGGATTAGGATGGTCTGCCAATTTGATTATTACTTCCGCTGCTTTTTCTGGATTACCAGGTTGTTTGCCTGCTAAGGTTGCCACAATCTCCTCATGAGCTTGGTGTATCCCGTTATAATCTTCAATAGGAGTGCCTGATGGAAAAACGGCAGAATCACCCAAAAAGTTTGTGCGAAAGCCTCCTGGAGCGATAGTTGTTACTTTAATACCTAATGGAGCTAGGTCTCTAGCTAGTCCTTCAGAAAGCCCTGTTACAGCAAATTTTGTTGATGAATATACGGACCAGCCGTATCCTGAGTAGAAGCCAAACATAGACGATATGTTCATAATATAGCCTGCTTTTTTCGCACGGAAGTACGGCAAGACAGTTTTAATAACATGAACTATCCCATATAGATTGACATCAAAGCTTTCGATTATTTCAGCATCGCTAAGTTCTTCCAGGGTCCCAGCAATGCCATATCCAGCATTATTGACAACGATATCAAGTTTACCAAATGTATCGTAGGTTTCTTTGATAGATGCCGAAACGGATGTTGGATTTGTGAGGTCAACTTCCAATGGTAGGAAATTTTCTCCCAATGATAGTCCTACTGCTTTTTCTAATGCGATGCGCGATCTTGATGTAGCGGCTACTTTATGTCCGCTTGCTATTAATTTTTTAACTAAGGCTAGACCTAGTCCTTTAGAAGCCCCAGTTACGTACCATATTTTACTCATTATATGTTTGTTTTACTTCAGTTATAAAATTCAAATAGTTCTCTATAGGCTCTTCAAGAGCAGCTTTGAATACGTCAAATAATTCTATTGTATAGGGTTGTGCGAAGTGAAAATCAAGGGCTGTTTGATTTCTCCATCGTTCGTACAAGACAAATTTTGTGTTATCGCCAGGTACTGTATGAAAGAAAAATTCGATGTTTCCTGCTTCGGGTCTACTTTTTACAATTGATTTTTCAAACTGTTTTATAAAGGTTTGTTGCATACCATCTTTTACTTTAAAGAGCACAACAAGGTCTACAGATGTATCGCTCGCTTGAGGATGCTTAATTTCATTTTTAGGAAGTGGAGCGATGTCATTCAGATAAAGAATCTCCATAGGAGCTGTTAATGCCGTTTCATTTAACGCTAATACATCTTTTGCATATGCATAAGTGAAATGTTCATCCAGTGCTGTTTGATTCTCCCATCTTTCGAATAGGTACAAGGTATTAGGTTTATCTTTCTGCTCATAAAGAACCATAGAGATATTACCTTTTTCTTTTAAAGCACCATCTTTATCGGCCTTAAGTGCTTTTTTAAAAGCATCTTTTTGTTCAGCCTTTAGGTGGAAGGTAACCAACATTGTTACCCTTTCAGTATGATTTTCTTGCGAGAAAGCTGTATGTATAGTTGTCATAAATGTGATTATTAAGAAGGGAATAATGTTATTCCACCAGTTATTATTTTTCATTTTTATAGTAAATAATTATTCGTCAACATCATCATGGTCGGTACCAGTAATTACCTCGTGCCATGTTTGAATATCCGTATGAAAGCGATCCATCTTTTCTTTGAAAAGTTGTAATGTATCTTTACCCAATGGCAAGTGGACAGGTGGTTTTTCTGCATCTGCTATTTTAAGAATAGCTAAGGCCAATTTTTCAGCACTACCCGGTTGTTTCTTATTTACTGCTGTCGCGTAGTTGCGCATGTCACCAACAGTATCACTGTAGTCGTCAATGATATTAGCCGTTCGTGCTAAGGAGGAAGGGTCTAGAAAGTCGGTACGGAAAAAGCCTGGTTCTACAGCTGTGGCAAAAATACCTAGTGGTGCCAATTCAAGTGCCATGGCTTCGGTGATGCCCTCAACGGCAAACTTGGTAGACCCATATAGTCCCCACCCAATAATTCCTGTTAATCCACCCACAGAAGAAAGGTTGATAATATGTCCTTTACGTTTATTACGCATGTAGGGGAGTACAGCACGTGTTACATTTAATAAGCCAAATACATTTGCATCGTAGTTAGCTCTTACTTCGGCATCACTAGCTTCTTCCACAGCGCTTAATAAACCAGATCCTGCATTGTTTACCAATACATCGATACGTCCAAATTTTTGGATGGCTGAAAGAGCTACCTCTTCCGTTTGTTTCTCATCAGTAACATCTAAGGTGGTTACAAAAAGATTGTTTGTATTGAATTGACTTTGTAATTTTTCTTGATTACTGCGTACGGTTGCTGTTACTTGGTCACCAGCTGCTAGTGCAGCTTTGACAATCTCCAACCCGAATCCACGGGAAGCGCCGGTTATTAACCATACTTTTTGTTTTTTCATTTTATGCTTTTTTAATTTAACAATGCATTTTTATAATATCTATTTGTATAGTACAAGAGCAAGTGTCCAAGATTAGTATCTATATCCAGATTGGAATTTTACCATCCATCCTGGGTATTGAAGTGGTAATGGGCTAATGGTATCGATTTTCATCAAGTCCTCTGCAGATAGCTGAATATTTATCGATTGGATATTATCTTTTACCTGATGAATGGATTTAGCCCCTATAATCGTGCTTGTTACCGCTGGTTGTTGTCTTACCCATGCTAAGGCTACCTGGGCAACGCTTGCATCATACTGCTGGCCAATTTTTTTCATAGTGTCAACAAGATCATAGGCTTTCTCTTTATTGATCGGAGGGAAGTCAAAGCTTGCTCTTCGTGAACCTTCACTGGTTTCATTTCTGGTGAATTTTCCAGATAGGAAACCGCCTGCCAAGGGACTCCATGGGAAGATAGCTAGATTTTGATCTTGTGCTAACGGCACCAATTCATGTTCTATATCGCGAGTTACTGCTGCATAATGGTATTGGAGACCAATAAATTTATGCCAACCATTGTAATGAGCGATAGCTTGTGCTTTGGCAACCATCCAAGCAGGCCAGTTACAAATGGCGATATAGCGTACTTTACCTGTTTCAATAATATCGTTAAGGCTGCGTACTGTCTCTTCAAGATCTGTTTTTAAATCTACGCCATGTACGTATAGGATGTCAATATGCTCTAATTGAAGACGTTTCAAACTGGCTTCCACAGCATTGAAGATATGGTAGCGTGAAAGGCCACGTCCATTTGGGCTTTCATCCATAATACCCATTACCTTAGTGGCAATAACTACTTGATCTCTGGCAATCGCAAGGTCTTTAAGTGATTGACCTAGCAATTGTTCCGATTGGCCAAAAGAATATACATTGGCTGTGTCAATGAAATTGATGCCTGATTCAATAACCGATTTCATTATTTCATTGACTTCTTTTTGTTGCAGCTGTCCTATACTATCCCAAACTCCTGCATTTTGACCACCGAATGTCATGGTCCCAAAACAAAGTTCTGATACCATTAGACCAGTGTTTCCTACATAATTGTATTTCATATTTATTGGATTTATAGTTTTTAGTGAATTTATATAACACTTTATAGTGTCCATCCTCCATCAATCAGAAAGTCGCTACCTGTCACAAAAGAGCTCTCGTCAGAAAGTAAATATTTTACGATATGAGCAATATCCTCGGGTTGTCCTAAACGACCTAGTGCTGCATCTCGGGCTGCCTGTTGGTTCATCTCTGGAGTGTTCACGGCAATGATTTTTGTCTCTACAAAACCAGGTAATACAGCATTAACTCTAATTTTATATTTTCCTAGTTCACTAGCTGCCGTTTTTGTTATACCTCGAATAGCCCACTTCGTTGAATTATAGATGATACATCCTGCAAGGCCTTTAATACCACAGATTGATGAGGTATTAACAATAGAACCACCTGATTTTTTCATTACTTCCGCAGCATATTGAATGCCCCAGAATGTTCCTTTTTGATTAACATTGATTTGCTTATCTATATCATCTTCCGTAACTTCTTCAATGGATCCTGGCAAATAAATACCTGCATTATTTACGAGTCCGTCTAATTGACCAAATAGATTGATTGTACTGTCAATAACATTTTTCCAATCCGATGGCTTTGTAACGTCGTGATGTAAGTAAACCGCCTTCTTACCAAATGGTTTTATGACTTCTTTGCCTTCTTTATCGTCAAGATCAGTGAATACTACATTTGCGCCTGAAAGGGCTAGTAATTCGGCTTCAGCGCGACCAATACCATTAGCGGCACCAGTCACTATAATAGTTTTTCCTTCAAGGGATACTGTTGTTTTCATTTGGCTGCGTATTTACATGTTTTTGTACGCTATTCTTTAGCGTTTTAAAAATGAGTTAGGATACCTGATGTGTGTCTTTTTCAGTTTTAATCCACCCTTTAGCGTAATGCACAATTGCCATAAGCTTTTCAGGGATTTTCTTTTCATCCGCTAATTCCGTATTTAATATCATGGTGATATTCTCTTCATTACCTTCGTTTGCATATTGAGCCCATTTTGGATTCACGACCATACTTCGGCCGATGGCGACCATATCTAGACCTAAGCTTAGCGCTTCATCGGCTTCTGTAGGTGTTGTTACTTGTCCTGCTGCGATGACTGGAACACGATTATTTATGTAAGATGTTAATACCTCCGTAATTTTTTTATCGTTGTTGCTATCTAATGGTTTTTGTGTTAATACTTGGAACAAAGAGAAGTGTAGGTAATCAACTTGTTCATTGATTAATCGATCAACTAAGGCTAGACTGTCTGGTAATCTTAAACCTTCTTTAGGTAGCTCTTCTGGAGATATACGGAAGCCTAGTGCGAAAGGACGATTTGCATATAGTGCAATTACACGTCTTACCTCGCGTACCATTTCGGTAGAAAAACGTAATCTATTTTCTAAGGAACCACCCCATTTGTCTTTACGCTGGTTGAATAATGGAGACAAGAAGTTTTGATTCAAAAAGCCATGAGCACCATGAATTTCAATACCGTCAAAACCAGCTTCAATGGCTCTACGTGTTGTCTCACCAAAGGCGCTAATAATATCCCAGATTTCATTTTCCTCCAATGCACGGGGCGTTAATAGTTCTGCAGGAGTGAATGGTGTCGTTTCAGATTTTATAGCACTAGCACTTACGATAGCTTTGTTGGGACTTAAGTCTGTTACCGTTTTATTGCCAGCATGAAAAACCTGAAGGATTGCTGGTGCCCCACCACTCTTAGCAACGTCTGCCAATTTTTTGAGACTAGGTGTAAAACGATCATCATAGGCGGCAAATTCATGTGTGAATCCAATTCCTTCAGGCGAGACATGTGTACAACCAGTAATAACTAGGCCCACACCTTTTACACGTTCTTTATACCATTCTACTTCTTCGTCAGAAACGGTGAAATCATCATTCCCCGCCCAAGTGGTCATGGGAGCCATGACAATTCTATTTTTAATTTGGATACCTTTTGTTAATTGAAGAGGTTCCAGTAGTTTTTTGTATTGTTTCATGTTTAGTTTTTTGTGTTTTCTTTATAAAAAATATACCCACCATGCTTAAGGATATTATTATCGATAAATTCTCCATCAGCCGTAAAGCCACTATCATCCCAGTAATCGATGTGTTTTCCTGTAATTGTGTAACGTCCTGTATAAGCGCTTTTTCTTTTGCCACGCGCTTCATCGTATCTTCCATCGACTAACAGTTTCTGCCTGATATAGCCATCGGCGGTGGCCCACATGCCCGTATAATCCTGAATTTCCATGGTTAAAATGATTTTTGTGCGGTCGGTCTCACGACGATTTCGTTGACATCGACATCTGCTGGTTGATTTATAGCAAAGGCGACGGCTCTTGCAATGGCAGCTGCAGGTAATAGATCAATACGGAATTTTTCGATAGCAAGTTTCTTTAGTTCAGGGTTAGAAATTGTTTCTGCGAGTTCAGATTCCGTTGCTCCTGGAGCCACTAAGGTTACTCTGATATTGTTGCTTACCTCTTGACGAAGACCATCTGAAATAGCGCGAACAGCAAACTTAGTTCCACTATAAACAGTTGATGTTGGACCAACCCAGCGGTCTGCTACGGAAGTGATATTAATAAATTGACCTTGATCTTTAGCTTCAAAAATTGGTAATGCAGCGGCAATTCCATGTAATACACCTTTGATATTCACATCAATCATTTGATTCCATTCATTAACTTTGTATTCATTAATCATGGACAAAGGCATAAGACCGGCGTTGTTAATCCATACATCTATTTGGTCAAACTGATCTATCGCAAAAGCAGCAAATGATTGTACACTTTCCGGATTGGTAACATCTAATTGCTTGTAAGCAGCATGTCCACCAGCATTGATTATTTCTGTCGTAATAGTATGGAGTTTATCTGTTCTTCGCGCTCCTAAAACTACGCGTGCACCCAAGGCTGAAAGGAGTCGAGCAATAGCTTCACCAATACCACTACTAGCGCCCGTTATAACAACTACTTTTTCGTTTATATTCACTTGTTCCATTTTTGTTTCTTTTTGTTGAAACAAAGATAGATAGCAAATCAAAGGGGGTAGATGCACTGATGAAACCAAAAAATGCGAATTTCAAACAATCTTACTATTGAATTGATTTATGTGGTGTTTTCTTCTGGATTAATAGGAGGTACTTTAAGGATATTCAGATTTGTGAGAAGAGGTAGATAAGGGATATTACAAATACAAAAGGAGCTTGTGTTCATCCAAGCTCCTTTTGTATTTGTAACTCTATCGTATTACAAGAAAAATATTTGTCGCTACCCTGGCGCAAACCTGGAAGACTTACACGAATTAATTAAATCCGGTTGTTACGGTAATTCTTAGGTGTGGCATCTTCTGCTTTTTTAAAGAAATTAATAAAATGAGGGAGCTCCTCAAAGCCTAGACACCAAGATATTTCAGAAATATTCCAATCCGTATGTTGCAGTAAGCTACGTGCTTCAAGCATAATACGATCATTTATGAGCTGTGTCGTTGTTTTTCCTGTTATCTTCTTTAATGAACGATTTAAATGATTAACGTGTACTGAAAGGTAATCTGCAAACTCTATTGGATGTCTAAGTTTAATTTGTTGATTTGGAGATTCTATTGGAAATTGTCGCTCTAACAATTCGGTAAAAAGTGACGTAATTCTTAAGGAAGCATTTGAATCGTCTGCCGCATTACTTTGCGTAGGATTTAGTTTTAATCCTAAGTGTATAAGCTCAAAAACTAATGCGCGTATTGCATCATATTTGTAAAAATAATCTGATTCAATTTCTGTAATCATTTTCTTAAAAATGACGGCTATTTGTTCTTCCTGCTCAGTATTTAACTCAAATAGAGGGATATTTCCTGGTTTAAATACCGGGTAATCATTTATATTACCAAAATGGTTAAAAAATCCTTCTGTAAACACGCAATAATAACCTGTCTGTTCTTCATCTAATAGTTCCCAAGCATAGGGAATGTTTGGATTTGAAAAAAGCAGTGCTGTATCATTAAACTCAAGGCTTTTATCGGCATATGAAAATTTTGTCCGTCCTTTTAATAAGCTTATTTTATAAAATCCTTTTCTGTTGTAGGGTTGGCAGTTTACCTTATTCGTAGGTGTGCTAAAAAGAGGGAAAACATTAAACTGACCAACCTCTCTTTTCAGATGATCGGGCATCCAGATTAATTGATCTTCGAAAAAATGTTGTTCTTGTTCTGATCTTTCCATAGTATTTTTTATGTTTTACCAAGGATTTGTTGCCCATACTGAAGCGTCGGGGATAAATCCAATATTACGCATAGTGAGCATATTTACAATTACGTGCGCAATCTCAGTTGGTTTAAGTTTCTGCGTTTCATTTTTAACTTCCAAACCTTCTTTCAATAGAAACTCGGTAATAACCTCACTCGGGTTTATCTGCATAACACGTACATTATAAGGTCTCAATTCTGCGCGCCAACATTCTGTTAATCCCGAAACGGCAAATTTACTCGCTACATAAGAGGAACCGTTAGCATATCCACGTAACGCGGCTGTAGAACCGATGTTGATAATGTTACCATTTTGGGATTCTATAAAATATTTTGCAGCTTCTCTACCGGCAAGGAAAAAACCTTTTACATTTACTTCCCAAACCCTTTGAAAATCAGTTGCAGTAGTGGAAATTAGGGGTGTGAATTTTCCTATTCCCGCGTTATTAATCAGCACATTTATCGTGCCCATCTTTTCTTTTGCATATTCAAATAATGCAATTACTTCTTTTTCTTCTGTAACATCTGCTTTAATTCCATATACACCAAGTTCCTTGGTAACTTTATTGACCTTATTTTCATTCGTACCGCAAATAAGAACCTCTGCCCCTTGTTGTTTAAGTGCGCTCGCTGCCGCATAACCTATACCACTTGTGCCACCTGTAATAATTACTTTGGCGTCTTTTAATTCCATGACAATTTATTTTCTGCAAAGGTAGCGGTATAAGAAATTAGAAAAATGTAAAAATCAAATACAATGATGCGAAAATCAAACATGTAATTTACTCTTTGTAGGAAATTGTAGCAGCTAAAGAAGTCGATGGGTATTTATCGGCATATTCTATTAGGTATTGGTAAACTATCTCTTCTATAAGAAAAATATGGGTAAATAATCCTAATTCTCTAATCAAAAAAACGCTGAAGATTATTCTTCAGCGTTTTAAGTCAGTTAATTATAAAAGAAAATTTTCTATTTATCCATCGCGATATACGCAGGGTAGGATTGTGCGTTTGGTAAATCAAATACCTCATCGAAAGGTTGCGTACCCGTCGCATTGTTGTATAATGCAACACGTTTAACACCCGTTGCGGTGCTGCCACCAATACCATTAATTACATTTAAGATATTCCCTGGACCCGCAAAGCGTGTGATACACATTTTGTCAAGCTTCACCTTAGGGCTATTTGGCGCTTCAAAGCCATTTTTCTTATTCACATTGCCGTCAGTACCCGTGAAAACAGCATAGGAGCCTAATCCGATACTGTGGTGTTCTTTCACTGTGTTTGCTACTTTAAAAGCAGCATAACCGTCTACACGACCGCCTTGGCTGCTCCAAGCAGCCTGATTAGGGGCATCGTATGGAGGCTCATTCTGAAAGAAGAATGTTCTTCCGCGCTCGCCTAACCATAAAACTTCATATTCTTGGTAGTGTTCTGCAAACAGAGCATAAAGCGTCACATCATCGCCCGTCACGATAAGTCCGTTTTTACAACGGTCTCTAGTCCAACGTGCATCGCCACCACGCTGTGAGCCATGATCAGCACGCCACAACCAGAAGTGGTCACCTACCACATTGTTGCTATTTATCTCCATCGAAGCATGTATTTGCACATTGTTTGGTTGTACACCACCAACACGACAAGTAATATCGCTCAATAGGATAGGATTTGCAGCATGGTCAGCGCTAGATCCTTCATTTCCAATTCTGATTTGATACGTGGTGCTGTTGAAAGAGTCCATCAGCAAGCCTGCAATGATAATTCCGTCTTTGTCATCAGCGAAAACACATCCCCAGGTATTTTTTGCCGTAGGCTCTAAAGTTACCGAAGCAATACCGGCACCAAGAAGGATAGCATTTTTACGGTTTACCTGAATAGGAGCGTTCAGCGAATAATGACCAGGCGTGAAGAATATATTTTTACCCGCTTTTAGTGCGTTATTAATTTCAACATCCGTATCGCTCTCTTTAGCAACATACCACTGGGTTAGGACATCTTGAATTTCACCTTTCCCCATATCCGTAGCAGTCCATGAGACACCGACTCTATCTTTTTGCCATGCAGGAACAAAAACTTTGTATTCACCATCACTGTCGATGAAAAGAAAAGGTTTCTCTCGGATAATAGGCGTTGTTGCGATAGGCGCATTGGTGTCATCCGCTTTCGGCGGATTTACAACACCCTGCCACACCATATTGTACGAACCACCCATGGCACCGTTTCCTGCAGGGAATACTGCATTTCTGGTGTACCACTGTTGCTGTCCGGCCCAGTTCGGTCTGTTTGTTGTGTAATGCGCATCGGCAATAAAGCCTCCGCTACCCCAAAAGTTGGTGTCTCCAACATCAGAGATATACTTAGAGGTGCTTTCTATTAACATGCGTCGTGCACTTGTTGACTGCGAAACAGTCCAAGCGAAATCGCGCATGATAGCGACATTCTCTACCGAACGCCAGAAGGTACACGTAGCATTAGCGCCACCGGAAAGGTGTGGTCTTGTGAATAAAGAACCTATTTTAACATCGGCAGGTGTTTTTCCTAAACCACCAATATGGGAGTAGAACCCTAATTCTATGGAGTTGGCTGTTGCTGATGATGCAGAACCAGAGCCACCAGCATCGTAGGTTTGTCCATCCACGTTGGGCTTGAAGTAATAGGCTTGACGTTTTGTCGTCCATTCGCCATTTGCTCCACCACGACCGATACTACTAAACTGTGCGTTGATATCCTCGCGAGCTGTCCCTGCTTGCTCATGTTTCCTGTCGTAGAAATACATGTGCTCGCCAAAAATTTGGTTCTCTAGGGATACGATAATAGTTATATCGTTACGCGTAATTTTATAATAATTTTCGTATTTATTTTTATTCGGTTTTGTGTCTGTCAACGTTAATTTTGACGTAGAACCTACTGCAACAAAGTTGGTTGCTAAACGGCTGCCACCTCTCGTGATTACATAATTTCCCGACGTGCCGAAGGCTGGCCATGATAATGTTATGCTACTTTTCTTCTTGTCGTAGACAATTTTACTTGCGGCCTTGGTATCTTGTGCGTTTTCAAGAGACGGGGTGGGGGTGTTAAAACTGCATAATGTCAGCACAATTGCAAATGCTGTAAATACAGTGGTAAACTTTTTGATCATAGAAAATTTATTTTTTAATTAGGTTTTAGGTTCTCTAATATATAAAAAAATATGTTATCTACGTCTTGCTATTGCGGCGCTCGCTATTAGGGTGATTGTATCTACTGGATTACTACTTTAGCTGAATAGCTAAAGTATTCTATCTTTTTGCTAAAACTATAGACTGAAGTTTTATAAAGTTTTTGTGTGTTAGTGATTCGATTTTATGCTTATTAAGCATTGTTTTGATGGCTTTTAATAAAAAGTTGTTGGGCAGAGGAGTTGTTTTTTAGACTATAAATATACGTATGCTTATGCTATCTTTTTTTTGATAGCTAAAAGCCTATTGATATCGCTATTAAAGAATAGATTAAATGTACTTCTAACAAAAATGTTACGTCAGCTTTTTAGCAATGTGTATAGCTTTTGTGCTTTCGACCTTTTGGTTACTGCTCCCTGGCCATAGTTTTATGGTGGTATACCTTAAAATTGTACTGTATACAGCATACCGCCAACCTGTCTCTATATTGTCGCTTTGGCAAATAGCTCATTAGTTCTTTATCCTTTAGCTTTGATTTTCTGTTTGTGATTTGTGCCCCAATTGGACAGCGCTACAAGTACTTCTCCTAAGCTTGCTGCATAGGTTGTAGGTCGGTATTCGATGATGACAGGCGTTTTATCGGCTTGCACAACTCGCTCCACAAGTCCGTTGAGCTCTAGTTGCTTGAGCTCGTTTGAAAGCACGCGTGCTGATATGCCAACGATGGTTCGCTGTAGTTCATTAAAGCGGATATGCCCACTCAGAACGGCAGTCATTATTTTCAGTTTCCATTTTCCTCCAATTACGTACAAAGCATCCTCAACAGCAGATAAATGCCCTTTACACTGTGCGCTTGGGTAGGCTAAAGTTTCGTCTGATATATTCATTTTATATGTGTTACTAACCCAAAAGTTACTACTAACCTTTTGTATACTACTAATATTTTATTAGCTAATATAGGTAGATTTGCGCAGTAGAAAAAATGATACTATACAATGAAAACAACAAAAATAACCTATTACATCACTACCGGATTATTATCCGTGCTCATGCTTTTTTCGGCCTATGCCTACTTAACTAATCCCGATATGAAAGGCGCTTTTCAGCATCTAGGGTTTCCTGATTATTTTCGCATTGAATTGGCTATTGCGAAGTTATTAGCAGCTTTTGCACTTTGGGTTCCATTTCGTTTAGCAAAAGATGCTGCTTATATCGGCTTGTCAATCAGTTTTATATCTGCTACTATTGCGCATAGTGCTGCGGGCGATCCGGTTTCTGCGCGTATCGTTCCTTTGGTGATTTTTGCCATATTGGTGCTATCTTATTTGACAGGACGAAAGTTAGCAACAGCTAAATAAGAAACGTAGTAGCATCAAAAAATCATTAATACGATGATTTTAGGATATCTTGCGTTATATAAAGGGGAAATATTTCCCCTTTTACATTTTTAAAAAAAACAAGCTATTTCAGCGGGAGGTAATTTATCGAAATTGTATATTTGGCGATTAGCTTGAAAGTCTATTCTACGAGCTAAAGACTAACGATAATAACCAACCAAATAATGCTAAAGAGTAAACTAACATTGCTTTTTGTCTTGTTGCTTGCAAAATTTGCTATGGCGCAAGACTGTGACTGTAAGAAAAATTATCAGTGGATGAAGAAGACCTTTGCCGAAAATGATGCCGGTTTTCCAGAGGTCTTACGTAAAAAAGGAATTGATGCTTACAACTACCATAGCAAGAGTATCGAAAATCGAGTTTCCAAAATTCGTGATTATGATGACTGTAAAAAAGCCTTAGAAGATTGGTTGCGTTTTTTTAGGACGGACCATTTCAGGCTTACCAAAACTAAAGCTACGCTTGATAAACAACATAAAGCGCAACTTTATAGTCCGATTAGCATAGCTAATGAAATAGACCTCGCTCTGTTTAAAGATCAAGTAGCGCTGCTGCCGACTAGAAGTTTAGTTGGCCTTTGGGAGACAGGTGGTAATACCTTTGCTGTTCAGAAAATAAATAACCATTTTGTCGCAAGTTTGGTAGAGGATAGCGGTACTTGGAAAAAAGGGACTATACTTTTTAGCCTCGGTGAAAATCTAAAAGAAGGGACCCGTTACATGTCTACCTACCGACCAGTGCCGATCGAAAAGGTAAATTATTTGGATGACAATTTGCTAACCGTAAATGAGCTTACCCTTAAGCGTGTATTTCCCGAGTCCCATTTAAAAAGTAATGAAGATGAATTTTTTCGCTTGAAAAATTCCGGAGAAACCTTTGGTTATAAGCGAAATGAGAAAACTGTTTATGTACGTATACCATCTTTTAGCTTTAATAAAAAAGCTATCGATAGCTTATTAACAAGCCTAGATGATGTCATTAAATCTACGCCAAACTTGATTATTGACTTGCGTGACTGTCAAGGAGGTCAAGATAATAATTTCGCTAAGTTGGTGCCTTATCTCTATTCAGGGGCTACGCGTACGGTGCTGATGGAGGTTCTTTCTACTCCGAGAAATAATGAAATATGGAATACACTCATCAATAATCCGGATACGGATGATGAAGAAAAAGAATCCTACCAAGCTATTCAAAGTTTGTTGAATAAACACGTGGGCGAGTTTGTGAATATCTACGGGAAGACGGTTGTGGAAGCTAAGAATGGAAAGGTTTTGCCCTATCCACAAAATATTGGTGTCATCGTTCATGAAAATAATTTTAGCACTACCGAACAATTCCTACTGCTTGCTAAGCAAAGCCGAAAGGTTAAGCTTTTTGGGCGTAAGACTGGTGGAGCACTCGACGTGTCTAACATGATTGAAGCAACTAGCCCTATGGGTGATTTTGTATTTGAATATTGTATTTCTAGGTCGTTGCGCATCCCTGAAATGGAAGTTGACGATATGGGTATTCATCCTGATTTCTACCTCGACAAATCAATCGGTGAGCATAAATGGGTCGACTTTGTGAGCGACCGATTGAACGAGTGGAATTAGTCTGATATTCCAAAAAATAATGTTGCTAAGCCTCTAACAGGATAACTGTTTTGAGGCTTTTTTTTATGTAATATGTTCTTTGCTAAGGTCCGATAAATTAAATTTTCGTGATTAATTACTTTTTAATTTTAAGGCTATTCCATTTTTTATTGTTGATTTCACCAGCTTTTTAGGCTTTAGCCAGACTACTTTTATCTTCTTTATTGTGAAAATTATTATTATTTATTCCTGAGTTGGTTGAAAAACCGATAATAAATGCTGTTTATAGGGTGGAAATAAGAGATAAAAAGAGCTTTTGTTACCGAATTACACCAATATATTACAAAAAAGAAATTATTTTTCTTCTAAATTTCTGAGGTGAAAACCATCGTAAAATAAAAATAGATGTCAATTTAAATTTAATCGTATTTCATTGTTTGAGAAAACGATGGGAGAATCGATTAATACTTCTGTTTAAAAATTGAGGGTGTGCTTTTAGTTAATTATGTCGATAGTATTATAGGTTACTGAGTGCGGTTTTTTAATTTAAAATAACTATTAGTTAATTTTGTGGCTTTTTGTAAATGGTTTAATATCTTGTTTTTTTGTTATTGTAAAGGACCATCCTAAGCACTATTTTTTTTGTCGTAATTCCCCAATTTTCAACAAAAAAATATCAACTATTTAAGAACTCTATCTACAGGGATTCTAGTTTTTTTAAACATTTAGTGATCTACATCTTTTTTTTAATCATTGTTATTTATTTCCTTTGGTAGTGAAATGTTTTATGAAATTTAGCTTTATTCAAATATTTGTAAACAACTTAAACGTACAAAATCGTATTTGATAAAAGTGTTTTTTCTAGGTGCTTGAATTGTAATAACCTTGTTCAACAGAAAAGCGTATAAGATCAATTTTGTTTCTTAATCCGAGCTTTTGAGTAAGCCTTTTTATATAGGTCTCAATTGTTCTTGTACTTAAATTTAGGTGTTGACCCATTTCTTTATTACTCAACCCTTCATAGCATAGTTTCATAAGCTGAATTTCGACAAGCGATGGTGAATACCAGCCTTTTTGTTTGCGTTCCATGTATTGGCGCACAACATCGGGTTGTGCTTGCCATTCTTGAAGATAGGTGTCGTAATTTTTTAAAGAGCTTAAAACACAGTTTTTTAAGACGTCAAGGATTACAATACTTTTCTTTTCACAGTAATATACATTAGGAAGTGATTTCAGTAAGGAAAATATATCGTTTTGATAAGTGGAGGAATAAGTAACTATCGGTGTGTTACTTCCTGATTGACGAATTATTTTTATCACTTCGATACCACTTAGTATGGGCATGTAGAGATCTATTAAGAAGACGGTTTCTTGTTTTGAGTAGAGTTGGCTAGCTAATTCATGTCCGTTATTGCAGTTTTTTACCAGTTTATAGAAAGGATTTGTAAGTAGTGTGTTGACTAAAATTTCTTTGAAGTAATAGTCTGATTCTGCAATAGAGAAATGAACCTTTTGTATAGCATTTAGCATATTTATTTCCTTTTGTAGTGAATTAATTTTGGTAAATATAATCAAAAGATGTTTTAGTGTAAATCCAAGAGAAATAACTTTAGTTAACGATGAAAAATATACCAATTAAAAAAAATGGGTCAAGTAAAGGGAAAAGCTTTTTTAGGTTTTTATTCCATTTTGCTGTTCTTTCCCTGTTCAGTTTTCTATCTGTTTATCTGTTTTTTAAGAGCTATGCTGAACAAAGAAATAGCATACAAATCGATGTTATTTCGTACAAGGAAATCCTTAACAAGCAGCAAGTGTTAAAAGCGAAGATTGACACTATCTACTACCAGATGTCATTGCTGAACACAGGAAGGGTGAAGAATGATGTTTTCTTGGGGAACTATATATCTCAAAATATTCAGCAAACACGGGAAATTATTGGCGTCGACAGTATTACTGACTTTAAGCATTACTCATCGCTGTTGAATCAATTGGACTCCATCGTTGGGCTGAAGAATGAAATTATTGTCATCTCCGATCGTGAGCGTCTCGCCCTACGAGATTTGACCGAGTGTATGGGGAAAATAACCAAAGTTAAAACCGAGCTATCCAAAGATCCTACCCGCGGATTTCGCTCAGAATAATCAAAGATATGCAGATACAAACATCTTTATCGCAGCGCGAAAGGCGTTATCAGTTTTGCTATTTACTAGCGATGCTAACATTGGCCATTCTTGTGTTTGGCGTTATTATTCTTCGATCTTTTAGTTCTCCCTTTTCGGGCAATGATGTTTTGGAGGTGCAGATGCTATCTCAAAAAAACAAATTCTCTGTACAGCAGACTCTCGTTGCTCCTCTGCTGGAGACTTCCTATAAAAAGATAAATGTACTAAAGCATGAAACGCCACAGCCATTTGCGGAAAACGATATCAAAAATAGTATCAATAACGTGGCTAATTGTTTCGAGAATGTTAATGTATATGATACGCGGAGGGAGGGATATTTGCAGATAGCCCAGTTTTATCGCATGTATTTCGATGATAAGAAGATAGCCGCTAAAAAGGCCGAAAATATTGTTCTTTTTCAGCTACAATTTGAAGAATGTTCAATTGGCTTTAAGGACAAAGAACAGCAACTTTCTCAAAAACAGAATGCTATACTTTCAAGAAGTAGCCAGTAAATGAAATAACCAATGGAAAGCAATAAACACGAATATACAAAGACGAATACCTTCAAGATAATGCTTCTCGTGGTGGGAATGCTATTGGTTTTGGTGTTGCTCGGATTGTGGTTGCAGAAGAATTTTTTTCATACTGTGGCCGATATTCAAGCAGACGTTTATCCAACGACACTCACCGTGGGCGATACCTTGTTTTACACAGATAAGTCCTCTTTTTCGGCAATTAAAGAGTGGAATTTTGGGGACGGCAATGTCTCGGTGAACGATAGTGGTTACTATTTTTTTAAACACCCCGGCTATTACCAAATTAAGTTAACGCTCAACGGGAAATATAACAAGGTATTTTCTATCCAAGTGCTGGACAGCCCGAAAGGTAGTATCACAGACTCTATTACCACGATTGAAGCACCAATCCAAGCGATGCAGTTTGAAAATATCGTGTTCCGCGCTAATTCCATCAATGCTAAACTCTACAGTTGGAAGTTTGGCGAAAGTGGAACTATCGACTCTAAAGAGCAAATGGTGATTTATGCCTATCAAAAGCCTGGTGATTATACCGTAAGCCTATATACAGACGAGACGGCCTATCCGATTACGCATCGTGTGAAAATTCTACCTTCTTTTAAGGTGTTGGATGACTCTCTTTCTGTGGACGATATATACAAAAAAATAGATAATGATTTTAAGATTCATTTGCAGCAAATAGCGAATGGCTCCAATTTTAATCAAAACTATAATTACCTGTTAAATAAATACCTGTGCAAGGGTGAAAATGCCCCTGTGAAAGTGAATAACAACAAGATAAATACCTTTTACTATTACTGTGCGGGTTTGCAATTTGATAGAAATAGGGTTATTCAAAGCGTTAAGGTAAGCTTTGACGAAACGATGGATTGCGTGATTAAAGTAGATATTATCCAAGGGGAGTAAAAAGTACAGCTATGCAAAAAATTAACAAAATTATATTTTTTAACGTAGTCGGCCTTTTTATTTTGGCCGGTTGTGCTACGCGTGAGGTGATGAAAAGCCCCATGCCTTCATTCTACGATGAGCTGGATAGCACCCTTGTGGACGATGGGTTTTCCATCCAAAGACAACCTTTGATTGTGTTCTCTGATCAAAGTAAGAATAAAATAGCGTCCCGCGCTAATACAGAAAGTTTTAATAACCCTGTAGGTGTTTTAAATTTTTTATCACCGTTACTTGTGTTGAATAAGAAGAACGGTTTTCTTGAAGTGGCCGAGTATAAGCCTGATGTTGTGAAAAATGGAAGGCGCCCGCGCAAAAAGAAATTGAACGTGAAAGGATGGGTGCCAGAAGAAAACCTCTTGATGTGGACTGCAGCATTGAAAGCAACAGCGAACAATTTTGTCGTTAAAGCTGCAGTTGTGGTAAACAATGAGGCTGTTTTTGAACATCCTGAAAAATATCTCGATAAAGACTCTATCCTTCTGTATGATGGGCCAGACTTGAATGTCGCCGTCTCGAAAGTACAAGTAGGTAGTCTTATTTATGTGTACAAACAATCGGAAGATAAGCAGCGACTTTTAATTGGGAGCAAGCCCTTTTTTACCTACGATAGCGTAGCTACTGCTGTTTCTGGATGGGTAAGTAAAGAAGTCGTCTCTATGTACGGTCAGCGTTCTGCCGTAAAAGTAGTAAGTCCTTCAGATCAAACGAAGCTTCTTTTTGTTGGCGATACACTAGGAGAGACTATAGACATGCGTGCAAGAATGGGTATGGAGAATATATATCCGATATCCATGTGTTCTTTCGCTAATAAACCACGCCCTACTAAGTTTTTTGTGAATCCTTTCGATTATAGCAAGAACAAAATTTACAATGTATTGGGGCATGAGCTGTTTTACGATAGATACAAAGAAATATTAGCCGCCAATCGAAAACTAAATATTGTTTTTGTCGTTGATCTTAGCCAGAATAATGCCTTGTACATTCCTGCGGTGAAGTCTATGTTGCAGGAGCTACAGCTGAATATGCTGCAATTGCCTTATTATACATCAGTTCAGTTTGGAGGTGTTGTTTATAAAAATAATAACTGTCGTGTTCAAGACTTATCCGTTCCGCTGACTGCAGATTTTAGGACTGTTACTGACTTTTTTGAAAAAAGAATGGTGGATATGTCTTGCGGAGATAATAGCATTGATCAACCTGTAGATAGCGGAGTTCTAGCGGCTTCACGACTGTTGATTGACAAAAAGGATGAGGCTAATGTTATTATCGTGATTGGTACAACGGCCAATTTCGCTAATCAATCGGCTAGCGTGACGAATGCCTTAACAAGAGCACGTGCAAAGTTGATCTTTTTTCAGACTCAATCGAAGTCATCAGACTATTACAATGATTATGTATTGCTTGCTCAGCGCGCTGTTATGAATAGTGCCGCAAACATTGTAGAGCTCAAAAAGGAAAAAATCGTGAGTCAAGAAAATCTGCTGCTTCACAATAATTTCAATTTAACAGAAAATACATCGGGTGTTTATTTTTTGGATTACCCTAAAAAGAGTATGACACAAGGCTATGTTGTTTTTCCTAAAAAAGGAGATGCGATGCCTGTCTCTATCTTAAAAACTACAATCGATAGTTTGATTGTTCAAATTACCCATGATAACCAACATATCGATGAAGGATTAATGAAATATTTCAACTCTAATATTGGTCTTGGCAATACGACTATCCAAACGGCATATCATAGTCTTATCCAGGTTAATCAAAACATTGTTCCTCCATCAATGGCTGCCGATTTATTGCATAATAATACTTCCTTTTTGTTGAACGCTAAGCTTCATAGTACCGATAGTGTCGCTGTTGAAAAAGGCGTTTTACTGAATGAAGAAGAATATGATCAGTTGATTGCTTTCTACACGATGGTGCATACTGGAGTTTTTAAGCACAGTACGTTTAAACAGAAAAGAGCACTGAAAGATTATGCCTTGCTAGTGTATCAGCATAATACTGCTCGTGAGAAGCCAGCGCTTCATATTCTCTATCGTAAGCTGATTTTAGCCCAAGTTAATGCCATCCATACGGGGTATTTATTTGAAGACAACGAGTGGATGGGCTGTACGCTATATGAATTACGAAAGCAGGCTACAAAGGAACAAATACGCACCTATTTTGAAAGCTATAAAATATTAGCCTCGCATTTAGCGACGCAGAAAAATGACGTAACCAAACGAGTCGTGCATGGCGGACAAGTATTCTATTGGTTGCGTGCCGCGGATATTCCTGTGATAAAGCCCGTAAAAGAGGAATCCGAAAAAGAACCAGCTATTAAAGGTCAACCAAATTTTTCTTAACCTAAAAAGCTGTCTTTTCAAAGAATGTCATACCCTGATACAACTAAAAGTGTGTGGTGTGTGAATTTCTAGTATTGATTATGAATTAAGGTCTCAGGAATAAAAAAAATAGAATTATGAGCATTATCATCACAAACGAAACGATGAAAGAACTCTTTCATATTGCGCAGTCTATTGCGAAAGAGAACTACAATGAACATTACGGGATGCCTCATGTGCTACAAGCCTTGATGCATAAAAATATTGGTCTTCAGGGCTTTCTTGATAGTATTCATCAAGATTCAAATTATATCTACGAATGGGCTGATGTTCGCCTTGAAGAGTTTGCCGTGACAAGCAAAATGCCTTTAGAAGTAAAGCCTAATGCAGCAGTGGACATACTTATTGATGTTGCTGATGATATACGGCTAACGCTTGGTCTGGATGAGATAACACCATTGTGTGTACTCGCGGCCATTGTAAGACCGAACATTGGTTTTTCTGCAGAGCAGTTAAAATCGCTTCCATTGCGGGAGCATGATATTCTCCAAGGTTTTGGTAGCGTGACCCAAACCTTCGTGGCAGATCAATCCACGCTATTTGATCCTCAGGGCGAGAAGGGGCACACTTCATTTCCAGCTATACAAAGTTACTGTATCGATAAGACCGCCCAAGCAAGAGCGGGGAAGCTTGACGCAGTTATTGGTAGAGAGAAAGAAACCCGTAGCCTCATTGAGGTTCTTTGTAGACGAAGTAAACCTAATGTGATTATTGTGGGGGAACCTGGCGTTGGAAAGACGGCCTTGGTGGAAGGCTTAGCACAGGAAATTCTTAATGACAACCTACCAGCATTGTTGAACAATGCTATCCTATTAGAACTGGACACAAGTTTGTTGTTTGCAGGCACGACCTACAAAGGGGAGATTGAAGACCGATTTAAAAAAGTAATAACGGAATGTAAAAAATTAGATAAAGCAATTTTGTTTATCGATGAGATACATAGCCTTTTGGATAATAAAGGGAACGGTGGTAATGTCGCTAATTTGATTAAACCTGAACTTGCTCGTGGGGAGATTACCGTGATTGGTGCCACCACGCAGGAGGAGTATCGTAAAATAATAGAGCCTGAAAAAGCATTTAACAGGCGTTTTGAAATCTTATCCTTAGAGGAGCCTGATGCGGATACTTGTGTAAAGATGATTAGCACGTTGCTGGATAGTTATAAGGAATACCACACGATTGATGTTGATAAGGATGCTTTACCTGAGTGTGTCAGACTTGCGAAAAGGTATGCTAAAGGTAAGAAATTGCCCGATGCTGCCATTGATTTGCTTGATCGCACCATGGCCGCGATTAAGATGTTGGGAGAGTTGTCTCCTAAAGAACTAGCGCTTTGGAAAGTTGAATATGATGGGACTCTCGCGGCCGAATATGACGATGACACGGAGAAAGTAAAAGAACTACAGTGGATGTATAGTCAGCTGAAAAATCGCATAAGCCCTATACTTTGGGGATCGCTAATAAAGCAGCCTGAAATAGAAGCTATGATGCCTATCGAGGAAATTGTACCATTAATCGATAGTGTTTATAATGAGCTATTAGGCTACTCTGCCATCAAAAGAGAGCGTGTTGGCAAGTTAGAATTGGCTGCCGTTATGGCTGCCAAGACGAATATTCCGATTGGTAAAATCCAAGCGCAAGAGAAGGAAAAGTTGCTGAACATGGAGGCTCATCTTCGTAAGCGTGTCGTTGGTCAGGACCATGCTCTAAAAGTTTTGTCCGATGCCATTGTTGAAAGCCGTAGTGGCCTTAATAAACCAGGTCAGCCTATTGGTTCATTCTTTTTATTGGGACCAACGGGCACAGGGAAGACGGAGTTGGCTAAATCTATCGCTGAGTTATTGTTTAATGACGAAAAGGCAATAATCCGATTCGATATGTCGGAGTTTAAAGAAGAGCATGCTGCAGCATTACTGTATGGGGCGCCTCCAGGCTATGTCGGCTATGAAGAAGGGGGGATGCTGGTCAATAAAATCAGGCAGCAACCTTATGCTGTGGTACTTTTTGATGAGATTGAAAAAGCCCATCAGTCGGTATTTGATGTTTTTTTACAGCTTATGGATGAAGGTAAGATTCATGATAAATTGGGTAAGGAGGGAGACTTTAGCAATGCTCTTATCCTGTTTACCTCCAACATAGGTAGTGCCACGATTATAGAGAAGTTTGAGCAGCATCTTGTGCCCTCGTCTTCCGATTTGATGCAGGTGATGACTAGCCATTTCCGTCCGGAATTTTTGGGTAGGATTACAGAAATCATTCCTTTTGCTCCTATATCGGAGCAGATAGCAGAAAGCATTTTTAAAATCCAATTGCAATCGCTAAACCAGTCTCTTCTTCGGTTGGGTATCAACTTCACGATTACTGACGAGGCTTCAAAAAATCTTGCCATCAGTGGCTTTAGTAGTAAATATGGAGCTCGGCAGATTAGTGGGGTTATTCGTACAGAGTTGGCTAGGCCTATTTCAAAAAAAATAGTAGCAGAAGAGCTTAAAAATGGACAGGAAGTAGCGGTCGGATGGGATAGTGAGGAGCATAAAATAAGTTTGATTATCCGTTAAATAAAAGTTCAGCTATGGTTTCATCTTATGTCTATACCTTTTTTCTCTGTGTCTGTTTGTTGCAGAATTACACGGGCTTGGCAGCACAAGAGTTTCCTGTTGTGAAGGTGTCGGCAAGCAAGACAGCTATGTATCGGACAATCCTTGCTAAGCATAAAGATATGGTTGCATTTATCGAGTATACCTTGGTGCAGAACGGTCTGCCTAAAATGATGCGAAATCTGGCTTTAATTGAGTCTAGTTTTGATAAAAGGACGGTTTCTACGGCTAAAGCTGTTGGCGTATGGCAGTTTATGGAAGAGCATGCCGCCGACTATGGGTTGAAAAGCGAAGATCGATACGATGTATATCATAGCACCCAAACTGCGATGAAGTCGTTGAAAAACTTGTATGCGAAGTATGGGAATTGGATAACTGTGGTTGCTGCCTACAATTGTGGCGAAGGTAATGTAGCGAAAGCAATGGTTAAGGCTAATGCTAACCACTATGATCGTTTCTACATGTACCTACCGCGGGAGACTATTCGCCACGTAGACAAGTTTATTGAAGCTTGTGCTGCCACAGGAGAGCTGTCCTTTTTGATAGCCGATTATAAGAAGTCGGCCTTTAAGCAGGATCCCGAAATATCGGTTAAAGCAGAAATAGCGGCTGACCTGATGTTGGCATCTACAGCTATCAATTCGGCTTATAGCTTAGCCATTATCGCCGAAGAGATGGCTATACAACGTACTGATTTGGAGAAATGGAATCCCAAGGTGGCCGAAGAGCTGCTAACGAAGGGTACATCAACGTTGTATCTTCCGATAGATAAGATGCCCGATTTCATCATACGGCAGCATAGTATTCTTATTCGTTCCATTCAGATGCTAAACGACCATGATTAATAAAAATTACAAAATGCCTTTCGACCCAGAAAAACTGATGGGCGAAGATAGCACGGTGGAGATGTGCAGTTTGGCAGAAAGCATAGCACACAATCTGATGCTACTTATTACGACGAAGAAGCGCGAGAATAGGTTTGATTTCGATTATGGTAATGCGGTCTGGGATATTGAGTTTGAAAATGCCGTTACCACGGTGGAGTGGGAAGCCCTATTCGTTGCTAGCATGAAGAGTCATATTGCAAAATATGAACCTCGAATACATGCGGTTCGGGTAAGTGTGCATATTGAATATGTAACGCATACCTATGCCACAAAAAGGTATAGTGAAGTAAAGAAGAAGGCTAAAATTGCTATTAATGCCAAGCTTACAGAAACGGGAGAGACTTACAGTTTTGCAACAGAGCTTTTTTTAAGCCCAATGTCTATTGATTAAAAATTGAAGGTTATGAAAGAAAAAATAAGTGTATACGCTAAAGAAGCCATAAAAGCACGTATGTCTCAAAATGCAGCAAGTATTTGGGGGCTTAAAAGTGTGCGTTCGCTCGATCCGTTTGTATCGTTATTAATCGATGTTTTTGCTACCGAAATATTTAAGGCAAATAATGAAATTCATAATATTAACGCGCGGATATTGGAGAAGTTGGCAAAGCTCCTTACGCCATCCATATATACCTATCCGCAACCGGCGCATGCTATTGCTTATACGACGTCGGAGGAGGCACAGAGTGTCCTCTCAAATCAGACTGAATTTTTTGTAAAAAAGGTATATCCTTCATCTGTAAAATCGGGCGGTGATGTTCAAGTAGATGTTCATTTCACCTCGGTAGGTAAGATTGATTTAGTGAATATGAGTACGCTGATAACGGTGACGGCGAACACCTGTTATTTGTATGATAAGGCGCAGAATAAGACGCCTATTGCGCGAGTTCCAGCACAAGCTATTCGGCATAATAAAATTATTTTGGGTATCGACGCCACCCACTACAGCGCTGTCAAGCTACCTGAGAAACTAACTTTTTACTGTTCGAATCCAACGTTTGAATATATAGACTACGTCTTCAAACTATTGCCTTTTGTTTCGGCAAGTAATGGAGGACATCCCCTTCAAGTAAAGCCAGGTATAACCTACGAAGATTCATCGTCAACAACAGGCTATGAGGAGATTTTTGAAGAATACAGTATGCGGAAGCAGATGGAGGATAACGTAAAGAATCTGTATAAGAACAAATTCATGGAGATATCTGGTTTTTCCGCTACTGCCATAACAGAAGAAATACCTGAAGCATTGCATTTCTTGGAGGAGCATAAGGAAACGGTCCGATTCCTACAAGGGAAGAAGATAATCTGGATAGAAATGGAGTTTCCTCCGCAGTATAGTACCGAGATATTAGAAAGCTTCTCCTTTACCCTAAATGCCTTTCCTGTTTATAATAGAAAATGGAAAAGCAACGAATACATATTGGATATAATGGGCGATAATATTCCCTTAGCGACAGAGGTTGGCGAGCATTTTCTGTACGTAGATAGTGTTGAAGATAGTCATGCTAACCTATATCGAGAGATTCCGTTTCAGCAAACGGCGGATAACAATACAAAAGGGCTTTATACCATTCGGAAGGGAGGGATGGAACGTTTTAATGAGCGCAATGCCTTGGAGATGATTGCTAACGTATTGGAGCTTACAAGGGATGAGGTATCAGCTTTTGGTGCCTTAGGAAGAGATAAGGTCATGGAAACATTAAGGGAAATGACCAGCCAGATGCGAGGTATGGAACAAAAGGTTACCCATGCCGAAAGAATGGCGACGCAAGAGATTAACTACGTTATTGTTAATCCGCATGAAAATATTGAAAATCTGCGTTCAACCTATTGGGTGACGCATTGTGGATTGGCCAATAACATCCGGATTGGTACTACCCTTGTAAAGCCTAAAATGGCTGATGTTAAGGATGAGAAACAGATTGTGCTATTGACGAATACTAGTGGAGGTACGGAAGAACAGCAGGGAACCAATGCTATACAGGCTTATAAATATGCGTTAACCACACGGGATAAACTAATTTCCATAGAAGATATTAAAAATTACTGTCGTCTTGTATTAAAGAATGACGTGAAATCTGTAGAGGTAAAGCGAGGTACCATTATCAGTAGTAAGCCTAAAGAAGGTTTTGTGCGAACTATTGAGGTTGAAATTGTACCCAATGCGTACGAATATTTAGGAGATAAGTATTGGGGTGACTTTTCGGATACATTGAAGTATCAGATTATGCTTCGCGGCATAGACGGTATCGAGTATATAGTTCGCGTTAAAAATGAAGATCATGCGTAAAGATATATTCGAAATTACGGCAAGTACGCAGGAACATAATACGTTGTATTCGGATTATAAGGCTGAGATATTAGCCATTAATCTGCTGAAGTATTATGATAAGGTAGACCATGTGTTTTTAAAACGCCTAGGGAGCAATGACCGATCGTTCAATAAAGATATTAACCAAGTAAGCAGCCGCGTAGAAGATTTAGACCAATTGACGGTCTCTATATCATCCTTCCGAGAAGGGTTTTATGATTACCTGCCAGAGGGAATCTTTCATCCACCGTCGGTGGGCGATTATCAAACGCAGAAGGATAGTGTTATTCTTAAAATGCAGCACCAAAAGAAGACTGAGGCGCATGCGCGTAACTTTTTTTGGCCTTTTGAGCTGGAGTCTTTTTTTCTAGAAATTAATGCACTTACCAAAGAAAATGAGTTCGAGATTACCGACGATTCATCGCTCCTCCTGGACCTATTTAAAGAGCTGTGGCCTTTATTGGAAGCTCTCGATGAGGGGAGTGCCAAAGTGTTTAGTTACCTGTTACCCTTTTTTCATAAAGTGAAAGGTAATAGGCGATGGTTGGAAAAATGCTTGCAAGCCTTTCTGGCTATTCCTGTAAACATATCTTTCGTACCCAATAGAGTACGCAATATTAAGACTGCTTCGGATGCGATATCTCTGGCTAATTTCCGCCTAGGAATTTCTATGGTGCTCAGTGGGGAGCATATGGATGGCGAACGAAATTGGGCGATTCGTTATGGGCCTATTCCCGACAGCAGCATTGCTCAGTATGTGCCACAATCAGGCCTTCGCAAGCTCCTGGAGGTTATGTACGACCATTGCTTACCAGCTACGGTAGAGGTAGAAGAACATTTTGTGGTCGACAAAAATAGCTCTTCATTCTGCCTAGACAAAAATCAGGATACCAGCCGATTGGGGTATTCAACATTCTTATAAAACGAAAAAATATTTACCTATGGATACTCTTGTTATAAAAGGCATCTTTCTCCGCTATATCCTCTTGCCATTGATTGTTATCATATTGGCCGTCGTGTTGGGATATATGAAAAAACAAACCCCGTTACTAAAGAATGGCGTTTTGATTGTCTATATCTTGTTGGGCAGTTTATGTTTGGCTGTTCCTGGCTTTTTAGGATTTGCAGGCAATTTGTTTAATCCGCATTGGTACTTGTTGGCTATGCTGATATACCTGCTCTTAGGGGTTCTACATGTCAATCTGCTAAATAGCTATTTTGATCAGAAGGACAAGCCTATGTGGTTTATGCTTTTTTTTGAAAGCCTTATCACACTTATGGTGATGCTGCTCGGTGGATATCTTTTCTTTTTGGTGTTCGATTGGATCAGTCCTTTTGAAGGGTATGCCTTAATGGCTACGACATCTATTGTTATTTTTATTGTACCACTTTCATTCTACTACTGCTACATCCAATACCTTAATATTCCTTTTGAAATCCATAAGACGTGGAGCCATGCGTCGATAAATGCAAATGTTGATTTTGAGAAAATTGATTTCAAGACGCTGCTGCTACTAAACTTGGAGCTCACGAAAACCGTGGTCGACGGCAAGCGGGTGCGTATAGATGCCAAATCTCCTGAAGAAGGAGTGTCTATAGGAGATTGGTTTTATCGGGTTGTTGACGATTATAATTATAAATATCCGAACAGTACGATTCATTTTACTGACCTCGAAGGGAAACCCTATTCGTGGATTTTCTACACGAAGAAATCCTTCTTTCATTTTCGTCGATTTATTGATTTTGAACAAACGATGCGTGAAAATAGAATTACGCAGCATACCACGATAATTTGTAAACGAGTGATAAATAATGAAATAGAAAATAAAAATACGGCTTCAAAAATATAAAAATATGATACAATCTATAAAAAACTTTGCCGTCAACTGGACTGATGGTATGAAGATATCAGAAAAGCATCTCATTGCTCATGATGATTTTTTGTTGGATACGGTTCGGGATACTAATTCCTTACGTTGTAATAATTTTAATTACGGATTGTTGCCTATACCCACGGTTAAAGGCAGTGACGATATGATTTTTGATGTGCTTAATACG
This sequence comes from Sphingobacterium sp. MYb382, assembly GCF_037572665.1. Taxonomy (NCBI): domain Bacteria; kingdom Pseudomonadati; phylum Bacteroidota; class Sphingobacteriia; order Sphingobacteriales; family Sphingobacteriaceae; genus Sphingobacterium; species Sphingobacterium sp. MYb382. The sequence goes on from NZ_JBBGZT010000010.1 coordinate 74,213, forward strand.
GCAACAAATGATGTTCAAGTGGTTATTAAGCATTGTTCTGCCATCACAGCGGCGGGCTATCGCATTGATTTATCGGACTACCGAACCAATGTAAAATCATTGATGAAATCCGTCGATGATAAGCAGACGCATTTTGATGAGGCTTATTACATACTAATATCTTCGAATCCGTTTGCTCGTATACCTTTTGGTGATATTGATCCCGAAGAAACGCCTCCTAGGCATCCTTATACACAGACAAAATATAGCATTGAGCTGCTGTCAGAATCATTCCTAAAAAATGGGGCTACGAGTGGTAACTATCTCATCATAGGTAAGGTTAATATGAAGGATAATATTGCCTCGGCGGATAAAAATTTTATTCCTCCCTGTACAAGTATTCATAGCCATCCTGTTTTACTAGGCTACTACGGCACTTTTGCGAAATCTATGGGCGATTTACAGCAATATGCGCTTACGATAATTAGAAAGACAGCGAAGGTAAATCAGAGCTCTACATTAGCCAGCAATGTTAAAAACCTATGTGGCACCTTACTTAATCATTTATCAAGTATTTATTTCAACTATAGAAATATAGTACCTCAGCAAGCCCCCATTTATATGGTAGACGTGTTCTCCAGTATGGCTTTACGTATATATTATTTTACAGAGGTGCTAGAAAGTGGGGAGCTAGAAGAAATGCTAAACTACACGTTTGAATGGAGTGAAATTGCACCGCATATGCTAACGAACCAGCTATCGGCGGTTGCCGATTTAAATTATGATCACAACGATTGTGGTGAACACTTTCTGGCAATACAACGCTTGCTGAAAAGCCTTGAAATTATTTTCAGTAAGCTTAGTGACCTCGATTATATCGGACAGCGTAGAGAGAATATCATTGTTCACGACACCGACATTACGCCGACGCCTAAAACAAAATCTGGGTGGAGCCTCCTTGATTAAGACGAAAGTTAACTATTAAACTTCATCAATATGATACGTTTTAAAGAATTAATGAAGCTTGTTAAAAACAAAATTCGAGGTGCTCCCCGGGAGGTCGAACAGCAGGCGGAGCAACCAATAAGTGTTGCAAATAAAAAAATTAACATAAATATTAAATCTCAAAATCAAAAAGCTATGTCAATGTTCAACTATGGTGTTGGAGGAAACGAGGTAAAAGTCGATGCCAACGAAGCAATTCAGGAAATTCAAGAAAACAAGACCTTATTGGTTAGTAAGCTAACAACAGAAGATACGATTTCTCCTGAGGTCGTGAAAGGTCTTAAAACTGTTGAGGATGTTTTCAATCATTTCAGACCTACCATCTCTGTTAATCATGAAACAGCAGATGGTGAAATGGTAAATGAGTCGTTTTGATTAAATAATATTGGGGTTTTTAACCTAAGAGCCTAATTAAGCATTACGAGTTTTTGAATAATAAAAAATTATAGCAAGAGCAGTACAACACGATTATTCGCCAGTTGCGTAATAATAAAGTATTGAACAGCGCGCTTACGAATCCTGAAGCGAAAGCTGAATTTATTGAAGTCCTTAGAGCTGTTGCCTCTGAATTGGAAAAAAAGTAATCATAATTCACTAAAACTAATTATTATGTCTAAAACACAAATAAGTGCCGTTTCAGCAAACCAGCAAGGGAGTCTGGCGGGTCATCAAGCAAATCCATTAGCCAAATTGGGCGGATTTAGCTTCGTAGAATCAGTTGTCGATGGTATTGCCAATATGAATGGCGACCGAAAAGCTCGAAAGCAAATTTTCTTGACAGATGCTAATAAAGCAATCGAGCGCAAAGATTTGTTAAAGAAGCTTAATCTATGGATTGAGTTATTGGAGTCTAACGATTCAACTGAAAAAATACTCGATAGCTGTAAAACGAAATCATTGGCTGCTGCTGATACCTTGAAAAAAGGTCTTAAAAATGCCCTTGTTCAAACGCGCGAGCTCGAGACATCCTATAGGACGGTAGCACAATTTTACAAAAATACTGAGCTAGACAAAGTAGACAATGTTCATATTGTTAATGCTTCTCTAGAACAGGTTAAAGACCTCGATAATCCTTTGTTTATCGATCATATTGAAGCCGAGTTTAAGCAATATTATGACCGGTTAGATTTACGGGATAACTACTCTATTCTTGCTGTACCAGGCTACTTAGGGTCAAATAAGGTTGTTGAAAAATGGGCTAAGGTTTGTAGCGAAAATAAGGTCATGTTGGTGACAGATTTTGCCGATTTAGATAAGGCAGATGATGTGGTAGATCTATTCCATAGTGCAAACCTTACAGGAGGCGAAATACATCGTAGTAATGTTATTATGACATGTAACTGGATTGTTGGTCGTGGAAGGGCTAAGGAAGTTGGTGAAGAAGATAGTGTTTTCTTACCTCCTTCGACTTCTTTAGCCGGTAAGATTCATAAGACGTTAATGTCTCAAGTAGCTGCCGGTAAGAAGCATGGTAGTATTAGTGAGGTGGATGCGGTGAAGTTTGACCTGAAAAAGAGTGAAATTTCACAATTAGAGAAAATGGGATTAGTACCGATGGTTAATGAATATGGTAAAATTATGGCTTTCTCTGCCAAGACTCTCTTCACCGGAGATAACATCGGACTGCAAACCTATTCTGTGGTTCGTGTATTCGACTATGTGACTAAAGTATTGCTTGATTTCTTAAATAGAAGAGCTTTTGAAAACTGGACAGCGAAAAATGAGGATGATCTTAGAAAACAAATCGTTCGTTTCCTTGACGGTATAAAGGGAGCCGATAAATTGATAGAGAAGTTTAAAATCGTCCGTTTTGAGCAAGATAAGTTGCAAAAAGATAGAGTTTGGTTAGATATAAGACTTACTCCATATTTCCCAGCGAAATCCTTTGTTATCAAATTAGATGGACATAAAGGAGATGACGGGAATGAATGGGATGCCGAATACGTGCAAGAGTAATTTTTCCATTTTAAGGTTATTTGTATCATTTAATGAACGAGAATCTGAGCCGTTTTTCAGATTCTCGTTTTCAACAGCTATGAAGTATCATTCAATTTTAATTACGGTATGGTTAGTAATAAGCGTTTTTGGCTTATTAGGAGTGTGTAGCTGTACAGACGATGTGCAAGTAAGGACTGTAGATGACAAGAATAATCGGAGAAATACACAGGCTATTAATCTTTTTCCTGAAGAAGATGTTGTCGATTATTATGTCGATAGAATAACAAGAGAGGAAGCTTTTATTCGTAGTAAACTGGTCATACGATCCACCAATTTGAAGCAAATCAGTAATTCCAATACGCGAAGTGCTAGGCCTTTTTACGTTTATCAAGTGGGTGATGGTAGTTTAGAGAAATCTGTCGGTAAGGAAAAACTTAAGCTTCCTTTATTATTTGTTTCTCGTAGAGAGCTTTTCAAAGGGAAGATACTGCAAGATTCTGTCTATCTATATTTATCGCCTATTAAAAACTATAAGATATTACAGAAAAATAGAGGTATTGCTTTTGTATGGATGGATGAAGCTCCTTTTTAAGTTTATACAGGCTTCTTTGGAAGGCCTATTGTCAGGCTAAATGGCATCGTTCGCTCTTTGTGAACCAAATAACGCATTTAGTTCGTTAGCTATTTCCCTCTCTTTTATATAGGACTTCAAGGAAGATTGTTTTCGCTGTTTAAATAGCTTTTAAGCTTGTTTTTGAGAGCTGCATTAAGCTTGTGTGCTTGTTTTTTAGTAGATCAGAATCCTCCTTATACTACGATAAAAGCCTATCTGAGCAATCGTAGTTTTACTACACTTTCTCAGATATACTTCCGATTGCTAGGAAAGGGCAAAAGGCTTTGTTAGGTTTGATATCAGTAAACTATTAATTCATTATAAATCAATTAGAAATGGCAGAAAGTAATGCAAGAGCCGTGTTGAAATTCAACGGCGGTGATGTTCAAAAAGTTTTGAAACTTCACTACAATGTAGATCGTGCAGTAGATGTGTCGGGGCGTGTGTCTTCAGATCCTTCGAATGCGATTATCAAGGTCACGGTAGAGGCTACGGATAAGTCTGATATCTTGGAGAGTTTGTTGAACGGTAAATACAAGCCTACAGCGGGCGAGGTTACCTTCAACAAGTCGCACGAAGAAGGTACGTTGATTACGCTAAATTGGGAAAACGGCTATGTGATTCAGCATTCCGTGGACTTTGATGCGGTAGACTCGAATAGTATGCTAATCAGTTTTGTGGTTAGCGCCGAGAAAATCAACTATGGCGGAGGTGCCTATGAAGGTGTCTGGCCTAGTGCTTAATTTTTAGCTGCTTAGGCTACCTTCTCTCCTATAGGATAGCCTAAGTAGCTATTTTTTGTAAAAATAGCAGTGTCTATTGCCCGCCCAGCAAGAAGACTAACAAAATATATAAGGACGAGCTTCAGTTTATGGCTCCTGTTTGTCCGTTTCGGATAGTGCATTAAAATGAAATAGCATATGATACCAGGTAACACAAAAGCAAGTAACGCTGTACTTATTGCTGCCAACGAACAGATGGGGGTATCCCATTTGGTTAAGCTCACCATTGTTGTGGAGGGCCGTTTGATTGCGAGTTACAAAGATTTCCGGTTGACTCAACATACGGGTGGGCACCACCAGTTCACCTTAGTTTTAGACCACGACTCTTTAGGTGCTGTTGAAGATCATCACATGGAGCAGGCACAGAAGCTACTGGGCAAGCGCATCTTGGTGACTTTTCGCTATCGCAACCTTACGGAAAGTCCCGAGCGTGATTTTATTGGGGTGATTACCCAAGTTGGTTTAAGTCGAGAGAATAAAAATCATGGCAATATTATATTGTCGGGCTACAGTCCCACGATACTGCTTGATGGGGCAACAAATATGCAAAGCTTCGGCGGTGATGTCACAATTTCACTAAATACGATAGCCCAAGAGGTAATTAAGCAAGGCTTGGGCACTCAAAAATATCAGGTGGCCGTAGAAACGGAGTTTGGTCATGTGACGTATAGTTGTCAATATGAGGAAACACATTACAACTATCTCGTTCGTTTGGCCAACGAACATGACGAGCAGTTTTATTATGATGGCGATACGCTACGTTTCGGCCGCTTTCCTTTTCCTGAAAAAGCGATACAGCTAACCTTTGGACGTAATGTAGATCAGGTAGATATACGGATGAAAGCTCTCCATGTGAAGCCCAGCTATTATGGCTACAATAGCAATAGGCATCAACAACTTTATACAGGTGCTAGTGATATTAAGCATCAGTCTTCTTTAGGGCAGTCTGCTTATAAAATTTCTCAGAACACTTTTACAACGCATGCTTTACAAATAGCCCCTTTGCGCGCTCACACGTCTAAGGACTTGGACGCGGCGCAAGATAGCGCTGCGGGAAGTAGATCTGTAGATACTTTTGTAACCAGCGGTCGATGCTCTATCCCTTTCTTATATCCGAGTTGTCTGGTAGAGATGGAGATGATCCGGCCAGGCACCAAAAAGGCAAGCTATTTTACGCGGTTGATGATTGTCGGTGTGGAGCATCATGTCGATAAACTGGGTAATTATACAGGTCATTTTGAGGCTGTGGGGTACGGCACAGGCCACTTACCTAAGGCTTCCTATCAGCAACCCAAAGCAGAGCCTCAGTTTGCCACCATCATTGATAACAAGGATACGCAAGGGCGGGTGCAGGTTCGCTTCGACTGGCAGAGCAAGGGCGAGCAGAGCGATTGGATACGGGTGCTAAGTCCTGATGCTGGAGCTAGCGAGCTCGTGCAGAAGAACCGTGGTTTTGTCTTTATTCCTGAAGTTGGCGACCGGGTAATGGTGGGCTTTGTGCATGGCAATCCTGATAGAGCCTATGTGATGGGCGGTTTGTTTCATGGAGGCATTGGTGCAGGTGGCTATCAGGATAATCACCTGAAGACTATTCAAACACGCAGTGGCTGTATGATACAGATTAATGACACCGAAAATGAAGGTAGTATTACGATTAATGATCCAAGTGGCAACAGCTGGTATATGGATGGCGATGGTAATGTAACGGTGACGGCGCCAGGAACGATGACCCTAAATAGTAAAACGATGAATATCAATGTTAGCGAAACAATGACGACATCTGTTGGACAGAATCAAACAAGCGTGGTAGGGATGAATAAATCGGAGAGTATTGGACAAAATGAAGTGCAAACTATCGGGGCTACCAAAACGGTATCTGTTGGCGGAAGTTTTATGACTAATGTTATTGGTAGTTTAATCGAGTTTGTGAAAGGAAATCGGGAATCTAAGGCAAAAGAAGTAAAAGAAAGCGCTAAGAATAGACAAATTATTTCAGGAGGTAACAATGATATTCATGCGCAACAGACTTTTAATAACAATAGTGGTGATAAATCAAAACTTCATTAACCATGTCTATCATACGTATAACAGAAGGAGATTTTATCTCACATATAGAAGAAGATTGGAAAGTATTTACGGAAACGTTCGACGCTTATGCTGTAGAAGGTAGTCGATTTACGGCCAAGGAAGGGACGGTCTTTGGAAAGCCGCTGAAAGCTGAAGAGGAAGCTGAAAAACATTATTTTTTGGACGGCTGGTGGAGTTCCGACCCTAAAGGGAACAATAGAATTACGAAGGCTAATATTGGACAGACGGTATATTTTACGTTTGAAATGCAGAATGTTGCTGATGGTGCAGAAATCTTAGTGTCTTTATTTGATTATGAGGGAGAAGGGTTTGAGGATGAGTATATTAAAATAGAAAAACACGGTAAAGGAGGAGAACCTATTTATTATCTTATTTTAAAAAGTAAAAGAGGTACACTGCCGCTGACCCTTAGCCCAGGCATAGAAGGTTATGCGGCGAATGATAGAGATGATGAAATTCAGCTTTATTTTTCTTGCACTTACCAGGATGATGTGATGGTTAAGCTACCCTCTAGTAAGGACAACTACCTTACCGTATATACTTGTGACAAGACTGTGGTACGTAGTTACGAAAATATAGGTTTTGGGAAATGCGAGTTTTACCAATTTAGGTATAATGATTTTATGCGAAGACATAAAGATTGCGGACATGTACCTCCTCATTATTACTATGGACCCATGTTGGAAATGAATGAGAAAACAACACGTTTCTATGACACCTACGCGCTGACCCAAGAAATGAAGAGTGCTCCTGTGAATATGCTTGCTTCAGCGATAAAAATGGAAAATCGAAATGGTGTAGATACTAAACCCCTTTTGTCACATAGTTACGGTTTTAAGTATTGTGTACGGTTTACTCAAGTACTTTATCCAAAGATGTCTTCTGTGGGTAAAGATTGGTTGATGAAAGCAAGAAAGAGATTACAGGTTCTAATGGAGGAAGGTTTGATTGATTATTCATATGAAGCTAAGTATGATAAAATTATCGACTGGATGGAGGGAAGTTTTAATGTTAATTTTAAACCTAATACGCAAGAAATTAGAATTTATGGAAATGATGATAAGGCGAAGTCTGCAAAAAAAAGAGATTATTACAAGAATATAGAGTTGATTAATCATCGATTTCAAGAATTTGCTTTTGCGACACATCCTGAGGCCTATGATCCAAAGAAAATGTCCGAATTGCCGATTATAGATTTGGCTAGGATAGGCTTATCGCCCGATCTCAAAGAATGGATTGGAGAAGGGGCTTATGGGACTTGGCTGCAGGCGGCTATTGTTGCAGCTAATATGGATTATGAAAAGCTAGTTAAAGAAAATATTAACTATTACAGTGCTGAAGATAATAATATCCTTCGCGATGCCTGGTACATCATCAAGGAAGGAATCACTAAACTTAAAAACGAGGGGTACGATTACATTATGAAAGAAGATGTAACAACATTTGTGAAAAAAAATACAGTACAACATGGAGACTAAAGGAACCTATATATTCAAATTAGGCATGTGGATAAGTTGTTTTTTATTTTCCATGCTTTCCTGCTCACCTCAAATACCTGATAATAATATGAAATGGACTGCTAAATATGATTTTTTTGATTTGTACAAGGTACGATTAGGTAAAGGAAAGTTTAATCCAGGAAGTGCGATTAGTCTTAATAAAATAGTTATCCCGAGTGAGGAGGTAATTATCTTAGGTGGAGAAAAATGGGTCTGGGAATTTAATGAAGATTTAGAAGGCCCCACAGTTGTTGTTCTTTATGTTTCTAATGACAAAGGCAAGAGCTATAAGGAGATTAATTTAGAGGATAAATATCTATATAGTTTAGAATCTAAAAGAGATTATACCTTAATTCAAACTAATTTTCGCAATGATGAGTCTAAAAAGGTTTGTAAGATTTACCTTTTGGATAATAGGACTTTTGAACTTCGTCAGGTTGATGAATATATAGAGCCTGAAGATTTTATGAATTATGGCTATCGTAATTTTGATGGTAAATTTATCATTCGCACCTATTATGGAAAAAATACTTTAGTTAATCTATTAGAAAAAGAAGAGGTATATGAAATTCCAAAGGAAGTTGTCGGTGATTATTTTTTTAATATTGGAAATCGGCAAATTGTATATAAGAAGGGTCAGCAAATATTAGCTTATGATGTAAAAACTGAAACGGTAGAAATCATAAGTCAATTAAAAGATAGCTATGATTATTTTCTTTACGAAGGAGATCAGTTATGTTTAATAAAAACTGAATTCGAAGAAGGAAGGAAGTTTCGATACGGTATTTATGATTTTTATGAAAATCAATTGTATATAAAAACGAATGAGAATGAAAGTTTCTATCGCTATAAAAATTTTGTTTGTGATTATCGCAAAATCGGCGTGAAGCCAGAAATTCGTTATTCTTATGATTATGGTAAGACATGGAAGACTCATCGTGTTCAAGGTTTTACCATTTTGCAAGATATTTTTGGTTTTTATAAGGATGAGTTTTTGGTAACGGAGGGCATTTTTTGGCATTTTGATTCACCCGAGAGCGGTGGTCGTGTTATGGTTGGTGAATTTGTGAAATAAGGTTATTTAGCAAACGTACTTTTCTTATTTTTTAGGTTTGTTTTAACCATTATGCTTAAAAACCTTTAATAGTTAATACAGTATTTATAAATCTATTAAAGCTTACGTTATTTATTTTAGAATATACTTAAATAACGATGTTTTTAGTCTAAAAAAAACGCTTTATAGACAAGACAAAAGCAAACTATGCTTTTGATAGAATACAAAATGTATTGCACAAATATTCTTTTTTCTATTGTTTTTTACCCGGTTCTTACGAGAAAATAATACGTAAGAAAAGTCTTATTTTGTCTTTTTTAAACTTTTACGGGATTTCTTAGTTCAGGCTTTACTTTATTTTAGTTTACTAAATTAAGTCGTGGTTTTGTGGATGGATTATCCTTGTTTTTTGTAGTACAAATAATTGTTCCCAATATAATGTCCTAGTACTTAATAGAGTGGTTTTTATGCTAAGCAGAGAGATGATGAGTGATAAAAAAGATTCGTTTTTAAATTCCATTTGTTGAAAACTAAATTTTACAGCGCTTGCTCTCTACGTGTTGAAGTGAATTTGACAAATTAATTAGACAGTATGCGTAAAGAAGAAGATTATATTATACTACAAATAAACGGGTTTGTTAATATCGAAGAAAGGGCGCACAGGTATGCTATTTTACCAGAAGAGTTGGTTGAATTTCATAATCTTCATTGTGGGCTTGCAGATTTGCTGAGTTTGCGATTACCAAAGTATATAGAGTACTTGTATGTCCCTAGAGTTAACTATGAAAAGCAACAGGCTACACTTGTATCAACTACGGATCTGTATCTCCCTCGTGATGAATCTGTGAATGTATATGGCGTTATCATTAATTTCCTGCCTAAAGGAACCGAGATTGATTATACCATGAAGGTAGAACGCCTCTATAAGAATGTAGAATTAACGAAATATCAAACTTTTGTCAATCGTTGCGAAGTCGATTTGCAAATTGAACAGTTTTATGAACAGGCAGGGAAGAGTTTGTATCCTCTAGAGTTGCTTATTAATCAAGATGGGAGCATCGCTCGAATGGCAAGTGGGGAGGAATCAAAAAAACGATGGAAAGAAGAGTATAGACCTCAATTCCTTCGACTTTATAAGTCTGAGCTTGCAGATGAGATGATTAAAGAGCTAGACGATGTATTCATAACTTTAGATGCTAAAGTTGCGAATCTTAAAAGGAGTTTATTTTACAAGCTTTTCTTTCTACCTATTTATCGTTATTATCCAAATTTTGAACTTGATGTAAAGCTTTCATTTTATTTCTCCCCACTGGCAAAAGAGATACTGTATGAGGTTAAGTGTCGGTTGATATCAACCTATACTGAAACGGGAAAAATGGTCGTAAGCATGAATGGTGTCGAGGTTGAAGATATTTATAATGCGCATACGGAAAAAGGGACGCTGGAACTTGTATATCTTCTTCATAAAGATACAAACGAGATATTTTCCATCAAGGCTGAGCTCACAGCGCTGGAAAAAGGGCAAGCGTATAAAGTTGTATTTCAGTTGTATGAATTAAAAAAATAGTGTGTTATGGGAACCAAGTATTTAGTATGCCAAGGTGCTACCTGTCGGTGTAATTACGGAACAGTACCTGATAAATTAAAAGTGTTGACCCAGCGGAAGCGTTACATTAACGATAAAGATGGAATAACGAAATTGATGGCTACACATAAAGATTTAGGAGCAACTTTTGAAAAAAATACTTTTGGCTCTTGTAAAAAACAGCCAACCGTGTTCGGCTATAAGACTTGTCAGGCTGTTGTGGCGGAGTGGACTGGTTTTTATGATAAGATTACACTAACCGATAATGATGGGCATGCGTTGCTTGAAGATAGTAAAGGTAGCTGCCCCATAGGAGGTAAGGACTGTATAGCGATTGTTCAACATGGACAAGAGATAGTCCTTACCGCTCAAAATGTGCATAAAGCTGCACAGGAGGTTTTGTTAGAATTATTCCCTTTTGCAGCTGTAAATAACGAAGACTTATTATCAATAAACCAAGAAGGATATGAATGAATTGCATTTGCAAACTGTTGCGCCTGCTGAAGTTGATCGTTTAGGGGTATTGACTTTGCCTAAGTCTGAATATTTTGAAGTCACGATAGCAGAATATTGGGAGGAGTTAAACCTATGTAGTAATGAAAAAAGTAGGGCTGCTGTTAAAGATAAATATAATAAGGTGGAATGGGTATGGTGTATTCTTCCGTTGAAGCGGACATTAAGTGCTATCTATAAACAGAATGTTTCTCTTAAGTCTGGGCTTGATAAGGGAGGTATTAAAACGCTTTATGTTCCTGAGTTTTTGGTCGGTGGCGGACTTTTGTATGCGGAGGCTTTTTTTCCTGAGGAAGTGCCTGTTGGTAGGTATCCATCAGGACTTTATGTTAAAGCAACGGGTACGCCTACTTTTCTTAGAGCACAATGGACAGATTTCGCTTATTTACCTATCGAGGGACGGGAATTGGCTTTTGGCTCCGAGGTATTACTTCATATCTATACAGCTGGTTTATATGGAGAAGAGATTGAGGTGAAGTTGTTTGATTATGAGTTTTTTTTTGGAAATGAGCGTGTTAATATTTCTGATGGATGGGCTTTTACTAGAAGAGTCGATATTCACGAAATGCATGACTTTGAAATTGGAAAAACAGGTTCGGGCGGGACTATTTATAAAGACGATAAAGGAAGTCAGGTACATGGAGATACTCACATACAAAAAGTGGTTATTAAAGTTAAAATAGATCATCATTGGGCCAATCTTGCGGGGAGTTTTTTGCTACGGGATAAGCTTGATCTTTTTGCAAAAGTTTATCATAATGGAAAACTGCTGGCTATTAGTGAGAAGGAGGCGGCTGAACAGCTAAAAATACGTAAAGATGGTACCTTATATGATGATCCGCAGGAAATAACCAATCAGCCCGTTTTGGTCGATGATTATGTGGATAATTTCCTTGGGGAGTTAAAATCTCCTGTAGACTTTACCATTGGTGTTTTTTTTGACGGCACGCTCAATAATCTGTACAATACGGAGCTTCGGATGAAGGTGGATGAGTCTCGAACAGGAGAGGCGTTGGTTGATGCTACAGGCTTTGGCCTAACAGATAAGGAAGCGAAGGATGTTTACCGCAAACGGCGTGGTAACAAAGTTTTTAATAATCCGAAAGAAGGATCTAGTAGTTATGAAAGTGGCCTCTCCAATCCAGCTATTTTGTTTAAAAATTATGAGATCACTGAGAAAAGTAAAACTTTAAAAATTTATGTCGAGGGAATAGGGACGCATTCTGCTCCTAAACAGCAAGGACAGAATTTAGAAGCCGAAGATTATAGAAATGATGATTTTGTGTGGGGACCTGCTTTTGGTATAGGTTCAGCGGGTATTATTGAAAAGGTACGACAAGCCATAAGGGATATTCGGTCGACTATTACTAATAACATATCGAAAAAAAATGAAGTTTTGGGCGCCCTTACGTTTGATGTTTTTGGTTTTAGTCGGGGAGCAGCGGCTGCCCGACATTTTGTTCATGTAGTTAAGCATGAGGCCTACAAGCCAAAACAATATGATGAAAATGTGTGGGATTTGCATGGAGAAGATCTCGATTCAAAGAAATACCTCAATCAACTGATGCCTGAATTTGGTTATTTGGGGCAATTGCTTCAAGAAGCAGCATTGTTAGATCTGCGGACTAGGGTTGTTATTCGTTTTGTAGGGATTTATGACACCGTTCCACATCATGGTCTGTTTCAATGGAATGATATAGAGCATTTGGGGCTTGATGATGTCAATAAAGCTAATTATGTAGTGCATATGGTTGCTGCTGATGAACATCGTTCAAACTTTAGCTTGGTAGACATCTCTTCGGTTCGGAAGGTAGCTCCTGAATCGGAGAAGAAGGGAGGTATAGAGGTTAGTTATCCAGGAGTTCATAGCGACGTGGGAGGTTCTTATGTGGAAGGATGGCCAACAAAAGCCTACAAACTAGAGACCACTTTATTAGCTAAAGACTTAGAGCTAATGCGCCAAGAGCTTATTCATAAAGGTTGGTTTAATGAGTTTGAAGCTAGTTTATTAAAGGTGTTTGTAAGGTTTAGGAGAAATAAGACCAAGGTGTATCAGTATCACTTGCAGGTTAGTAAAGAACGCTTGAGTAGTCAATACAGTTTTATTCCGTTACATCTTATGGAAGAGATTTGTGCTATGAGAAAAGTCGCGATTAATAAAGATAAGCTTTTGAAATTCTACGATTTTCAGGAAAATTGGATTACTGATAATGTGGCCTTTTTAGAAAGGGTTAAGGCTAGATTGAGAAAGCAAACCTTTGAAGGAGGAAACCCTTTCGTTTTTAAGGATTATGAAGCTTATCAGGAACCTGGTCTACTCTATGATACAGGGGTTATGGAATCTCAAGAAGCTTGGCAAAAAAGACAAGAGGCTGTACAAGAAAATCTAAAAGCAAAAATTGATAAGGAAAATGAGGATATTAAATTTCTACGTATGCATTATCTACACTGGAATTCAAGTAATAAGGGAATTAATGCGGCCAATATAGTCAGCGGGAAACGCAAAAGAAAAATACGTTAATGAAACAATTTGGAATAATTACGCTGTTGAGCATGACAATGCTACTACCGGGGTGTAAAAATGAGATAAAAATGGATAAAGAACAGGTTTCGTATAGTACTACCTTTTCGGCACCACGAGAATATCCTGCTGAAGTATATTATGGTTATTTTGCGAATAAGGAAAAAACTAAGATTGTATCAGGAGTATCAAAGGCGGGGATGGCAAATGACTCTTGGCAGTATGACGGTGCAAAAGCAGGCCAAGGGGGAAGTAGTATACCCGCTCACTTACACTTGGTTTATGTCGCTTATGCAGAAAAGAAATTTTATGAGGTAGATGCGGCTTTGCCTAGCGATAAGATATCGGCCTTATTTCAGGAAGGTTTTTTTATAGAAGGAGAGATAGATACAGACGGAAATTATCCTTGGGTTCCAGCTAGCTATAATGTCTTGACGGTAGGGGCTGCGCCAGGCGGTGTTGTTGTTGTGTGGCTATCGGGCAATCATCATCGGCGTGAAGTCTGCCGTCTGCAGGCGAAGGAAGTTGAAATTGATAAAAATAAGTTTCTTCCTTATCCTGATTTGAAAGAAAGTCAGCAAGATTTTTTTGAGTCTTTATTTAAAATTACAGTTCCCAAACCTGTACAATTGGCTATTGAAGAGAAAGGGATTCCTTATGGCTTGTGGGATAAATACCGTTTGAAGTATCGGTATCGTTTCGTGCTAGATTCCTATAAAGAGGATGATTATCTGGTACAAATTTATCGTATTAATTATAATGGAGAGCGAGAATATTTGAAGGATAGTACAGAAGTGGGACAGTATAAAAACGATGCTATACCTTATAATGTAACTTTTTCGTTTTACAAGAATAATACAGAAATCACCTTTGATGATACGGAGCTAATGAAGGTCTTTAGTGAACTCAAGCGTCAATATCCTAATGATCCGATTGATGTGGTTATTCGTCCAAAATTCAGGTATAAGGATTTTGAGATTTTTGTGCAATGTCGGGATAAACGAATACAGTTGAAAAAAATAGTTATCGAACGGGCATGGGGAATAGGCTAGTTTTTTGGTTTTTTATGCTAGGCATGATGATGCTACTTCCAGGGTGTAAAAGTGAGACAAAAATGGATAAAGAACAGTTTTCGTATAGCACTACTTTTTCAGCGCCTAAGGAATATCCTGCTGAAGTATATTATGGTTATTTTGCGAATAAGGAGAAAACAAAGATCGTAGCAGGCGTACCCAAGGCGGGGATGACCGGAGGAAGATGGCAGCTTGATGGGACTAAAGCCGGCCATGGGGGAAGTAGTATACCGGCTCATTTGCACTTGGTCTATGTCGCTTATGCAGAAAAGAAATTTTATGAGGTAGATGCAGCTTTGCCTGTCGATAAGATTTTAGCCTTATTTCAAGAGGGTTTTTTAATAAAAGGAAAGCAAGATAAGGACGGAAATAGACTTTGGGATCGAAGTACTTATAATGTATTGACTGTAGGGGTTGCCCCAGGTGATGTTGTTGTAGTTTGGTTATCCGGCAATCATCATCGGCGAGAGGTCTGTCGATTACAAGCAAAGGAGACTTTTGTTGATGTAAATAAATTTTATCAAAATGCAGATGAGGAGAATCAAGAGCAGTTTTTTGAATCGTGGTTTAAAATAGCAGTTCCTGAGCCTGTACAATTGGCTATCGAAGAGAATGGTATTCCTTATGGCTTATGGGATAAATACCGTTTAAAGTATCGGTATCGTTTCGTGCTAGATTCTTATAAAGAAGATGATTATCTGAAACAGATCTATCGGATTAATTATAATGGAGAACGAGAATATCTGAAGGATAGTACAGAAGTGGGGCAGTATAAAAACGATGCTATACCTTATTTTGTAACTTTTTCATTTTATAAGAATCATACAGAAATCATCTTTGATGATACAGAGCTAATGAAGGCTTTTAGTGAGCTGAAGCGTCAATATTCTGATGATCCAATTGATGTGGTCATTCGTCCAAAATTTAGGTATAAGGATTTTGAGATTTTTGTGCAATGCCGAAATCAGCGAATACAGTTGAAGAAAATAGTTATCGAAAAATCATGGGGAATAGGCTAGTTTTTTGGTTTTTTATGCTAGGCATGATGATGCTACTTCCAGGGTGTAAAAGTGAGACAAAAATGGATAAAGGACGGTTTTCGTATAGCACTACTTTTTCAGCGCCTAAGGAATATCCTGCTGAAGTATATTACGGTTATTTTGCGAATAAGGAGAAAACAAAGATCGTAGCAGGCGTGCCCAAGGCTGGGATGGCAAATGACTCTTGGCAGTATGATGGGGCCGAAGCCGGCCAAGGAGGTAGTAGTATACCGGCTCATTTGCATTTGGTTTATGTGGCTTATGCAGAAAAGAAATTTTATGAGGTAGATGCGGCTTTGCCAGTCGATAAGATTTTGGCTTTGTTTAAAGAAGGCTTTTTAATAAAAGATAAACAAAATGCAGAAGGGAATTATCCTTGGGTTCCGGATACTTATGATGTCTTGACTGTGGGAGCTGCCCCAGGAGGTATTGTTGTAGTTTGGTTATCCGGCAATCATCATCGGCGCGAGATTTGCCGCCTGCAAGCAAAGGAGGTTGAGATTGATAAAAATAAGTTTCTTCCTTACCCTGATTTGGAAGAAAGTCAGCAAGATTTTTTTGAGTCTTTATTTAAAATTACTGTTCCTAAATCTGTACAATTGGCCATTGAAGAGAATGGTATTCCTTATGGCTTATGGGATAAATACCGTTTAAAGTATCGGTATCGTTTCGTGCTAGATTCCTATAAGGAAGATGATTATCTAGAACAAATTTATCGAATTAATTATAATGGGGAGGCTGATTATTTGAGAGATAGTACAGAAGTTGATCAGTATAGATTGGATGCAATACCTTATAATGTAACTTTTTCATCTTATAAGAATAATACAGAAATTACTTTTGATGATGGAGAGCTCATGAAAGCCTTTCGTGAGCTGAGGCGTCAATATCCGGACGATCCGATTGATGTGGTTATTCGTCCAAAATTTAGGTACAAGGATTTTGAGATTTTTGTGCAATGCCGAGATCAGCGAATACAGTTGAAGAAAATAGTTGTCGAAAAATCATGGGGAATAGGCTAGTTTTTTTTGTTTTTATGCTAGGCATGACAATGCTACTACCGGGGTGTAAAAGTGAAATAAAAATTTAATTATAAATAGACTTTTCAATATAGGTTTCAAATCATAGTGAGCGCTATGCATTTTAAGTGCATCGGATATCTATACCAATTACTACAAACCAATTTTTTCTTTATTGCATACCCCCACTCTTTGTTTGAACTCTCTACAAAGTATTCTTCTGAATTATTTTAAGGCTTATCGAAAATACGGATGAGTACAGCTTTTATAAGCTTTTGAGTCGTTTGATATTGTGAATTAAAAAGTGCACTTTTGAGTAAGTCAACAGAAAAAGTCAAACTGTAACTCCCTTATAGAAACGTTTAACAACGACGCTTAGTCAGGACATATAGCTTATTTTAGGATTATAGAGATTGATTCGTTTCTAGTATAGTTTAAAATGACTTTTTACGTGTAATTTTTTAGCTATGAGACACAGTAAAGCGCAAACAATAACTCCTCAACCCGAACCTAAATTAAAAAAAGTGCCCTCAGGACCAGTGCGAGAAAAGACGCGTACAATGAATAAGTTGATTTTGGCTGTGGGCAAAGTTTTACAAAAGAAAGGCTATGCTGGCCTTACCATCGGAAATATTAGTACTGAGGCGGAGGTCGATAAAAAACTTATTTATCTATACTTTGGCAATGTAAATAATCTAATAGAGACCTTTCTTAAACAAAGGGATTTCTGGAATATCGCCGAAAAGGGAGTTGTTGATGAAATTCTACAAAATCCAGATGAGTTAGGAAAAGAGGCTGTTTCGAAGTTGCTGCAAAGTCAATACAATCGATTCTATAAAGACAAACTTTTTCAAAAATATATACATTGGGAGTTAGGTGAAAAGACTGAATTACTTCGAGATATTGCAAATACTAGAGCAGAAATTGGCGAAAAATTGTTTGAAAGAATTGAAAAGGATTTTTTAGTAGAAGACATTGACTTACGGTCCATATTAGCGTTGCAGATGGCCGGAATATCTTATTTAGTCTTACATGCAAAGACCAATGGAAGCCCGTTCTGTGGGCTTGATATCAATAAGTCTGATGATAAGGAGCGTGTCAATAAAAGTATCGACTACCTCGTTAACCTTTTGTATAAACAGGTGAACAAGTAGTTTCATGCAAATTGTTCCCTTTCAATTAGTCTATAAAGATCAGCTAAGAGCACTTTTTCTGGCCAGTCGGCAAAAGAGTTTTTCGTGGCTTGATACGAGTACGTATAGGTTGGATGACTTTGAGCAACAAACAGCGGGGGAATTAATTTTTGTTGCTCTGCTTGATGGTCATGTTGTTGGTTTCATATCGATATGGGAAGAAGATAATTTTATTCATCATTTATATATCGCTGAAGGGCATAAAAATCAGAAAATAGGTACTACCTTACTTACCACAGCTTGTCAATATTTGGACGGTCCTGTCCAGTTAAAATGTCTTGTTGAAAATGTGAACGCATGTTCTTTTTACAGGAAAAATGGTTTTGTAGAAAAGGAAACGGGAGATTCTGCTGAAGGAAAGTACGTTTTGATGGAGAGATTGCCTCAGCAATAATTTCCTTTTGTAATATTTTAAGTGTCTTTGTAAGTGGTCATCTGTTTTACTAACCAATTATTTATCGTACCCAGAGGAAGAAAAATAACGTTTTTAATTCTTTTTGATGTGTTGCCATGAATTTTCGTAAAAACTTCATTGCGATAACTATTTGACCGCTGACGGTCGATTTAGAAATTGATAACTCATCACTTATTTCTTGGTAGCTTTTACCTTCTAATTTGAAAAGGGTAAAAATTAATTTACGTTGTGGGGGAAGCATATTTATTCCTTCTTCTACCATTAGCCATTCTTCCTTTTTAAGATAGGCTTCTTCTACTGAAGGAGTTTCCTTATTGCCTGTTATGAGTAGATTTTCACAAACAGCCTGTGTTCGAACATTTCTACGCAAGAAGTCAATAGCCATTGAGTTGGCAATTTTTAAAAGATAGCTGTAAAAATTTTTATCTAGGTCTATAGCCTCTTTTTTAGTCCAAACTTTCAAAAAAGTGTTGTGGATAATTTCGTCCACCTCATCTGAATCCTTCAGCAAATACAATAGATTTCTATATAAAGGCATTGAATACGTTTTGTATATGTGTTCAAAGGCCTTTATGTCTCCTTTAGACATTGCTAAAAGAATAGATTTATCTATATTTTTTACATGCATCTAGCGATTCAGGTTAACGATTATGTGAATCTAGTAAAAAAAAAATGGTTGACGGAAAATATTTTTAGTTTTTGAATAGTGACTTTTTACTTCCCGTTCGTATTAGTATTAAAGGGGGGTTGAAATTTTTAATATTATATGAATAAAATAGATATTCAGTATTTGCTGAGGAAATATTTAGAAAATTCTTTGAGTACTAAAGAGAAAAGGGAGTTTGCAAGTCATCTTAATTCGGTTTCTGATAAAGAGCTTGTAGATATTCTGTCTGAAATGGAATTTTCGGCTGATTTTTCTGTCGGTATATCCGATTTAATAATAAAACATCGTACAGATAAGATTTTTGAAAATTTATTGTTAGATGAACGGTTAAATAATTTCCCAAAAGTGGTAAAAGTAAATAAGGCTCGGTTTAATCGGTCGCTGTGGATAGGAATAGCAGCCACTTTTTTACTTTTTATGGGTGTTTTTTTCTACATCAGGTATAGTGATTCAACAGTAACGATGGCTGTAAATTTAGCGAAGGATATTGACCCTGCTCAATCGATGGCTATGATTGTTCTTGAAAATGGTGATAAAATTCATGTGGATTCTACGACATCTGGTTTGGTGTATAGCAAAGCAGGACTAGAAGTGTTTATTAATAAGGAAGGGGAGGTTGTTTATAAAGATGCTACGAATAATGAGTTAACACCGCAATACTTGACTGTAAATACGCCAAAAGGCGGACATACGAAATTGAAACTTAGCGATGGGACCGTTATTGAGCTGAGTGCTGCTTCATCTATTCGCTACCCCATGAGCTTCGCAAGAGACAAACGTGAAATTTATGTGGAAGGGCAAGCTTTTTTTAAAGTTAGCCATGATGAATCAAGACCATTCATTGTGCATTCTAAGAAGCAAGATATTGAAGTGTTGGGTACGACGTTCAGTTTGACTTCGACGGCAGAGTTTGCGAAAACGTTTCTAGTAGAAGGTAGTGTTCGCATAGTTTCCGAAAAAGGTAGTTATGTGTTGAAACCTGGTCAGCAGGCCACGGTAGTAGACACAATGGATATTCGTTACTTAAGACCTGAGGTGATTAAGAGTTGGAATAACGAAAAATTTGTATTCGATAATAGTTCATTTAAGGAGATATTAAGAGAAGTGGAAAATTGGTATAATGTAAAGATGGTTTTTTACGATGCTAACTTTGTGAATATTGAATTATCAGGTACCGTTTCGCGAAACGTTCAGCTATCAGAATTATTAAAAGTTTTTGAAATAAATACAGGCTATAAATTTGAAATTGAAGGAAGGAGGGTTCTTGTAAAACGATACTAATCAAACAAAAACTAGAGGTGTTGTAGCACCTCTAGCAGACGGTTTTAAAATCTGTACATCTAATCACAAAATTTTGTTAACCAGTACAAATATAAGGGAATGTTTAGAAATGTAGTAAACTTTCTTATAGGCGTATCAAGTAGACATTAATGAAAAAATAAGTTATCCTGTTTCCGTATGGGTTAGTTTTTATACCTAAATCAAGCCTTTACGTCATTATTCTAGGTAGAGTCCGTAATTGGAAATCAGTTGTATTCGTTTTCTTTTACGGATGTCAATAGACCTAGCGGCTTTTGTTTGACATGTTTAAAGCTATTTAGTTATCTCGTTTTTCGGGGTAATTCTCGATGTAGGCTTGAAATGGAAAGAAACTTTCAAAGCGGCATGATACTTATTTTTTTAAGCTAGCAGTGTTGTAGCACCTCTAGCAAACTTTTTTAAGACCAGTACATCTAATCACAATTTTTATTAACCAGTACATCTATTAAGGTGTTTTCAGCAATATGTTGGAAAAATCTACAGTTGTGCTTCACTAACATTTATGAAAAAAAAGGAAGTTACAGTGCCTTTTTATGAAGTCCTTCATAAAAAATGGGCCGAGCTTAAACTCAGTTACTCAACAATTTTAGGGATGAAACTAACCGCAGTACTCGTCTTTTTATTCTCAATACAGGCCTCTGCCAATATTTTTGGACAGCAGGTTACGTTGAATTTAAAGAAGCAGAATCTTGCTGTAGCCTTAGGAGAAATCGAAAAGCAAACAGGATATAGCTTTTTGATTAATTCTAGCCACTTCAGGAATTCTGAACCCGTAACGATAGCTGTCAACAAAGTACAGCTGAAAAATGTGTTGGATGAAATTTTTAGATTTCAACCCTTCAACTATATTATTTCGGACAAAATTATCACCATCAACCCAGCGTCTTTACGCGAGGAAGTTGCACAGCAATCGATCTCTGGCCGCGTTGTTGATGCCTTTGGAAAACCCATAGCAGGGGTTACCGTTTCAGCGGTTAATACTTCAAAAGGAACGAATACTGATGGTGATGGGCGCTTTAGTATTGCGATCAATGAAGGTATTACTTTACGATTTTCGGGGGTAGGTTTCAGATCGATAAATAAAGCTGCAGCACAAAATATGACTGTTACGTTGGCGAGTGAAGATCAAAATATTGACGAGGTCGTAATCACGGGTTTTCAGAAGGTCGATAAAGCTAAGTTTACAGGTTCAGTAAGCCAGGTAGATAAAAAGAATATTGACCGATCTGGTTCTTTGGATGTGTCGCGTATGCTTCAAGGAGCAGCCGCCGGTGTTTCCGTACAAAATACATCGGGTACTTTTGGGGCTACTCCCAAAATACGTATTCGTGGTAACTCCTCTATTAGCGCTAATCAGGAACCTTTGTATGTTATTAATGGTGTGCCTATTACATCTCCATCTAACGTTTCTGTTAGTCAGTTGTATAGTGGCGACCCGGCTTCGGTACTTGGGTCAGCTATTGCTGGTTTAAATGCTCAGGATATTGAAGATATTCAGATTTTAAAAGATGGTTCAGCGACTGCGCTTTATGGTACACGTGCTGCAAATGGTGTTATCTCTATTACGACTAAAAAAGGTTCGTACAATAAGAAAGATATTAATCTAAGTACGGCATTGTCTATTGGGGTGAAACCGAATGTCAATAGATTCAATTTGATGAACTCTAAGCAGGAGATGCAGTTGTATAAAGAAATGTATGATAGAGGCTATTTATCTAATGCTAACTGGCCAACTTTTACTGGTGCATTTACGGAAACCTACCGTCAGCTTGCTTTAAGGAATATTAACTTAGATCAAGCTTATGACGAGCTGAATCGTTCAACGAATGCAAATACAGATTGGTTCGACGCCTTGTTTCGAAACAACCTGATACAAGAGCATAATATATCTTTTTCCGGCGGTGGTGATAAGCACACCTATTACGTTTCTGGAAGTTTAGCGGATGATAATGGGCAAGCCATTGGCTTTGGAACTAAACGCTATACAACCGATTTGCGTACCGTTTTTAATATCACTCCTAAGTTTGATGTTGACATTAACTTTAACTGGAATATGCGTAATCAACAAACACCGGGAACGAATGAGTCTGGTGATTTGTCTACGAGTAACTTTTTCGAAATAACACGATCTTTTGAGATAAATCCATTTTTATATGCGATGGGCACTAGCCGTGCGATGTATCCCTATAATCCTGATGGATCTTATAAGCAATATATTGAAAATCTAGCTCCTTTTAACATCATTCAAGAGTTAAAAGAAAACTTTAATGATATTAAAACACAAGAGGTCCGTTTGATTTTAAGACCTTCCTACAAGATTTCTAAGAATTTACGCTTTGATGGTATCTATGCTATTCGTAAAAATAATAGTAAAATCAGCCATATCGTTACCGAACGTTCGAATATGGCTAATGCTTATCGCGTGGATTACAACGATGTCTTGAGAAATCAAAACCCATTATTGTATCAGGATCCCAACGAGCCATTTGGTTTCCGGGAGACAATTTTACCGGAAGGTGGTTTCCGATATATATGGAACACTTGGCAATCTTTTTGGAGCGTGCGTAATCAGTTAGCTTATAATCAACAAATAGATAAACATAAGATCAATCTATTAGCAGGTATGGATCTTGAAAAAACGTTCGTTGAGAGAGATTATGCTAAGGCTTATGGCTATATGTACTACGGTGGGAAAATTGCTTCTCCTTCTCGTTTAGGGATGATTTATGCCGTTAATAGAGATGACCGTACTTATATTGAGAATTTTCAAGATAGAAGGAATGTTGGTTATTTTATCAATCTACAGTATACTTTTAATGATCGCTACAATGTTGATTTAAGTGGCCGTCAGGATGGAAGTAATATGTTTGGTAAAATGCAACGTTCAAAATTCCTTCCTAATTACGGGTTAGGTTTCGCTTGGAATGTTGAGAAAGAAGGTTTCTTTCAGGCTATTAACTCAAGTGGTGTAGTAGATTATTTGAAATTTAGAGTAAGTCATGCCTTACGAGGAAATAGCTTTGAAACATCTCCGATGCTTAATGCCAATATTATCAACATGCCACGTTTGGATGCTGTTAATAATAGTAAAGGTATCCGTGTGATAGCTCCTGAGCTTTACAATTTAGCATGGGAAAAAGATTATACAACGAACTTTGCCTTTGATATATCACTTAAGAATAGATTAACGCTTACAGCGGAATATTATTCACGCAAAAATAAAGATTTGGTTGTTCCTTTTAATGTTGCTCAAGAAGACGGTTTTAATTCTAAACGGATCAATTTTGGAACGATGACAAATAAAGGTGTTGATATTACCTTTGGTTACCGTAATGTGTTGAACAAGAAAGATTTTATCTGGGATTTTAATTTAATCTATGGCTATGTTAAAAATGAATTGATTGAAGGTGAGTTACAATCGGCTTTACTTAGTCAGATTACTAATCCACTTGGTTATCCTATTAAAGGATACCCGTTGGAGGCTCTTTTCGGGTTTAATTATTCTCGATTGAACGAAAATGGACGTCCACTTTTTAATGGTTCATCTGGCGAAGTTAATGGAATTGTTACTACCTCAAGAGATCGTTCTCTAGTTTCATATTTGGGAAGTCGTCAGCCTTTAGGTACAGGGTCTATTGCAAACTCCTTCCAGTACAAAGGATTAGAGCTTCGTGTCTTTTTGACCTATGCTTATGGTCATAAGGTATTTACAAGCCCTATTGCCTCCCGTTCCTATGATGATTCTGGTTCTAAATCAGCTGATTTGAATTACAGATGGCAGGTTATTGGCGATGAGGCTCATACGAATATTCCAGGCTTGTTGAGTACCATTCAGCGCTCATATTTAGGTAGTGTTAATAATATGGACGAGACGGCTTATAATAGAAGTGATTTTCGTGCAGCAAGTGCAAGTAACTTACGTATTAGCGAAATCTTGTTAGCCTATGATTTGAAAAAACTATTAAGTAGTAATGCTAGTTTGGTTAAGAATGCACGAGTGATGTTATCTGCAAATAATATTTACTATTGGGCGAGCGGTCGCTTAAGAGGTGTAGATCCAGATTTGTATTTGATGGGAGGGACTTCTTTGCCTAACCCAAGATCATTCTCAATGCGTTTAACATTTGGTTTTTAGGAGGAATTGTAAATGAAAAAGATAGTAATAATAACGACCATTTTTCTCAGTGTACTGTTAGGGTCTTGTGGAAAATTTTTAGAAGCTCCTTATGATAATAGAGTCGAGCTTACTGATGTAGCGGATATTGAATTGCTTGCGATTAATGCTTATCCAATGCGTGCCGACTTGTTTTCGGAAATATTAACGGATAATTTTCATCATTATGCAAGCACTATGCAGGCTAGTAATGCTGCAACATATGTACCTATTTTTAAATGGGAGGACGAATATTCGGATGCCATTACAACGGCAACGCCAACCCATGCTTATGCTGAGTATTATAAGAAAATTTATGAGGCGAATTTAATAATCGAATCATTGAGCCTAGCAAAAGGTAGCGACTTAAAGAAAAAATCCTTACTAGGAGAGGCATTAATTTTACGTGCTTATAGCTACTTCTCCCTTGTGAATCTTTTCTCACTTCACTATAATGAAGCTACCAATGCTACAAACTTAGGGGTTCCATTGATCTTGGAAGTGCCAAAGGAAAATAGATCTTTATATAATCGTGCAACTGTTAAAGAGGTTTACGACCAAATTGATAAAGACCTTGAAGAAGGGTTAGCCATGTTTAAGGATGGAATTTCTTTAGCTCCACGCACAGCATATCGATTTAGTCTAAGCAGTATCTATGCTTTTCTAAGTCGTATTAATCTTTATAAGGGAAAATGGGATGAGGCAGCTAAGTATGCAGACCTCGTTGTGGCAGAGAAAGGTGTTGTTGTCCGTAAAATGGTTGAAGATTTTCAACGTAAATCTTCAACATCCGAGCAATATTGGGCACAAGAGATTATGAATCCTTCTATTCATCCTAATTTGTTGTTAGTGAACCAAGTTACCTCTACATTTTTATGTAGACCGTTTGGCTACCGCTTGGGTGGGTTCTACATTGCCCATGATATGTTTTATGCTACACCGACCACCGATTATCGCTATCAACATTTTAGTGCTAGTGGTACCGTTATCGATAGTGTTGCTCTCGTCGTTAAGTATGGTAATCAGCCTAATAACCCGAGCGCTGTGCAGGTGAGATACGACTGTTTCACGATGGAGGAAGTTCTATTTAATAGAGCCGAAGCAAACCTACGAAAAGCAAACCCTGATATAGCAAAGGCAATGTCCGATATAGAAGCGATTCGTAAAGAACGTTTCAGCACCGCAAATTATAGACCTTTACCTACACCAGCAACTGTAGAAGCAGCTATTACCGCTATTTTAAAAGAACGGAAACTTGAATTTATAGGACAAGGTTTGCGTTGGTATGATATTAAAAGACTTGGCATACAAGTAGAGCATCGTTTAGTTCGAACAGATCCAAAATCAGCTACGATATTACTACCTAACGATAAGCGTACAGCACTACAAATTCCAGTACAAGCACGCATCGGAAATCCATTATTAGAAAATCAATTAAACCCTAGATAGAGAAGCTATGAAAAGATATTTGTGTTTATTGCTAGTGGTATTCTTTATCACAAGCTGTCAAAAGGATAATAATCCATTGGGCGAAGTGGACGAAACAATTGATTATTTCTCCAAAAAACAAGTGAAGCCTAAATCTCAATGGAATGAATTGGATTACCTGTGTGATTCTATTCAAAAGGCTTTTGGTGTAGAGATTATTTATGAATACTCTCCACGTATTATTGGAAGTTCTACCTTCTTTATGCCTCCTCAATATGAGTTTGCATTGCCTTATACGAAGGTGGTGTTAAATAAATTATGGCTGAAACCTTTGAAGGAGTCCTTTCCTAAGTTCTTCGATAATGAAACCCCAATAGAATTTATTCTTGCCGGTGGATTTGTACACTTTAACGATCCAACGACGACAGCTACGGCAGCTGGAGCTGGTATGAATGCGCAGTACTATCGTTTAGGAATGGGAGGGGTGAATAGGTTTTCTACATCCAAAGCTTGGCTTTGGGACCATATCGTGACCTTATACCATGAACATGCTCACCAAATTGATCATAAGTATGGTCGAGGAATTCCTTTTGATCGTACGTCGCAGGGTAAGTATTATGGTATTCCTGGCTATGCTTCTGTCAATCAGGCGCAAGCACGAAGAGATGGCTTCTGGACAGGATATGGCGGTTTTGCAGTAGAAGAAGATTTTGCCACTACCGTAGAATATATGCTTCGATTGAACCAAGCTCAACATGCTGAACAAAGAAGAATCAGTGAAAGTGCTGCTTTGGAAAGCAAGTATAGATTGGTTTACCAAAAATATCTAGACATGGGCGTGGATTTACATAAGCTAAATGTCATGCTTGACTCTGTGGTGTATAAAGTAAATTATTAAATGCATAAACGTATTTTTATGAAAAGTATAAGTAAATTTTTTGTGTTATCCTTTCTGGCCTTCCTATTCGTTGGCTGTGAGAAGGACAATATCACAAATTCATATATAGATGAGAACCCTGAACGTTTAGATAAAGTAGCCGCTGATCTTCGAAAGACATTGGCTTCTGCGGAAAACGGTTGGGTTATGATGGTGAAGACGGATCTTAATAGTGAAGTATATACTCCTATTGTCTTAAAGTTTGATACAGCAACCAATAAGGTAGATGTAAAGACCGTTTATGGAGAAACGGCTGATACTGATTCGTACTTCCGTATTGCTAACGGTACGGGGTCACCACAGTTAACCTTCACAACAGGGTCTATTATGTCATCTTTGTATCGCATCGGTGCTCGTGGATCCGATATCACCGACCATATTTATAACTTAGTGAGTGTCTCTACAGATACGGTTGCTATTCGCGGTTATCGTAGTGGACGAATCTATGCGCCAGAAGGTGGTGTCATTTATAAATTATTCAGACGACCAGCAAATTGGAAATGGGCGGACGGGGTAAATTATTTTGATATGAATTCTACCGTTTTTAAAACAAACATCGAGTCTGTAGCTTCTACAGTGAGATTTGAATATGCCAATAATCCGAATAAAAACAGAACAATAAACTCTGTATTTACTAATGTTCCTGCGGCTAACGTTCAAACGATGCGTAATGGTTTTATTTTTGCCATCAGTAGAAATATTGGTGCCGGAGGATTTAAGAATCCTGATTATATCAATTTCAGGTTTCCTTATCTTACCACCACGCAGGATGCTGCTCCTGTGCATGGGAATAATGCATTAAGCTTTTTACCGCAAGCGGCTGGCTACACAAGTAATGTGACCAACATGAATAATTTTATCAACACGTTTAATTTACATTACCTAATTTGTACGAATGTGACGCGTGCAGGCAATAATGTGAAGATTGATTTTGAAGCCTATGATCAAAAGGGGAACCCAATCATTAAAGCTTTTTACGATAATCAAAGATAAGTAGTCACCATTAATAGGCATGAGATTTTTTCTCATGCCTTTTTTTACTATGCGAAAAATCATTCTATACCTTCCTATCGCTTTCTTACTTTTTTCATGTATAAAAAAGAGGGAGTCGACAAAATCTACAGCGATTGTAATAAAAAATATAGCAATAGACTCTGTTGGAGTGCGGTTAATCCATTATATGGATGGGAAAGAGCTTGTAGATACTTTGATTGCTGTGAAAGATACATTGGTCTTAGACCAATTGAAAGATGATATGTACTTGGTCGCAATCTCTTGGCCACGAACGCTCATACCACATCAGATATATCGAGATAAATCCTTTAATAAGGATATTGATGAATACTATGTGTTGAGCAAGGCTTTTTATGTTGACCCTCTTGTTTCTAGTAAATATGAGTTTTATATGGACTCCATATACACCGGTGAAGAAATAGAATTAAATAGTATTGCTAAGGTTAATGTGAATACTTCATCCTGCGAAACATGTGCCATTGCCGAGAAATATTGGAATAATTACAATATTTTTTTTGATCGAAAAGATATGTTGGTTGATGCCTTAAATTTGGCTTATTATAAATCTGTAGATGGAAATAATGATGCCTCTAGGAATCGTTTTTTAAAGGTTGATTCTGTTAAGAAAACTGTATTTACAGATTCGCTATACAAAAGGGATTTCGATCAGCTGGTGCATCTGTATCCCGAGAGTAAAGCCAGTACATTTTTTGTTTTCTATCAACTATATGTTGAGCGTAACTTTGAAAAATATAAAAATAGCGTCAATCTGTTACAAGGTAAAGCCAAAGAATCTAGGTATTACAAAATGATTCAAAATCAGTATAAAAACTAAAGTGAAAACTCACTACGTATAGCATCGCTCAACTTATCCGGTTCATCTGTTCCAATCCGAACTATCGTTTCCGTACCATTGTTGTACTTAATTTGAACGGCTTTATTCCCTTGAATATTGTAGAGCATGCCATTTAACGTAAAACGAATACCATAGCCGGCCAAAACAGAGGTCTTAACCGCTTGTACATTCGTGATTTTTTGTGGTTTTATGTTAATACGAATAAGACCAATGCCGTAAATTAATTTTATTTTATGATCGGCTACGACAACAGTTAGTTTATAAAAACATAAGGTGACAAGAAGTAAAAAAATGCCAATGAAGCCCAATTTTGAATAATCACTAGTATTTGTTCTTCCCCCGAATAGAAAAGAGAAAGCTACAAACCCAATCATTATGGAGAGCAAAATAATAAGTAACCATCCAACCTGTGTTTTTTGATATCTCATAGTCATTTTATTTACAAAACATTACTATATCTAGTATACGTTTTTATAATTAATTGATTTTGTTTGGTATGTTTAGTTAGTAATAACTTACTATTTAAATATAAGCATTATTTCTTGAAAAGAAAAAGGACACCAAAAGTTCAATAATTGATGTCGTGTTGTGCTTGGGATGGCCAATAATTTGATTCACCATTTAGATCTGGACGAAGGAGATAAAAATCAGTCTTGTTTTACTTGCCACGACTTATCAATATCATGACGCTACTGTTCAGTTAAAATTTCTTACAGAAAATATAAGGGCACGCGCTTTTTATAAGAAAAATGGTTTTGTATAAAAGAAAATCGGTACTTCCGCCGATGGAACCTATGTGCTGATGGAAAAATCGAAGAAGTAATAATGTTTTTTTTTGATGTTTTTATTTTAAGTATCTTAGATAAGTAATTATCTGCTTTTACTAACCAATTAATTTTTTGAATGAAAAGAGCTATTGTTGTAAACCTCACACTTTTTATCTTAGCGAGTATCAATTCTTTTGTGGTAAAAGGGCAAGAGACAGCCGTTGAGAAAAGAATCTATTTGGAGACTGATTCTGTTCCTAAAGTTATCTATAACTATAATGGTCGAGATAATAAGCTATGTGCTTTTATCAACAATGTGTATCTTCCATTAGAGGCTGTTGCGTACACCATTAAATCTGAATCTATTGAGTCTGTATCTGTAGATAAGCAGAAGAAAACCATACAAATTGATGGTGTTGAATATTTTGGAATCATAAACATTATCTTGAAACCTGCATATAATCCTATTTGGATTAGTTTTAACGAATTGATAGCTAAGTATACTAACT
Source organism: Sphingobacterium sp. MYb382 (assembly GCF_037572665.1). NCBI lineage: Bacteria > Pseudomonadati > Bacteroidota > Sphingobacteriia > Sphingobacteriales > Sphingobacteriaceae > Sphingobacterium > Sphingobacterium sp. MYb382. The sequence continues at coordinate 104,181 of NZ_JBBGZT010000010.1, forward strand.
TAAAAAATGAACGTATGATTCTTTCGATAGATGGTGTACTCGTAAACTTTTCCAGGGATTTGAAGTTTATGGACGAGGGAAATATTATGCAGGTAAAAGTTGAACAGCTTGATTTGCTAGATAGTACTGATCCTATTCATGCAGTCAAATTGCTAACCCGTACGAAAGAGAATTTAGAAAAGGCTAATAGAATTTATATTAGAGGTAACGCCGTTGCAAAATTAGATTAGTGGTTTAGTAAGGTTTGACAAAACAGCCAGTAGGGAAAGCAAAACAAGAAGTTTTTTTAATAGCTTAAAAATTATGACTAAGCTTCGCGAAATCAATAAAATACCTATTCCTCCAGTGATGTCAGCTGATATGATAGCGGCATTGACAAAGCTTTGTTTCTTTAGCGCTGCACTGCGTTCCGCGGATGTACTCTTTGTTTTTGGATCTCACATAAGGCACAGGGAAATTGCACATATCATTACAGATATCCTCCATGAGCATCTTATTCCGACAGTTATCCTGACAGGTGGTATTGCTGATTATAAGGCTACGCAATATGTACCTCAAGCAGAATCTTCTTTGTTATTTGAGCTACTGCCAAAAAATGAATTTTCACATACTACGTTTATACTAGAGGCAGCTTCTAAAAATACACTGGAAAATGTACAAAATGCCATGATGCTTTTTGATTTTGACGATGTGAAAAAGGTCTTATTTATCTCACACGCTTATGCTGCGCGTCGAGCAGCCCTGACGCTTAAAAGATATCTACCCGATGTATCTTTTGGGAATTATCCGGTAGTTATTCCATCGATAGATTCCGATTTCTCCTTATCCAAACAAGAATGGTATAAAACGGAATATGGTCGTTCCATAGTTTGGGGTGAATATTTGCGCATTAAAACGTATGGTGAGCGCGGTGACTTTCCGATAGGAAATGTGCGTGAGCTTATGGATAATGTCGCGCAGTATTGGCAATCTGCTAAACGCTAAATTATACTTTTTACTGTGTTTTAATTTTGAAAACCACTATTTTTAGTCCAAAGCTTAAGAATCTTTATGGCCCATAGGATCTATATTTACAACGTTGATTTAAAGGATAAGGTAGAATTTCCAACGCTATTAGCAGAATGGAATTACGTGTTGCCGGCGTTACTCACTCCTTTGTTTGCCGTTGGAATTCGTACCAAAGGAACGCTACTTTATGCCGATAAAGATGCGGGAGTGGAGCGCCTGCGTCAGTTTTACGATTTGCTTGAAAAGACGTACCAACTGCAAGAGAATACTTCGTTTGTTGTCGCTAGAAATCAGCTATTTGATTTTTTAGAAAATTTACCCTTCGAAACGTTTAAGATTGATGGCCGTGATGTGTTCGATATGCAGGAGGAAAAGCATAGCGAGCAGGCTAAAAACTGGGTGCTAGAAATAAAGCAAGATATACGCTACTTTGAGGAAGCGCTTGTTACGCAATCTTTAGCGCCGCTTGATGAGGTACTTGACCGTGTAAGCATTCGTAGTTTCTTGGATATCTTGGAGACCGACTGGATTGCTTATGGTGTAGGCTATTGGGAGAAAGCCGCCATTCAAGATAAAGGCGTTTCGATTTATGAAGAAGGTGGGAAATATGGACTGAAAGACCGTTACGGTAATACCTTAATCGGAGCAACATATACAAGGCTTCATGCTTGGAATGAATCAGGCATTGCGCTTGTTGAAAAAGATAATCGTTTTGGCTTTATCAGCAATTTAGGTGAAGAGCTGGTACCTTGCATGTATGATTGGGCCGTTGATCCACATGAGGTTGATGGAAAGCATTATGCTGAAGTGAAAAAGGGTGAAAACTGGGGCGTTTTGGAAGTCGAAACAGCGCACTGGGCTTTAGAGCCTATATATGATTTCGTACGGTGGGTATATGAAGGTTACTTTACGACAAAGCAAGATAATGCATTTCAGCTCTATCATATCGATGGTCGCTGCATTATCGATGAGTCATCAGCTGAACCCTTTCAATTTGACTTTAAAAATCTGTTTTTTGTACAAGCTAAGGGTTCTATAAGTCGAAAGTACTATCAGCGAAATGGTCTTGTCTTTGGCACTTTTATGGAAGATGTCCTGCAGCCTTTGGCCAACGGTTACTTTTGGACTAAGCCCAATAAGTTACAAAAGAAAATAAACATCTTGAAGCCTGATGGACAGGCTTTGGCTGCCAATACCAATAGAATCATCGCACGCGATGGCTATCAAACTATCGCTTATCTAGATGGTAAAGAGTGGAAAATATATAGTCTTGAAAATCATGTTTTCCGACTAGAAGAGGACGTTATTTCTAAATTGTCGCTGGATGAAATTGGAGATTACGTCGTTGATGTTTTTGTGCTGACGACTGCACGTGGGCAGGGCATTTATCAAGCTTCAGCTGGAAGATGGCTACTACAGCCGGAAGTAGATCACCAAAAAATTACGTATTGTTTTATGGAGTTTATGCGTATCACAACAAGCCGAGGTATGTGTTATTTTGACGTGAAGCTGGAGGCCTTAAGTGAGGGTTACGACTATATCTGCGAACCTATTCATTATCCAAATGCCTCATGGAAAAAAGGTGAACTACTTATCCTTTTTAGAGAAGACCGCCTTTATAATGTAGACTTACAGAAACAGGTTGTGGAAATATCCGCTTTGGAGATACCTAGTTTTTACGCAGATATGCAAAACCTCAATGTAAATGACCAGCAGTATTTTGATGCTTTTTATCAGCGGGTGATAAACGTTTAAGTTGTCTAATTGATCAGTCTTTATTTTTGTATTGCAGAAAGCACCTCATTAATAGCCGTTCTAAACCAAAAGGTGTACTTTGCTGGGTTTTCATGGATGTCTAGCAATAGGCTTTCTGGATTAACCCATTTATAGTTTTGAACTTCTGCTGGATTTGGTGTAGGATTTGTATTTGTATAGCCTACAAATACATGATCGTATTCATGTTCTATCAAATCATTTTCTACAGCGGTGTGGTAAATGAAAGAAAATACATAATCCAGCTCGCAGGTCATTCCCATTTCATAGGCTAAGCGCTCGATGGCCGCAACTTTTACATCCTCATTCCATTGCGGATGGGAGCAGCAAGCGTTTGTCCATAGGCCAGCACCGTGATATTTATTTTCTGCACGTTGTTGTAGGAGTAACTCCCCATTTTCATTAAATAGAAAAATAGAAAATGCGCGATGAAGGAGACCTTTTTCATGGGCAGCTAGTTTTTCGATAACAGCTAGTGGATTATCCTGCTCATCAACCAATACAACTTCGTTTCTTTCCATACTTTTTCTTGTGAATTATCTAATTATTATTTACGCGCGGTATTCGTGAACTCAATCTTTTTTGCTGAATAGCTTAAAAAAGTAAATATTTAATAAAAACTGACTATAGCCATATACGGCATCTTCAATAGGGATTGTCCACATCCTAATGCCTAAAAAGTCATGTGGATTATAGTTTACAATGGCCGACGGAAGTCCCGTTCCTGTTAACAAACCATTGACGGGGAAGAATCCCAACATCAAGATGAAGAAAATAAAAGAAGCTTGTCCGATCCATATTTTCTTGGCTACAAAGTGTAGATACAGCAACGTGAAAAGTGTGATTAAAGCGGTAACTAGCGTATATATTTTTTCGTGATATAGTAGGGCAACCACAATGAGGGCGATAGCACTTAGAAACACAATAATGTTGTTCCATAGATTCGCCCAACTTAAGTCGAAAAACTTGTCTAAACAGTAGTAGGTAAACACACACGAAAAGGGAATACACCAGAAGAATAACCATTCTTCGAGCGGTAATCCAGCAATGGTTATACCAAGGGTATATGATGTGTCGAACCACCAAACGCCTAATTTTGTAAATGCTATATCCCAACCGACGAATGGTAAAGCCACAAGCGTACTTGATATTAAGAACGTTCCAAAGTGTTTGTGAAACTGTATTCTCTTATCAAAGGAAGCTACAAAGCAAATGATAATGGTGAAAAAAAGAATGAGTATATAAGTATAAGGCTGCATCATTGTTTTTTCTTATAGTACATTTTAAAATATTTTAGGGGTACCCACAAAAAGCCAAAACATTCACCCTCTTCTTTTCCGAGATGCTTATGGTGCTGCTTATGTGCTCTGCGGATAGCGCGTAGGTAAGGGCTTTGCACTTTGCTAAGTACGGGTGCTCGTTGATGGATAAAGATATCATGCACAAAGAAGTAGGCCATACCGTAGATTGTGATGCCGAGTCCTATAAAAAATAGATAGTTGAAATCTCGCTGCACACCTTGGTATAGTAGGATGATGGCCGGAGTTGCAAAAATCACGAAAAAAAGATCGTTTCTCTCCAGAGGACCATCCTGACTATGGTCATGGTGGTCTCGGTGTAGAAACCATAGAAAACCATGCATCACATATTTGTGAATAAGCCAGGTGGCACCTTCCATGCAGATAAAAACGATGATTAAGATGAGTATTGCCATGATCAGACGTCTAGGTTTGCAAATGATTTATCCAAAATCTGATAGCGATAATCAAATATTTTCTCCAATTTATTTTTCACGAAAAGCTGATGTGCTAATGTTCCTAATGGGCCAAAAGGCAGCTCATAGTCGACCGTATCTTTCATCAGTACACCTTCTTCATTGGGAAAGAACTCATGATAATGGTTCCAATATTTGTACGGTCCTTTTTCTTGAAAATCGGTGAAGCTACGTTTAAAATCTACTTGCGTAATTTTTGTTTTCCAATGTAGTGGGATCCCCAAAATAGGAGAAACGGTATAGTCAATGACCATCCCAACATGTATTGCCTGATTGCTTAAGTCTGTCAACACCTTAAAACCCATGTCTTGTGGTGTGATTTTCTCAAGATTATAAGGCGAAGAGAAAAAGTTCCAAGCAGTCTTCACATCACAGTTCAATTGCTGTTCTCTAAACAACCGGTATCTCATATTCTTGTTTTATAGGTGTGATCTTTAATTTTTTGAATCATCTAGCTTATTACAGACTAGCAACTTTGTAGCGAACATAGCTCTTTAAGGCTACGATTGCTTTTTGCGAGTCAGGAATACGTATCCTGCTTTCTAGAATATCCTGCGAAGCAGTTTTCTTGATTTTTCGGAATAGCGATAAATAGTATTGATATGCTAAGTACACGCCAAATTTGGACGAGTTAGGTAGCTTTTTGATACCTACTAATGCTTCCTTAAACTCCGTTTCTATTTCTTTTTCAATTTGCAGCTTTACTTCATTGTTGAATATGCATAGATCTATGCCCGGGAAATAAGTACGGCCTAATATTTTATAGTCGTCCTTCAAATCTCTCAAGAAGTTTACCTTCTGAAAGGCAGAGCCAAGTTTCATAGCATATGGTTTTAAAGCTTCATACTTACTCTTGTTACCTTCGGTGAAGACTTGTAGGCACATTAAACCAACCACCTCAGCCGATCCATAAATGTATTCGTTATATAAATCTACACTGTAATCAATTTTTTGAAGATCCATTTCCATGCTATGTAGAAATTGGTCAATCAATGTTTTGTCAATGTCGTATTTGTTCACCGTTTCTTGAAAGGCTTGTAAAATAGGGTTTAGCGATATACCTTCTTCTAGCGCCTGATTCGTTTCAATTTTTAAACGATCCAATAGTCCTTTCTTATTGTAGCCATGAAAGCTATCGACAATCTCGTCAGCCAACCGCACATAACCATAGATAGCATAAATGGCCGGACGAATTGCTGGCGTTAGGGCAAGTATACCCAGCGAGAAGCTGGTACTATACTTTTTTGTAGTCCGTTTGCTTACATCGTAAGCTAACTCATCAAACAGTTTTTTCATGACTCATTGGGTTTAGTTGGTTGACTTCTTGCGCGACAATTCTTCCAGAGATAATAGAAGGGGGGACGCCAGGCCCTGGAACCGTGAGCTGCCCCGTATATAGTAGATTGCTTACTTTTTTATTTTTAATCTTCGGTTTTAGGACGGCCGTTTGGCTTAGCGTATTTGCCAATCCATAGGCATTTCCACCGTAAGCATTGTAGTCTGCCATAAAGTCTTTCACGGCATAACTTTTCGTATACACGATTTTCTCGCGCAGGTTGGTGCTCCCAGTATGTTTCTCTAGACGGGAGAGCATCTCCTGTAGGTATTTTTCGCGTACAGACTCCTCATCTGCCAAGCCGATAGCGATGGGCATGAGTAGGAAGATGTTTTCGCTATCTGGCGGTGCTACAGCTGGATCTGTTTTACTTGGACAGCAGCAGTAAAAAAGTGGCTTCTCGGGCCATTTTTGCTCCTCATATATACAATCGATATGTTCGTCCAAGTCGTTCTCGAAAAATAGCGTATGGTGTTTCAGGTTTGGAATTTTCTCGTTGAACCCCAAATAATAAATCAAACTAGACGGAGCAAAGGTCTTTTTACGCCAATAATCATCGGTGTAGTTGCGGTACTCTTCATCCAATAAGGTTTCCGTATGATGATAATCTGAAGAACTAATGACAGCATCAAAAGTATAGTCGCGACCATTAATATGTAAAGAGGTAACCTGTCCCGATGCAACGTTAATCTTATCGACCTGATGGTTGAAGTGGAATTGTACACCTTGCTTTTTGGCCACCTGTTGCATAGCCAAAACCAACTGATAAAAACCTCCTTTAGGGTAGTGTGTCCCTAGAACATAACCACCATAATTCATTAAGCTGTATAGTGCAGGGATATTTTTTGGTGATGCCCCTAAAAATATAACCGGAAACTCCATCAACGTGCGGAGCTTCTCATGCTTAAAATATTTAGCAACGTAGCTTCTGAAGTTGGTCAGTAAGTCGAACTTGAGCGAGTTTTGTACGATTTTGGGCGATAGGAACTCAAACCAGCTATGGCATGGCTTATTGACAAAATCTTGCATGCCTACTTCGTATTTAAACTTCGCTGCTTGCATAAACTTAACCAATTGCTGTCCTGCTCCGGGCTCAATTTCTTCAAATAAGCGCTGTAGCTCTTCGTAGTTTTCGGGTACAGCGAGTTTAGACTCCGCGAAGATCATTTCAAACTGTGGGTTTAAAGAGATAAGCTCGAAATAATCCGTCGTTTTCGATTGGAAATTTTGAAAAAACTGCTCAATAATATCGGGCATCCAGTACCAGCTAGGCCCCATATCAAAGACAAAGCCATGCTCAGTTGTAAATTGACGGGCTCTGCCGCCAGGCTGTCCATGTTTTTCAAACACATGAACCTCATTGCCTGCTTTGGCAGCATAGGCTGCCGCTGATAGGCCTGAAAAGCCCGAACCGATGATGGCGATTTTCTTCTTCATTATTTCCACGCTTTTAATACTTCATCTAAAAGATGTGCTACGTCTGTGTTTTTCTCATAAATAGGACGATGAAAATCGTTCAACTTGTTTAAAAGTCGGATAAGTTCGTTTTTCTCAGTCGTTGTGAGATCACCCGCTACAATTTGTGTTGCTTGGCGTATTTTAGGCATTTGCTTTTCCAAAGCGTCAAGCCCTAGGGGAGTAATCGCAATAATTTTGCTTCTTTTATCTGTTGGCGAATCGCTTTGTACAATCCACCCTTGTGCTAACAAACGATTAATGATTTGTATGCCAACAGGCTTCTCGTGCACATTTTTTTTGATTAAATCCATCTTGGTCATCGCTCCAAAAGCTTTTAGATTGATGAGATAGATGAAATCTTCTTGCGTAGAAAAATCTGAATTATGAATCGCAGATTTTGAATAGGACTTCGCATATCTATTCATATGGACGATTAAGGTGTTTATTACACTTTCAGCACTACGTCCATTTTCGATTCCTTCCCAACTAACCGTTGTAGCAGTTTTATCCTGTTGCAATTGCTCGGCCATCCATGTTTTGAAGCCCACGATATCATTTGTATAGCTCGTATTTTCCTCGCTTTCAACTTCGAAAAGTTGAACCATATCTACAACCTCTTTTAGCAGCGTATAATTCATGATTCTATAATAATAGTATGTAAATATACTATTTGTTTTTAATTATGGTTTGTTTTAGTACTAATTTATTCGCCGTGGGAAATTTATAAGAACAGATATTATGGAAGTAATTGCATAAAAAGTGAGTTTTAGTAATTCTAAGAGGCTTAATTTATTGATGGGGTTCAGGTAATTTTCTATATTTTAGGGATGTGAAAATTTGTTGTAAAAAGTAAAATGATGCCAAAAATATACCATTTAAACTGTGTGAAGATTGTATCACCTGTGCAAGATAATGTGAGTGGACATTGTTTATTGTTGCAGGAAAAGGACAGACTTGTGCTTATCGATACCGGAATTGGTTTGTTAGATACACAGTATCCACAAGAAAGAATCGGACAAGCACTAATAGATATCGTGGGGTATAGGTTTCACGAAGAACAAACGGCTTTGCGACAAATAGAAAGTTTAGGTCTTAACCCGACCGCGGTAACGGATTGTATTATATCGCATCTCGATAACGACCATATTGGCGGTCTTGCCGATTTCCCAAAAGTAAGGGTTCATGTTTCTGAAGAAGAGTACGCTAGTTTTAAAGGTGGAAATCCGCGTTATTTGCAAATCCCTTTAGCCCATAATCCAACAATAAAAACGTATGCTAAGTCCGACGTCGATTGGTTTGGATTTGAAGCACGAAAAATAGAGGCTAATTTGGAAACCGAGATTTACCTTATTCCGCTATTCGGACATACGCTAGGGCACTGTGGTGTAGCTTTAAAAGTAGGAGAGAAGTGGATTTTTTACATAGCTGATGCCTATTATTTACGGGCTGAACTAACAGATAGCCAACATCCGGTACATGAGTTAGCGCGTATGCGTGCAGAAAACAACGATTTACGTATCGCAAGTTTGGATAAGATTCGCCAACTGCTCGGTAAACATCCAGAAATTGAAGTATTCGGCTATCATGATATCGAAGAGTTTTTATCATTTAATTCGTTTGTCTAAAGATACGGCTTTGAGCTAAGGCGATTTTTTCTTTTCCATTGTCTTTGCTGATTAGTAAAGTGTAAAATAGTTTTTTAATTACCTTTTTAAGTTTGAAAATAGCTTGTGAAAAAATGTTACGTTTGCGGAAAATACCCATCTTTTTTTGTGTAAACCAGCGCTAGTTGTTATTTTGAACATGCCCTATAAAATATTGTTTCATCTATGATTAGATACCCTGAAGGTATAGCATTTAAGTATCCCTGGCGAAAATATCAGCAACGTGTGCTTGATGATCTACAAAGCCATTTAAGCGATAAACATTTACATGTAGTTGCGCCACCAGGCTCCGGAAAGACTGTGTTAGGTCTTGAAGTGGCTATTCGGATTAATAAACCGACCTTAATTCTTGCGCCAACCCTTGCTATTCGGAATCAGTGGATACAGCGATTTTGTGATCTTTTCCTGCAAACAGACGAGATGCCTGACTGGATTTCAAGAGATATCAGAGCGCCGTGTTTTATGACTGTTGTTACGTATCAAGGGCTTCATGCTGCTTGTAATAATATAAGGATGCAGGAATCTGAACTGGAAGAGGAGGAGGAAACAGATGAGAATGATACGACAAGGACACACAATACGAATTTAGAGGCTATTGTGCGTGGCTTGAAGGCGCAGAAAATCCAGACGATTGTAGTAGATGAAGCACATCATTTGAAGAATGAATGGTGGCAGACTTTGATAAAGATAAAAGAGTCCCTTAATCCTATTATTGTTGGTTTGACGGCAACTCCTCCTTATGATGTTACAGCAACGGAATGGCAACGCTATATTGCTTTAAATGGGCCTGTCGATGCGGAAATCGCTATCCCTGAATTGGTCGTGGAAGGAGATTTATGTGTACATCAGGATATGGTGCATTTTAGTGCTGCTACTGCCCAAGAAAATGAACGTATTGTCTCATTTCGGCAGAAAATAGAAAAGTTGTTTCAGGAAATAAAAGGAGATGAAGCACTTAAAAATGCATTAATGAACCACCCCATTTGGGTAAATCCAAATGAAAACTTAGAATGGATTTATGGTAATATTTCTTGCTATACAGCATGTTTAGTTTATCTGCATGCCAATGCTATTAAGATTCCAAAGATTCATTTCGAAATTATGGGCGATAAGGATCTAGAAGTTCCTAAGCTTAACTATACTTGGATAGAAAACTTGCTCGATTTTTATCTCTACCGCGATAGAGGGCGATTCAAATCTGTTGAAGAACATCAAGCTCAGCTTGAAAGTAAGCTACGGACATATGGTGCGCTGGAGAAAAGACAGATTAACTTTACTTACAATCGTGAAGTGATGAAAGGGCTTACTTCAAGTATCAGTAAGCTTGATGCTATCAAGGATATTGTTGATTTTGAGTATCAACAGATGGGGAAGGAATTACGTTTAGTGGTCCTTTCTGATTATATCCGTAAGGAGTATTTCATCAGTGAACGCGAAAATCAGCTACCACTCAATAAACTAGGTGTTATTCCCATTTTTGAAAAATTACGTCGTGAAAATTCGTCGGGTATGAAGATTGGCGTATTAACGGGGTCGCTGATTATTATTTACAAAACGGCTTATAGTGCCTTTGAACAGCATGCTACTCGAGCTGGAATACGTCATTTTGATTCATTTGTAGTGCCATTTGATGAAAATTATATTGTCATACAGCAAAATGAACACCTAAAAAATGTGATTATACATCTGGTCACAGAAGTTTTTCAATCAGGTGATATTGAAGTTTTAATAGGCACAAAATCTTTACTCGGCGAAGGCTGGGACGCTCCCGCAATTAATGCTTTAGTGTTGGCGAGCTTCGTCGGTTCCTTTGTTTCGTCTAATCAAATGCGTGGTCGTGCCATTCGTTCACAAATTCATAATCCTAGTAAAACAAGTAACATTTGGCATTTAGTAACCATTGATCCGACTTCGTCTACGGGTGGTGTTGATTTTGAATTAATGAAACGTCGGTTTAAAAGTTTCGTAGGCATTTCTTTTCAGGAGGAAAAAGGTATTGAAAACGGTGTCGGACGGTTAAATCTACCTTTACCTATTTTGGAAAAGGAACAAGCGATTGAGAAAAATCAAGAAATGTTCGCTTACGCGGCGGATAGAAATAATTTAAAACATAAATGGGAGGAGGCGCTGGAAACAGGTGTTTCACTCGTTGAGGAAATAAAAATTCCTTCTCTTACGGCCAAAGAACGTAAAGTTACGAAGTCGGTATATTTTACGAAGACGATTGCTAACTTCTTAGCTACGTTAGTGTCGGGGATGCTGGGTTTTGGTTTTGATGCCCTAAAACTTCTCTATAAAGAATCTAGAAATATCAAAACAGCACGTGATTTATATTTGGTATTAACCGTTATTGGTTTGGTGGGGATGATTGTCTTTGGAAGACAAACCTATAAAACTTTCCGTTTGTACCTCAAGTACCGTGATATCGGGAAAGATATGCACAAAATAGGGAATGCTTTGGTACAAACCTTCATCGATGCTCAACTGATTCGGACAGCGCCGTCAGAATTAAAGGTTGTAACTAAGACGGACCTCTGGGGAGCAGTTTTTTGTCATTTAGATGGAGGAACAACTTTCGAGAAATCGATATTTATTCAGGCCTTACAAGAGATTATTGCGCCCATCGAGAGTCCTCGTTATTTGATTGTCAGAAAGAGTCTATTGTTGTTTTTCGTGAAGCAAAAGGATTATCATGCTGTTCCGGAGCTTATTGGTAAAAACAAAAACTTGGCTCTCCGTTTTAAAAAGAATTGGAAAGCTAATGTGGGGCGATGTGATTTGCTATTTACACGAAGTTTGGAGGGAAGAAAACTCGTCTTGCAATCTAGAATGTTAGCCTTATCGGCTCAGTTGGATGAACATGCGGTGCATGTCAATAAATGGCGATGAGAGAAATAGGAGGAACTCGTTATTCAAAAATTCTAAATATTGTAGATTGATGCTTAATATTAATGGACCGAATTGATTGATGACATGCATTTAAGATCGTAAATTTCGAAAACAAATTTATAAGCATCCTGGAATTGAATTATTCGGCAACCATGTTGTTGATTAATTTTTAAATATCATCGATTTAAAAGGTTGACTGTTTTAGTATTGTCTGTAACAATCTTGCTTATAAGGCAGCTTTGTTGATTTAGAAAGTGATTTTTTGATTAACATTTTACGGGAAACCTTTTTTTTGTTGTGTAATATGTCTGTAACTTCGATATAAACAAATGAGTAATGGAGTTTTGTTATAAACTCTGATACTGGTTAATTTGATGTTTTATCATTTAGAACAAAGTATGAACCCCTCTTAAATTTTATTTACATAGGGCTTTATAAATAAAATAAACCTACAGGTTGATTGAAATGGAAATTATAACTATCTTTGCTGAGAGACTACTTTCTTTTAAATATGATGCAAACTTTGGGTCAGAGTATTCTAAAAAGCTTAGTGAATGGGAAAATCAAGAATTTTTATTTACTAAAGCTCTGGAAAACAATATTGGTATAGATTGTATTGATCAGTTTTTTTATGAAGTTTTTTACGATAGAGAGTGTTTAATGAATTTAATTAAAGATTGTTGTAGTCGTGATTCTCTTTATGATGTTTTTCAAAATCTGCATTTAAATTCTCATCAAATACAGAGATATGAAGAATCGAAAATGAAATTTAGAGTTAAGGAACATAAGCATAGACTTTCAAGACTCCGCTTGTATGCATTAAGGGTTAACAATTCTTGTTTCTTAATTACAGGTGGTGCAATTAAATTTACTCAAGAAATGCAAAGCCACCCTGATACTTTGCTCGAATTAGAAAAGCTTAAAAATGGAAGGCTTTTTTTGATGAAGAATGATTTCAATGAAGAAGACATTGTTGAAAACCTTTACGAGTCTTAAAATATGAAAAAATTAAATAAACTTCTAAGTCCATCGATTTCTCATTGTAAAGCTAATGTAGAAAAGTTTGACGAAGATATTCTGTTAAAATTTACTGCAAAAAAAGTCGCTTTTAAAATATTTTACGAATTAAAAAGAAGACAATTAAATCAAAATGACTTAGCTAAACTACTTAATGTTACTCCACAGAATGTGAGTAAGTTATTAAAAGGTGAGGATTATAAAATATCAACTTTAGTTAAATTAGAACAGGTGCTCGATATTAATTTTATTGATAGAGATATTTATAAAGAGCCACATATTCAATTTATCACAATAGAATTTGTTAATGTTAATGTTTTGAAAGATTATTCGACTTTATTGAATTACCGGACTGCAGATTTAGCAGAGTTTTTTCACATAGCAGATAAGGCTGTAATTTTTAATGATGAATTCACTTTAGGATATGATAGAGAAATAGCATATGAAATTTAAATTAATTAAAGGCGAAATAGAAGAGTTTGCTATAATAGAAGACAAAATACCTGAAGATTTAGATAATATAATCGTTAAATGTGGAATTATAGCAAAAATTAATCCGAATGAAAAGATTATTGCTATTTATAATACCGTAAGGTTTTGTATTGGAATCAAAGATCTCCTGAAGATAAAGTCAGTATTATATTTTAAAATTCATGCTGATACATGGGATTCTTTAATTTTTGAGGAAGAAATTATATTGAAAAAAACGCAAGTACAACACTTTGGAATAATTACAATTGGTGCAACTAGAGGGATGCTAATAGCCAAAACTAACAATACACCATATTCGAGCATGCTCTTACCCCCATTAAATATTAATGATATTATTAATGAAGATATAAAGTTTTTAAAAAACCAATAATTAATTTCTGAAATAATAAATATTCTTACTGTAAATTGTAGTTCAAAATTTATTTAAATTTTTAGGTTATTTGTAAATAAAACAACTTAATTTGTCTTTATTTTTTTGTAAAATATACCATTGAAGGTTATGTCCTTTTTATGGTAAGTTTAGCTAGGTGTTTCATATTTTTGTTATAAACGATTTATGAGGTGGCGATATTTTATTTAATTGGGAACTTTCTTTAAGAAATTTTTCACCGCTATTCATCTTAAATAGAAAGGTTGTTTTGTTCTAAATTCTTATTTATTTCCAATATAGACATTAACCTCTTTGCTATTAATAACTTTTGTATAGTTGACTTTTACGAGATTGCTCTTTCTGGTCATTGCATTTGAAATATATAAGCTGGAAAAATTCCAATTTACCTACCAACGCAATATAATTGTACAATCCAAGAAGGGGCGACCTATGCGTATATGGACGTCAAGGCGATGGAATCCCTTACAGGAACTTTCTTAGTGTAGAAACAAGGCTTCCCAGCCGAGGGCGTGAGTGAGGGGATTGTGCACCAGAGGCCTAGGGATTCCGCCCGTGGGATGAAGTCAGCCGTACGGAACATATCCGCATGAGTCTTGATTTTTGCAAAGCTTTTCATCAAGGAAAAGCTTGAAGCCCCGTCCTGGCGAAGGACATGCGCTATAATTAAGCAAAAGACTCGAATAAGCGTTGCAAACGCTATCCTCAAGCATCCTCGTTGCAAACGAGGACGATAGGCAGTGCAAATAAGCTATTCTAATACGATGCTTGGACTTGTCATCCTGAGCCTGTTGAAGGACAGCGTAATAGTATGGGAAGGTTTGTAAAAAAAAGCTTGAAGCCTAGTCCTGGGGAAGGACACGCGCTATAATTAAGCAAAAGACTCGAATAAGCGTTGCAAACGCTATCCTCAGGCATCCTCGTTGCAAACGAGGACGATAGGCAGTGCAAATAAGCTATTCTAATACGATGCTTGGACTTGTCATCCTGAGCCTGTCGAAGGACAGCGTAAGAGTATGGGAAGGTTAGTAAAAAAAGCTTGAAGCCCCGTCTTGGCTAAGAACATGTATACGATTACGAAAAAGAACCTACCATTTTACGAAAGCTTCAAATAATCAATTTTTGACATTTAGAAAAAAAATGTAAATTTGTCAAATTGTAAAATCTAGTGAAGATGCATATATCCAATACAAAAGACGAGTTGTTTGTCAATTTGGTGTTGAAGACAACAAAAGATCTTTATCAAAAGTTTGGCTATAAGAAAGTCACGATGGATGATGTAGCGCGAGAGGTTGGTAAAACACGTAGTGCGCTATACTATTATTTTAAAAATAGAGACGAGCTTTTTGAGGCCGTTCTTTTTTCATTAGTCGATGAGGTGAAAGCCGAGCTTTTGGATGTGATGGCTGCAGAATCTACTCTAGATGCCAAATTGAGCGCCTTTTGTGTGGTAAAGATTAATGGTTCCAAACTTATTCAAGCCTTTTATTCTGCGCTAGAGTCGAGCATGAACAGCGATGAACAGTCAAAATATGCACAATTGAAATGGCAGGTTCATCAAAAGATGATGGCTACAGAAATTGGAATTTTGCGCGATGTGGTACATGTGACAATAGGAAAAGGGGAGATTCCTGCGCAGACGGAGGAACAATTGCAAACGGTGCTATTTGTTTTCCTTGGTGGTATCCGTGGAATTCGTAGAGAGTTGGCTATAGACGCATATTCCAAATATTGGGAAGCCGGTGTTACGATGCTGGTACGCATGGTTATTGCCGAGTTTAGACGTTGAGTCAACGTTTGCGAAAGATTTTTCATTGCTTTGGTATAGACCGTGCTTTTGTGTACCATGTTGTCTATATGATAGCCTTAAAAGGAGGCTATATTTTTTAATCAAAATTTGACAAAAAGATAAAATATGTCAAATTGTTTGTTTTAATTGAAAATCAGATATGCGAGAGATAGCCGCCTTTAGTGCGTTAAAGAGTCCAAATTTTGTTTATTACTTTGCCGGTCGTTCCATTACCCAGTTTGGCACATGGATGCAGCGTACAGCCGTGGTATGGCTTATTTACAGCTTAACACATTCTTCGTTTATGCTGGGTGTGACTGTTTTTGCTGAGCAGTTTCCTTCTTTTCTTTTTTCTTTCGTTGGAGGTGTGGTTGCTGACCGTTATGATCGCAGTAAGATTATTAAGATAACGCAGGTTGCTGCTGTTCTACAGACAGTTTTGCTAGCTGTTTTGTTGCTGTTGGATCATCTCGTTGTTTGGCAAATTCTAGCCTTAAGCGTGTTGCTCGGTATTATTAATGCTTTCGATGTGCCTGCGCGACAAACGTTGATCCACGAAGTGGTAAACTCGAATGATGATTTACCCAGTGCGCTATCTTTAAACTCTGGGATGTCGAGTATAAGTAAGATTTTAGGCCCTGCAGCTGCTGGATTTGCCCTGGAGCACCTCAATGTAGGTTGGTGCTTTGTGTTTATTGCTTTTGCCTTTTCGGTTGTTATCTACTTGTTTTCGAAGATTAAAGTGACACCTAAAGTGTATGCATCATCAGGAAAGAATTTCTTTGGTGAGTTTAAGGAAGGGGTAAATTATCTGCTGGAAGCTAAACCTATTGGTTTGGTTATTTTGATGTTAAGTGTTGTTGGTTTGTTAGTGTTGCCATATGATACGTTGCTGCCCGAATTGGCCAAGGTCACTTTTAAAGGTGGAGCAGCCACATTTGGCTACATTGCCGGGTTTATAGGCTTGGGCGCTGTGGTAGGAACCGGTGTATTAGCTTCAGTGCGCAATAAAGATAAACTTCGCTACTACTTAATCTTTAGTACGCTATTTCTAGGCGTTGGTCTTATCTGTTTTTCTTTGACGTCTAACTTTTATGTAGCGCTATTTTTTGCCGTAGTCACCGGTTTTGGTACGGTTATGCAGTTTACCTGCTCCAATATTATTGTGCAGGCAGAGTCGGCTCCTGCTATGCGTGGGCGAGCTATCAGTATTCTGCTGACAGCTATTTTTGGTATGGTACCTATAGGAAGTCTGTTAACCGGACTTGCTTCTCAATATATCGGGAGTCAATTGACCTTGCTCGTTCAAGGTAGTTTGGCTATCATCATCGCTTTGTTATTTGCAAAAGCTTTTGGCCTGTCTAAAAGGCGGTGAAGTAATTGAGATAATATAGTGGCTTGTGGTGTTATTGTTCTTATATTTAGAATGTTAACCAATTGTGAGCAGGCCCATGAAAAAAGTGAAACAAATACTAGGGCGGTATGTTGACATAAATACCGACTTCGGCTGGAAGTTCTATTTCGGACGCGAGGAAAACAAAGGTTTACTCATCCAATTTCTGAATGATATTTTTCAAGGAGAGAAAGTAATTCAAGATTTGATTTATGTGACACCTGAGCAGGATGGTGATTATGAAGAAGATCGACGTGTTATTTTCGACCTCCATTGTATAGCAGATGATGGAGAACATTTTATTATCGAAATGCAGCAGATTTATCAAGATTTTTTTAAAGATCGTGCTTTGTTTTATACCTCTCGCTTAATAAGTAAGCAAATTCAGAAAGGCAGACTAGGCGATAAATACAAGCTGCCAGAAATTTACTTTATTGGAATTTTAGAGTTCTCCCTCCAGGATACCGATACAGAACAGTACTTTATCGATGTCGGCCTAATGGATAAAGTGAACAAAAAAATGTTCTATACTAAATTAGGTTTTAAGTTTATCGTGTTGCCGCACTTCAATAAAAAAGAGAATGAATTATGCAACGATATGGAACAATGGCTTTACCTATTAAAGAACTTAAGTACGATGAAAGGTATTTCTAAGTACTTGGATAGGAGAGTTTTTGGGCGTATCTTTGATGTAGGAGAGGTTGCGAAATTAAAACGGGAGGACCAAATGAGTTACGAAGCCAGTTTAAAAAGAAAATGGGATTGGGAGAGCGTTCTCTCAACAACCGAGCGTATAGGTAAAGAGGAAGGTAGAAAGGAAGGTAGAAAGGAAGGTCGGGAAGAATTTCAAACTGAAATTATTGAAAGTCTAATTGTAGAGTCTCGTTTGTCGGATGAGGATATTGCTCGTATAACTAAGGTTTCTTTAACATTTGTGCAGCAAGTGCGTGAAAAATTAAAAACACGTTAATACAAAATTAGCTTTTTCTGGTACGTATATCTTTTCTTATTTATCCGATTCTAAGGAGTTACTGCGTAATATGTGAAGGGGTTAATTTTATGAATTGCCAATCTATTAGGGCTGGCGCTATAATCCATAGTCACTACTTTTTTTAAAGTTTTTCCTTTAGCACTGTTGTTTTTTTCTGTTGTTAAAATAACATTATTGCACAGACTATGAGTAGCGACCTATGCGTAGATGGTATCAGGGGGATGAAACCCCTTCTTGAAACGCCATAATGTAGAAATAAGGCCTCCTAGACGAAGGTCTAGTGGTTTTTCTCCTTGGGAGGAAATCTGCTGTATAGAATATAACCCCCATAAATATTGATGTGTGCAAAAGCTTTTGGCTTGTCTAAAAGGACGGTGAAGTAGTTGAGATAATATAGTGGCTTGTGGGTTTATTGTGTTTATATTTAGGGTGCTATCTTCTTTAGTGTCCTTGTGAAAGCCGAGCTTGATTCGTTTATGCGTGGACGGGCCATTTGTTTACTAGCATTTGTTGAACAAGTAGGTGAAATATTGAGGTGTTGTTATTAAAAGTGAAACCGGATGCTTGACAGACGAGCTACCAACGGCCTCCTGCGCCTCCACCGCCTGATGATCCACCACCAAAACTACCGCTTGAACTACTACTACCTCCGCTGCTGCTACCACCTCCGCTACTGCTATGCGTAGTTGAACTCCGCGTCTTTTTGTCTATGGTATAAAAACTGACGTGCTCAATATGGTTGCAGTATTCACAGCGATTGAATTTTTCTCCTTTTCCTTCTCGCGTGTAGGTCGCGGGATAAATAGTTTTGTTTTGGTTAGGTAGCAATGTGTAATACTTACATTGAGGGCAACGACCAAACTTATTAGTAATATTCCATGGTATATATAGTAAGGCTTGTGTTTTCGTATTTTGCCATATTTCATAACGTCGGCTCTTTAAACTTTCCTCTTTGTGTTGGCCATTGTTGAGGAATTTTTCAGTTTGTGCATTCGTATTCGAACGTTTTATACGTTCCCAATCAATGTCGTTGTTGGGCGGTGTAAATCGCCCGATATTACCATTTAATCGTTTTGAAATTATAACCCAATCTATCCAAGCTATGGGGGTTAAGAGTAAAGGAATGTAGATTCGTCTAAGGTATTTGCGCAAGGTGATGTCTATATCCTCTTCGTCCTTAAATGTTTTAATGATGAGATCGCGTCCATCCGTTATTTTTAATGTAATGATGAGTGTTGCTAAGATTGCGATGAAATAAGGAATATGCTCTTTTTTGTATACATAGTCAAGATTGTTTAGTAAAAAAGTAATAGGAAAAATAGAGATAAACATCAATGCTAACATGCAGCCCATACCAAAGAAGATGGAACCCAAAAAACTAACCTTTGTTATTTCATCTTTTAAAAGATTCGTGGTAACTACATGCACATAGACATATACAATTATTAAAACTAGTAACCACCAAGCTGCATCTTCCAATATAGGGCTTTTAAGACTCCAAAATGGTATTGCCTCTGGCATCATCTGTTGTAATTCGGAGACTGAGTCGGGTGATCTTAATACTTTTTCTATGAATTCGACAGCTTCAAGTACTCCTTTGTTATAGTTACCTTCTCGAAAGTTAGGAACTAGATATTTTTCACCTACGCGTTTTAGAAATATGTCAGGAAAGAGTCCTTCCATCCCATATCCCGAGATAAATTGGTAAGACCGTCTATCTTTAGCTATAAATAATAGTAAACCTGTGTTAAGATCCTTTTTTCCTATTCCCCATGTATTAAAGAGATTTAGAGAGAAATCAAATACATCATCTCCATTGAAATTATCAACAACGACAATAGCAAATTCGACTTGGGTATCTTCATCCAGGTGTTGCAGTATCGTATCCAGTTGACTAATCGTAGATGCTGATAGATTGTAGTCGGGGTCACTTACCCATTTGTTTTGTCCTGTTGCTTTCGGTGATGGAATCGCTGCGTGTTGTGCATAGGAAAAAAAACTTAGTAACAACAGCTTACAAAAGATCAATATTTTTTTCTTCATAGGTTAAGTTCGAAGACTAGGTCAGTGTTGTGTGTTTTTTGTTTAAAAACCAATTTTTGGACAAAGTCTGTGCCAAATGAATTGGATGGAATAGTGTTTATTTAAGCTTGGTGAGGGAAATTAATTTTATAGATTACCCTCGTTTTAGGACTTTAATTTTAGAAAGTCTTTTTGTTTGTTGCAAACAAAGGTAAGAATAGATTGTACTATCTTTTAATAATAGCTTATTATTCCCATGATTGTTTTTTCATAGATTAAAGTGATATATTTAATAGCAGTGTCGCTCCTTAACAGCCTATTTTTTAAATGAGGAAGGTGTCGTGCGATGAACAAGAAATTATTAAATTTGAAAATAATAAAGATAAATATGCCGGAGAAACCATTATTGAAATTGCCCAGTCTTCCTTTCATTGCAAAGTTAGCTTTTGCGCTGGTTAGCCTTATCGGACTTGGTTATCTTTTACACTTAGGACAAACAATCTTAGCCCCATTTTTTCTGGCCTTTTTAATCTCTATGTTGTTTTTGCCTTTCGCAAATATGTTGGAGAATAAGCTGAAGTTTGGACGTGGATTATCGTCTATAGCCTCCGTGTTTGTGATGCTATTAATTCTCTGCGGATTAGGTTATTTCTTTGGTTCGCAAATAGCAGATTTTAGTGAGGATATCCCTTTGTTAGAGAAACAATTTAATGTTGTTTTTCATCAGTTGCAAGGTTGGATTTCGAGCTCTTTCCATGTGAATGCAGAAAAGCAGTTTGCGTATATCAATAATGGAGTAGATCGCTTATTATCCTCTTCAGGAGTAATTTTAAGCTTCACGTTGGGCTTGTTTTCCACGGGATTGGGGTTCTTCTTTTTCTTTATTTTGTTCTTCATCTTCATTCTGAACTACAGAAGAGTATTGTATCAATTCATCATCAATATATTCTCTGATAGTCACAAAAGTAAGGTACGCGAGGTGGTGAATGAAGTGCAGCAAATGACTAAGAAATATATTATCGGTTTGTGTATTCAGATTGTTATTGTTTCTGCTTTAACCATGCTTATGCTTTCATTGATCGGTGTGAAATATGCGCTGCTGTTGGGAGTATTGACAGGGTTGCTTAACGTCATTCCGTATATCGGTGTTTTCTCGTCTATGCTCGTTTCCATGCTTATTGCTTTTGCGACAGGGGCTCCTGTAACGAGCTTGTATGTTTTGATTGGCTATATTATAATGCATGCGATTGATGGAAATATTGTATTACCTTTTGTGGTAGGCTCTAAGGTTAAAATCAATGCATTATTCTCCTTCATCGGCATTTTAGTAGGCGAGCACCTCTGGGGTATATCCGGTATGTTTTTATGCATTCCTGCCTTGGCTATTATAAAAATTGTTTTTGAGCGTATTGAATCCTTACAGCCTTGGGGGCAAGTACTGGGAGAAGGCACGAATCCTGATAAAAAAGGCCATTAGATAGTTTATCGGATTGTTTTTTACGAATAAGAGAATTATGAGACTTGCAGTTCTCTTATTCGTGATATTTTTTTTCCCATTCTTCAAGCAGGTTTAAAATAGGAAGGAGGGCTAAGCCTTTTTCTGTAAGTGTATATTCTACCCGTGGAGGAAGTTCTTTAAACTCTTCACGTGTCAGTAAACCATCGACTTCCATTTCGCGCAATTGATCAGTCAATACTTTGCGGGAGATCGTTGAAATGCGGGAGGCTATTTGTCCAAAGCGTAGTTTCCGATCTGAAATAACGACAACAATAATAGGTTTCCATTTATTGCCTAAGTTGGACATAGCCTTACTTAAAGGGCACATGCGTGCTATTTCTAATTTGCTTTTCATCTCTATAATGTCAGTTTCTGACGTTTGTTACCACAAAGTTACCACTTTTTGTCTAGCATTAGGTACAATAGTATACTGTTATTAGTTACTTTGTGTAACAAATAGTAAAACATATATTGAGATGCAAACAAATTCATTATTTACACCTTTCAGCTATAAAAACCTTCAGCTTGACAATCGGATCGTTATGGCTCCGATGACGAGAGCGCAATCAGACAATGGTGTTCCTACACAAGCTATTGTGGATTACTATGCACGTAGAGCCGAAGCCGAGGTGGGATTAATTCTTTCCGAAGGTACTGTAATCAATAGACCAGCCTCAAAGAGTGTACAAAATGTACCTGATTTCTTTGGTGAGCAAGCTTTGCAAGGCTGGAAGCAGGTTATTGATGGTGTACATAAATATGGTGGAAAAATGGGACCTCAGCTATGGCACGTAGGAGACACACGTTCTAGCGAAGATTACCCAACGGTAGCGATGGAAAGTGTTTCTGGCATGAGCCTTGCCGATATTGAAGATACCATTCAACAGTTTGCGAAATCTGCAAAATCAGCTAAAGATTTGGGCTTTGACTGTTTGGAAATTCATGGTGCTCATGGCTATCTTATTGATCAGTTTTTCTGGGAAGGAACGAATACACGTACGGATCTATATGGTGGAAAAACATTAGCCGAAAGAAATCGTTTCGCTATCGATGTCGTGAAAGCTATACGTGCTGCGGTAGGTGAAGATTTCACGATTATCCTTCGTCTTTCACAATGGAAGCAACAAGATTATAAGGCACGGTTGGCAACGACACCTAAAGAAATGGAAGAATGGTTACTACCGTTGAAAGAGGCTGGAGTTGATATTTTTCACTGTTCGCAGCGTCGTTTTTGGGAGCCTGAATTTGAAGGTTCTGATTTAAATTTCGCAGGATGGGCAAAGAAAATAACTGGACAACCAACCATTACGGTAGGTTCAGTAGGCCTGGCGGGAGACTTTATGGGCTCTTTCGCAGGTGAAGGCTCTGCTAAAGCAGATATTACGGAGTTATTACACAGACTAGATAGACAAGACTTTGATCTTGTAGCAGTAGGTCGCGCTTTGTTGGCTGATCCGCTATGGGTGAAGAAAATCAAAGAAAATAGATTAGATGAAATTGCTGATTTTTCGGCTTCAAGCTTAGGTATTCTATACTAGGGGATTGTTATACAAAGGCCGGAATTGTAAATTCCGGCCTTTTTTACTCGCTATATAAATCAGGCGCTGTATAGCCATTTTTTTCGTAAGAATCTTTATTCATTTGAAAGTGCAGCTTCGTCATGTCATTTAGATACTTCTTCAATGGGGGGAGATTGTACATTGCCCGTCGCTGATCTACATGTATCGAATCTACTAGTCCAATTTTCGGAATTGCTCTGCCTGTTGTTTTTGCAAGGTAGGTGACTTGTGTTCCAAATTGTTGTTTTTCTCCAGCATTTATTTGTACCCTGTCAAATAGATAAGCATAGTTCTCTGGCTTAGCATTCTTCTTCTTTATTTCCTTATCCATTTTTGCGAGTACGCGTTTTTGAAATTTAGGGTCATGGTCGCAATGTTGAACGAGCAGCCAGAAATGTTGTGAGCTCTCTTCGCCAACTTCTTTAAAACCTAAGAATCCGTATTTAGCAAAATAGCGTGCTATATTTTTCTGATTAGTCTGAAACACACTGTCTTTGAAACTTTGCCAAGCTTCTTCACTATAATCTTTGTATACTCCTTGTTTTTGAAAGGCGGCCACTTGATCAATCTTTACCATTGCGCGGAGTTCTTCCTGCATCTGTTTACGTGTTGAATCGTTTATGTTTTTTGTTGTATGGCAACTAGCCAATAGAAAGATGATGCCTATAGCAAAGCTTATAATTTTAGGATGCATGGTATGAGGTTGTTAAGCGGTAAGCAAAATAATGATTTCTGCTATAATACCAAAAACTGAAAGATACTTTTCTATACTGTTAATAAAATAGCCGCAGCGTAAATTACGCTGCGGCTATTGATTATGTTATTTGGATTTTACTCGTCTTTCGTGTAGAAATTATTGTTTGTAGTGCCACAGAGGTCATGATGAGCCCCAAACCAATATAGAAGGATGTATTGACATCCTTGCTTTCATCAAAGAATAGAAAAGCTAAGATGATCGCATAAATAGGTTCCAAGTTAAAGGTGAGGTTCATGGTGAAGGCTGGAATCGTACGTAGCACCTCTGCAATTAGCATGTATAGGCCAACTGTACAGAAAAGTGCAAGTAAGAGTAAATAGAAGGTATCTGTGCCACTAGGAATAATGGTTTCTACTGGAAAAAAATGTAAGTAGATAGGCATTAAAGCTCCCCAGGTTATAGTTCCGGCCACCATCTGGTAAAAATTGATTGTTTTACTTTCGTAAACACGTACTAATTTTTCGTTATAAATGGTGTATAGTGCGCCCAGCGCGGATGAAATAACACCCAATATGATGCCCACTTGGTAGGAGCTGTCAAAATGGAAAATTAAGCTTATGCCGAGTAGGGTCAGCGCACTCAACATAAGTTCCGAAAATTGAAACTTGGTTTTGTTAATAAGCGGTTTGAAAATCGCTGTATAAAAGCTGATTAGGCAAAAACAAATAACACCAATGGAAATATTAGCATACTTGATACTGGCATAGAAGAATATCCAGTGGGTGGTAATGAGAAGACCCACTTTGCCAATAGCAATTTTTTCTTTCCAGCTGATTGGTTTTGTCGCCTTTGAGAATTTTAAAATAGCAAATAAAATAAGTGCCGAAAAGAATACACGGTACCAGCTGAGTAATCCCTCATTAAGGGATATTAGTTTACCAAATACACCCGTAAAACCGGCTAGGAGCACAGCGCTGTGCAATAAAAGATATGACTTTTTCATATAGAAGGAACTGTCTGTTCATAATGAACAAGACCTCTTTAGTAAGAATTAAATTGAAATTTGATACATAGAAATAGCGTCGGCAAAATTGCCGATCCTTATATTTCTTAAAACTTGAGAAAAGTATTAAGCAGTTGGAGGAGGAAGACTATTCTTTCTATTCACTTTTTTAAATTCTGGTTATACAAGTATAGTGAAAAAGCGGAAAATCTGAAAGGCTGTTTTGTAGTAATTTATTTTTTAAGGGGATAATCCGCAGAGGGGATAAAATAAAGACGATACCTATTACATGTATCGTCTTTATTTTTCATGCGTTGAAAATCTTATTAACTACGCTGGTTTATGAAGTACTTTCTCAAATGCTTTTCGTGCAGAGCCTCTGAAGGTTACTTCACCACAATATTGGTAACCTAGTTTTTCAAAAATGCGAAGCATGCCCGCATTGTCAAAGTTTGTATCTGCTTTTACGCTGTAGATATTGTGCTGCAGAGCAAAGGTATCAATATGTTTAAGCATGGTTTGTGCCAGCCCTTTGCCTAGATAATCTTCTGAAAGCGCTACACGATGGTATACGACGAAGTCGCCATCAGTAAGCCACTTACCTTCGATATTGGCATACTCAGGCTCATCATTTATGGAGATAGAGCAATAACCAATAACGGTATTTCCATCGGTCAGAACATGTGCTGAACCTTTAGCAATATCATTTTCAATAATGGAAGGATTTGGATAGCCGTCCTGCCATTGGTCACTACCGTCTTCACGTCTGCGTTGGATGGCTTTTTCTAAAATTGTCCATATTGAGGCTGCATCTTGTGTATTCGCTTGTCTAAAAGAATATTCCATAGTTGAGGAGGATTTTTGACTTGTAATATTTCAAATCTACTTAAAAATAGAAAATTTAAGGTCAAAATAAGTCCATAAAAAAGGCCGAATTTCGTTTTATTGACTTGGCCTTTCTGGTTACAAAGTTTTATTCCATTCTTCTCGTCCTTTGATGTGGTCTTCGATAGCCGTGTCTGAGAAAAAATCAGACTCTGCAGAGGCGGTGTCACGCTGGGCCTCACCAGCATAGCCAAACATGTTATGCTCATAATCTTCCATCGCTTCGCGAATACTATCAAATTTGTCGCTTAGTAAGTTTTCAGATAGCCGTAGCGCGTCTAGCAGACCTATGTTTACACCGACACCAGCGAAGGGAGGCATGGCATGTGCAGCATCACCAACTAAAGTTATAGCATCTTCCGTTTGCCATTTTTCGTCTAGAGGCATGTTGCGCATAGGAAGTACCCAGAAGCTTTTGGTAGCCTCAAATAACTCGATAAATTTAGGATCCCAGTCACTACATACCTTTTTAAGATAGTCAGCCACTTGTGATGATTCACTTACATCGATGTTTTCATCATTAGCAAAAGTCTCTTCTGCCTTAAAGCAGAAGAAGTAGTTAATCGTTCCTTTAGATTTTATTTGTGAAGCAAACATTGTTTTATCAGCAATAACCATCACATTATCTTCTTTACATAAAGCTTTATAGTTGGGCGCATTAAGCTCAGGATTGAATACTTCTCCTTGGATAATAATCGTTCCCGTAAATTTTGGTGTCGCAGTGGTGAGCCTTTGACGAACTTTAGATTTACTCCCATTTGCACCAATGACAACATCGGCATAAACCTCCGTACCATCTTCAAAGCGCAAAATAAAGTGCTCTTCAATTTTGACAATTTCTTTTAGCTGTTTGCCCCATACAACAGTATCAGGCGTTAAGTTTTGTAAGAGTAGCTGACGCAAATCATTACGGTCTACTTCTGGACGATGATATAATTGTTCTTCATTCGGAAAATCGTACATGAGCGACTCTCCATTTTTTCCAACCAAGTGTTCACCTGTTGGTCTTGCTGCTGCGTAAAACGCGTCGAGAAGTCCTGCCTTTTCCAAGGCTAATTGTCCGGTGTTTTTATGGATATCCAGGGTTCCACCAAAGATGCGTACCTCTGCATTATTGTCCCACTCGTATACATGAACGTCTACGTTGGCTTGTTGTAATAATCTTGCCGTAGTAAGGCCTACGGGCCCTGCACCAATAATGGCGACTTTTTTATTTTGGAGTAAGTTCTTTTTCATTGCTTTATTATTTTGATAAGACAAAATTAAGAGCTTGATTTTGGTTAAAATAACTACATTTGATATAAAAATAGTCCATTATGATTTTGGAAATTGATGAACCTTCGGATATGCACACGTATCTTATAAACCTTGGTGGACATATGGATGACCAAGGTTTATTACATTTTCCATCCACAATGGGAACGGGATACATGCGTTTGATAAATCCTTTTCCGGGTATTGCCTTATTAGTTCAGTCTTTTGAATTAAATGAGGAGTTGTTGATTAAACGACTGAAGGGGAGAGCCGAAGATAAAGTGTTGATTTTTAGTTTTCGTAATGTGTCGCCGCTTCAGGCAGAATTGACTTCTGCTAAAGACACGCTGCATGTTAAAACCTGGCCGTCAGTGCAGGTCTCTACGTCAGACATGGCTCTGGATATTCATGTTCCTGCATTTTATCCGGTAACGAATTTGATTATTGGCGTTGAAATAGATTACCTAAAGAAAATTTTAGAAGCAAACGCGAAGCACGAATTTATGGAGTTGCTCCTTGGTAATGGACAGGCTTACTTATATGAAGAGCTTATTTCACCTAATATACAAGCAGTAGCGACGGCTATTTTTCAATTAGATGCTAAATATTCCTTAGCTCATTTTTTTTATAAACTGAAAGCAGAGGAATTGATTTATCTTTTCTTGTCCGAATTGCTGAAGCGTGAGCAATTAACATTTTATCCTTTAAATAAGGAAGATATAAAACAAATCTATCGGGTGCGCGATGCATTGGTTTTGCAGGTTGACACACCGCCCGCTTTGGAACAACTCGCAAAAGATGCAGGCATGAGCGTTAGCAAATTAGGTCGTCTTTTTCGTCAGGTATTTGGAGAAAGCGTCTATCATTATTATCAAAAAATACGCATGCAGCAGGCTGCTTACCTATTGCGCGAGCAGCATCTTTCGGTAGCGGAAGTCGGCTATCAGCTAGGCTTTACTAACCTCAGTCATTTCAGTCGTCTGTTTGAAAAACATATCGGTGTTAAACCAAAAAAATATAGTAAAGGTTAGTCCTATATTTCGGATTATACGTAAGCATCAAGTCTAATTAATCTTGGCTTGTTTTACGAAAATTAATCGCCGTTGTGCCAACGTGTTTCTTGAATAGACGTGAAAAATAGGCAACATCATCGAAACCCAATGCAATAGCTATTTCTTTCACAGATTCATCTGCATGGTATAAAAGTCTTTTTGCTTCTAGGATGACGCGCTGATTGATATGGTAAGACGCGGAAAGTCCGGTCGTTTTGGTTTTGATTCATTAAGGTAGGCTGTTGTGATATTTAGCTGTTGCGCATACTGTCCTGGTCGTTTCTGTGCGATAAAATTTTGCTGAATTAGTAGATGAAATTTATAGGCAATGGCCTCGCTGCGGGAAGGCTTTTTTGTTGGATTAAACGCGCCTAAAAATTGCTCAATAAAGAGTGATATGAAAGTCTTTACCGCATCGCGCAGTGCTTTAGCATAAAAAGGACCTTTTTGCTGATGGATAGCCATACATAATTGTATGGACTGCTGTAGTAAAAAAAGAGCGTCAGCATGAGGCACTAAAGGGCGGAGGGGAGCTATTTGATCTAGAGTTGTAATTTGATCGCGTTGTAGCCACTCGTTCTTGACAGCCAAAATATAGGCCGTTGTATTTTTTAGTTTTAGTATACGATGTACTTGGTGTGGATGAAGGTAAAAGAGACTTTGCTCTTCTAGATCATATTTTTCAAAGTCTATTTCTACAGAAACCTTGCCTTTCTCTAGTAGTAAGAAAAAATGAAAATCATGCCGATGCGCTTGTTGCGCACCTTCTATCTGAATCAGGTCTTCCAGCGATAGCTTATCAATAGAAAATCCATCGCTATAGTCATCTTCTAAAATTTGAAGTGGTATTTCTACGCTTTTACGTCTCATAAAGCCATGGTACTACGTTAAAAATTGATTTCGTTAATTAAAAGTCGCTGAGGCTATAGCATAGTGTACAGTTAAGCTACTAATTGTTGATAAGTAGCTTAACTTATTTGTGTTGCTAAATACTATTATTGTTGACTTTTGAAATGCGCAATACCTGATATTTCAACGGTAGCATTAGAAGGTAGATCTGCTACTGCGATGCACGTACGTGTTGGAAATCTTTCTGCAAAATAGGTTGCATAGCGCTCATTCAAAGCAGTATAGTCTTTCATGTCCTTCAAGTAGATGATCGTGCTTACAAGGTCTTCACATGTTAATCCATGAGCATGCAATTGACTTTGTAGATTTTCCATCACTTGTTTTACTTCAGCATCAAAGCTTTCGTTGACCATCGTTCCTGTAGCTGGGTTTTTCCCCACTTGTCCCGAGATATACAATAATTGGTCTACTCTCAAGGAAGCACTTAAAGGATATTTACTGTTCATTTTATGTTTTTTTGATATATGACTGTCTTTTCAAAGATAAGGAAAATCGAATTTCTATCGTACGCTTTAGACAAGCTTGCCTAGGAATACGTTTTGGAGATTTCATGTTCTTTTCTGTAATTCTTTTGGCTGTGGCTATTTATGTAAAAGAAAAAAGACGGGGCATAATACATGGACGTATGGTGAACTGTGTTTCTTTTGTGATTAAAGTTACTCTTTGTTGGTTAAATTTTTGTTTGAACGTATTTGATAAAACGTTTTAGTTTTTGATTATTCTTTTTATCTTGTGCGTATAAAGAAAAGATACTTAACCTTTTTATTTCAACTAAACCCAAATCTGTGAAAAGAAACCTTTCAAAATGGCTTTTGCCATTTACTCTCATGAGCCTTTGTTTTTCTACTGTAGCATGTAGCAAGAGTACAAAGGATGCTGCAACTGAAGTAGGCACGAAAGAGCCCGAAAAAGAAGAGACTATCGTTCGTATGGATGTTACGGATAAAGCAAAACTTGTTGTTAATATAGAGAATGCGAATGGCATTAATAGTGTGGAGTCATCTAGAAAACTCGTTGATAATGATAAGTCGACGAAGTTCTTAATTCAATCTTTTAAGCCTAGTTTTAACATCGATTTTCAGTTTGACACGCCTCGTTTGATTGGTACCTATGAGTGGACTTCTGGCAATGATGCTGAAGGCCGCGATCCCATGGATTGGAAGTTTATGGGGTCCAACGATGGGACGACATGGACGCAGCTTGATCGTCAGCTTGGTGAACTTTTTCGGTCACGCAACCTTACTAAATCCTATTCTTTTGAGAACAAAGTAAAGTATAAATACTATCGCTTGAATGTGACGGCCATCTATTATGGCGATATGTTTCAAGCGTCGGAATTACGCTTGATTCAAGTGCCTATTAGTGCGCAGCAAACAAATCCAATTACACGTATAGATAGTGTGAAAAAGGATGGCCTGTCGTTAATTTTTTTAAATAAAACGCCCGAAGAAACATTGTCCTACAAAGACAAAATGATTAATACCTTCTTCACAGTATATCCTAAACTATTGAAAGATTTTAATACAGATGCGCAGAAGAGTCTATATTTTATAATTGACCCTACGTATGACGGTGCGGCTTACGCGATTAGTAATGTTGTTGTTTATAGTTATAATTTTATGAAGAGCAATCCGAATGACATTGATATCGTTACGCACGAAATTATGCATCATATTCAGGCCTACCAAGGGGGCATTGCTCCAGGATGGCTGTCTGAAGGTATTGCTGATTATGTGCGTTACGCTTATGGCTTAAATAACGCGAGTTCAGGTTGGTCGCTGCCAAATTATTCGCCAAACCATAACTACACCGATGCCTATCGCGTGACGGCACGTTTCTTAGCATGGATTGAGAAACATGTAAAACCAGGTTTTGTACAAGCAACTGACAAAGCGATACGCAATAAAACATATACTGAGGGTTTCTGGAAAAGTACAACCGGTAAAACGTTAGATGAGCTATGGGCTCAATATGCACAAAATCCTGCTTTGTAGTTTTTGTTCTTCGTGATTTATAGCAAGCCGCCCTATTTTTGGAGCGGCTTGCTTATTTACGAAGCTTTGCGCCATAACTAATGTGGTGAACATAGATTTGCTTTCAAGCGTATTTCATGTTTATTTTAGGTTAATTTAAATATTTATTTATCCTATAGATAAAGTAGTGTTTGAATATTAAAGAAAGATTCCTTTTCTTTGTCGCTCTACTAAACCCAAGTTTATACATGAATAGCCAGCCCTTGTATGATGATAAAAGGTTACTGCAGCAACTGCAGGCTGGGGAGACTATGGCTTTAGAGGTCGTGATAAACAAATACCAACGGGAGGTCTGTTATTTTGCTACTAACTTATTGAAAGATGAAGATGTGGCGGAAGAAATTGTTGATGATGGTTTCCTAAAAATATGGAATGGTCGTCAAGAGTTTGCTTCCTTGAAAGATTTACGATCGTATTTGTATGTGGTGATTCGGAATGCCTGTTTAGACTATCTTAAGTCGCCACGAAATCGTCGATTAGATACGATAGAAGAGAAGGCCAATTTAGTGCCTAGTGAAGAAAATATTGAAGCACAGCTGATTTATTCGGAATTGTTGAGTGCGGTGTATGAGGAAGTGTGTAAGCTGCCGTTTAAACAGCGTGAAGTTTTTCTATTAAGCTTTTTTGAAGGCTTATCAACCCAAGAGATAGCCCTTAAGTTGGGTATTAGTACCAATGCCGTTTTTATTAATAAGCATGAGGCTACCAAAGCCATTCGACTTATTTTTAAAGAGAAAAATCCTTTCCTATATCTACTGTTTGTGTATCATTTTTCACAGACATCTATCTTTTCTTAATTTTTTTAATTTTTTACCAAAGATTTAGGTTCTGTTTCTCGTCTTCTATATATGGAGCCGAGGTAGGGCCCCTATGAAGCAATTTTATGCATAGAAATAGACCACAAATTATCGACTTGTTGCAGCGCTATCTTCGTGAGGAACTTACGGAGGAACAGCTTTTTATGCTGCAAGAATGGGCTGACCTTCATCCAGACAATCAAAAGGTATTGGATAAGGTTGCTGACCATGATTTGTTTTTCGAAGACTTACGACAATTCCAAGCGACTCGTGTTGATACGAAAAGAACATTACAACATGTGCTGGAAAAACAAAATATCGATCTTGAGAATAAGGAGTTGGTAGGAAATAAAGAACCTCTGGTTTCTATGCAATCAAAACGTAACTGGTGGGGGCTATGGCCTTATGCTGCGGCTTCTATCTTGCTTTTGTTTGGTTTCTTCCAGCAGTTAAACCCACAGTATGGCGATACGCTATGGCGGGGCATTCAGCAAGCATTTGTTGCACCTATACCTCAGGGGCTTGAAAAACAAGGCGTAACGCTAACGTTATCCGATGGAAATAGTATACAGCTGGATGATGCACGACACGCGATCCAGATGATCGATAATCATATTTATTATGAGGATGGAGAGTCTATTCTTCAAGGAAATAAGTTTCAAGAGGTAACTATTAATGTGCCTCGCGGGGAGCAGTTTCAAGTTTCCTTATCGGATGGGAGTACGGTAATGCTGAATGCGGAATCCTCGTTGCGCTATCCGGTTGTATTTCCAGAAGGAGACCGTAAGGTTGCTTTGACTGGAGAAGCTTACTTTACTATAGCCAAAAAAATAGACCCTCAGGATGAAAAGTCTTTAGTTCCATTTACCGTAGACTTCGAGCATTATAACGTTCAGGTGCATGGTACGCAGTTTAATATTCGCAGCTATGGCGATGAATCGATGAGTAAGGTGTCGCTCGTTACAGGTAAAGTATCTGTACACGGTGACGGTGAGCGCTTAAATAAAGGTGTTTTCTTAAAGCCAGGCTTGCAGGCTAGTTTACAGGGAAACCAAGCTAAAGTTAGACCCGTTAATCTAGATCAAGAAATAGCGTGGAAGAATGGTCTTTTTACGTTTGATAACAAGCCCTTTCAAGATGTAATGGGTGAGTTGGCACGCTGGTATGATATCGATGTCGAATATCAAGGTGCCGTACCCAATGTGTCTTTCTTTGGGCGTGTACATCGTAAAGAGCCTTTATTGTCTACGCTGAACTTATTGAAAAGTGCTGATATCACCTATAGACTGTTGACCTACGAAGGAAAGCAGAAAAAGAAATTAGTCATTATTAACAAAAGAAAGGAGGCACTATAAGGAAGGTATAACCCATTACTCTAAAAACTAAACCTTTGATTTTTTTGTCGGCTATCTCCGGATAGACGTCATCATTAACCTAACCTAACCATACTTAATGAAACAAAAAACTCTTGTCCTTACAAAAGGGCGACTTGCTGCCTTACTTTGTGTTTGCTCGTTAACCATCGGCAACACCGTATCAGCACAAAATATAACACTTAAAAAAAGAAAAATAACCTTGAGCAATGTGTTCGATATTGTATACGAACAAACAGGCTATGGGGTGTCTGGCGCTAGTGCACTTCTCAAAGAGATGGAGCCTATTGATGTCGATGTAAAAGAAATGGCCTTGGCTACATTTATGAACCATATCATGCGTGATAAAGGTTTAGTAGCCAAAATTGAAGGCAAAAGTATTTTCTTATATCGCACAGCAATCGTAGAGAGCGCCCCTGCTGAAAAAGCGGCACAGCAAGAACGTATAACCATTTCAGGAACTATCGTGGATAGCTTGGGAAGACCTATTCCGACAGCAACAATTAGTATTGTTGGTGAAGAAAATCTAGGCGTAAGTACTAATGATGCCGGTTTTTTCCTATTCAGTAATGTATCAAGAGATGCGGTCCTTAATGTGTCTTCTATCGGATTTAATCCGGTTCGTTTTAATGTAAACTACCAAGAAAAAGATAAAAAAAGCCTTCCTCGAAACGTTTATCCTAACGTGCTCGGTGAATATGCGATGCGCTTCAACGTGGTGCTGTCGCCAGCTAAGAACGAAATTGATCAAGTTGTCGTAACCGGCTATATGGATATCGATAAAAGTAGATTCACAGGTTCTTCTTTCACCATTAAAGCGGAAGATATTAAGATAGCCGGCGAAACGAGTATTGATATGATGCTACAAGGTGTTGTTCCCGGCATGTTGGTAACGATGCAATCCGGACAGGTAGGGTCCACCCCTAAAATTCGCGTGCGTGGTACCTCAACTTTGTTGGGCAATCAAGAGCCTTTATGGGTCGTTGATGGTATTGTACAACGTGACCCTTTGCCGATGCAAAGTTCAAACGGTAACCTTGATGGCGATATGACTAACATGCGTATGTTAGCTTCTAATGCTATATCCTGGTTGAATCCATCAGATATTGAAACAATCACCGTGCTTAAGGATGCTTCAGCGACAGCCATCTATGGTTCGCAAGCTGCCAATGGTGTGATCGTTATCAAGACTAAAAAAGCAAAACCCGGTACAGTGTCAGTTTCTTATGGAACGGATCTTTCTTTGGGAAGAAGACCGCGCTATTCGGACTACAACTTCATGAACTCGCAAGAGTTAATGCAATTCTCACAAGAGCTTTATGAAAATAGAGACAGCTATACACAAGCTATTCTACCTTTTGGATATGGTGGTTTAGTACAGCGTTTACAGGCTAAAGAGATTGACTATGACACGTATGTTCGTGAATTTAGAAAATTAGAAAATCAAAATACAGATTGGTTCGATTTACTTTTTACATCGCCAATTTCTCAAAATCATAATGTTAATATTAGCGGAGGCACGGAGCGTATCGTCAATCGTACGGGCTTTGGTTTCCAAAAGCAAATCGGTGAAGCTAAGGGTAATAATTTGATGAGTTTCACGGGAAGCTCTAATACAACGGTTCGTTTTGGAGACAATTTATCTGTCAATTTATTACTCAATGGAGGAATGCGTCAGACAGATGGTTTTGCTTTTGGCGTAAACCCTTTTGATTATGCTGCTAAGACATCGCGTACACTACCCATGTATAACGATAATGGAACGTTGTTTTTTCATGAGAAAATAGGTCCTGGCAGTACAGCTATTCCAGGGAAAAACAGTTACCTATACAACATCCAGAATGAGTTAGATAATACGGGAAATGTTGGTACGACACGTAATTTATCGACAAGTGCTGACATTCGCTATA
Source organism: Sphingobacterium sp. MYb382 (assembly GCF_037572665.1). NCBI lineage: Bacteria > Pseudomonadati > Bacteroidota > Sphingobacteriia > Sphingobacteriales > Sphingobacteriaceae > Sphingobacterium > Sphingobacterium sp. MYb382. The sequence continues at coordinate 139,145 of NZ_JBBGZT010000010.1, forward strand.
AGGTACATCCTGATTTTGAATATCAAGGATTGTTCTCTTTTAATGTGAGTCATTCGGATTCTAAGATGTATGCTACGGAGTTAAGTAATTACATCACGCAGATTCGTGGTTATGAATTTGGATCTGTAACCTCCAACTCGCCAGAAGAAAGGTCAACACGTTTACCTTTCGGTGGACTCGTCGTAATGGACAATGCGGTAAATACTGGCTATACTTTCCGAAATAATATTGTTTACAATAAAGTGTTTGAGCAGAAGCATCATGTAACTGTTCAATTAGGTATTGAAGCACGTTCCGGTATTTTGAAAGGTAATATTGATACCCGTTATGGATACCTACACTACCGAGGAGAGAAATATGCAGCGATACCGCAAAATCCCGTTTTGATTTCTAATACTGGGGCGGAAAATTTGCATGAAGCAATGCGTGCAAACTCTCGTATTACCAATCGTAAAAGCAACTATTTAAGTGAATATTTCTCAGGAGTATATGGCTATGATAATCGCTATGTGGTCAATGTCAGTGGAAGGCTCGATGCATCTAACCGTTTTGGACAAGATCAAAACAAACGCTTTGCGCCAACTTGGTCGGTAGGTGGTAAGTGGTTGGTGGGCAACGAGAAGTTCTTCAAATCGCAAACGTGGATGGGTTCTTTAGATATTTATGGCTCTTATGGATTCCAAGGAAATGCGGTAGAGGCTGTTTCTCCTTATTTAATCGCACGTGATGGTGGTTTGAATACCTATTTCCAGCAGTATACACTGAATATTCAGTCTTTGCCGTATCCGAATTTGGGATGGGAAAAGACAAAATCTTGGAATTTAGGAGTCGATATATCTTTCCTTAATGGTCGATTAAACGCAACGGCGAATATGTTTAGAAAGAATGGAAATATTCTTTCTTCAAGAGAAGTGCCGATTGAAAATGGTATGGCTTCGGCTATTGTTTTAGGTTCGCGTGTTGAAAATAAAGGATACGACCTAATTGTTAACATAGTACCTGTACGTACAAAAGATTTTACGTGGCAGTTCTCGGTTAACACAGGTTTGACGCGTAATAAATTATTTAATAATGATCGTGTTAATACACGTGCTGATTATTTAAATGGTACTGCTATCGAAACTGGTGAGGCATACTCTACCTTTTATTCCTACGCGTATAATGGTTTAAAGCATGAAAACGGGATGCCTTCGTTTAAGTATATGGATGTTCAGAAATCAAATAATGATTTAGATTATTTGGTAAATTCCGGAAAAATAGAGCCTGATTTCTCTGGAGGTTTATCTACGAGTTTACGATACAAGAATATTTCTTTCCGTGCGCAGTTTGCGATGGCCTTTGGCAATCAAAAACGTTTACCACGCATTTATAATAATTCGGGGGCGCCAACTCCAGAGCAAAACGTTTCTCGACTGCTTATTGATCGTTGGAAAAAACCAGGTGATGAAGCATACACCAATATACCTTCTGTTCCTCCAGGAAGTCCTTCTAAAGCAGATGTTTTATTGCCTACTGTAACAGGTGGACTTTCCTCGACTGTAAGCGCTTACGAGATGTATGCGTATTCAGACTATCGCGTGGCAGATGCAGATTTTATTCGTTGTCGTACGATTGGTTTTACCTATGACTTGTCTGCTGATGCGTTAAAGAAATTACGTATTAAAAGATTAAGTATCTCAGGATCACTCACTAATCCATTCTTAATAACCTTTGACAAAACTTGGGATGGCTATGATCCTGAAACAGGAGGATGGCCAGCACGCCGTACAGGATCATTGGGATTAAATCTATCCTTTTAAGTAACCAACTAAAGCTATAAAAATGAAAACAACAACGATAAAAAACGTCTTTGGCTTATGGTTATCCGCAGGCCTTCTACTTTCCATGAACTCCTGTAGTGATTTTCTTAAAGAAGAGTCGCAAGATGAAGTTATTCCGCGTACAGTTGTCGATTATAAAGAATTACTAATGGGCTCTGGTTATCAAGGAAAAGAAGAACCTAGCACTTTTGTTTATTTTTTGGATGATGACGTTGAGTTTAACTTGTTAGATGAGAATGTTGTCGGTTCTAACGATGCTAGACGCGATCGCCTTCAGTTTACGTGGCAACCTTCGTTTGTAAATTATGATGGTAATGGGTTAGAAATTGCGAGTTCGCCGGGATCTACTCCGTATGCTCGCTACTATGCGTGGATAATGGGCTGTAATGCCGTTTTGGATAATATTAATGCCGCAATTGGTACTGAGCCAGAACGCAATCGGGTGAAAGCTGAAGCTTTGGCCGTACGTGCTATCTACTACTTCCAATTAGCAAATTTATATGGCGAACCCTATACGGCCAATCCTGAATCACTAAGTATTCCATTGAAGTTACATTCAGGTATTGAGGAAACATATAGCAAAAGGGCTACGGTGAAAGAAGTATATACACAGGTGGTAGGTGACTTGGAAGAAGCGCTCCGCTTGATGGAGCCTTTACAAATCATTCGTGGTGATTTCCATATTAATCAACGTGCTATTCATACTTTTTTATCGCGTGTTTATCTACACATGAATAATTGGGAGCAAACGATAAAGCATGCAGATGCGGTATTTGAGAGCGGTGGTCGTGTAGCGATGTTACTTCCTTTTGTTGGAGCGGCTACAGGAGGCTCTAACACGTATTTAAACTATGATAATCCGGAGGTCGAATGGGTTTTTGGTGGCTATACACAACCTAGTCAGTCGACCTACATGCCTTCGTTGGATGTTGTTTCAAGTTTCGAAACCGCCGATGTAAGGTTATCCTACCTAGGGAAAGCAAGCCCAGCAACACATTATTATTTAGTAAGTAAGTTGGTTTCTGGAACGCAGTTAACACAGGTGATTCGTTCTTCAGAAGCGTTATTGAATCGTGCCGAGGCGTATGCTGAGTTAAAGAATACCGCTGCGGCTACTGCCGATTTAAACTTATTAAGAAGTAATCGCATTACGAACTATGCAAATCAGAATTTCACAAGCGCTGAGGATGCTTTGGAAGCTATTCGTACAGAACGTCGTAAGGAGTTTTGTTATGAAGGATTTCGTTGGTTTGACCTACGTCGCTACGGTCGTCCTGCTATTGAACATCGTTATCAGGAGGAAGTCGGTGGACCTATATTAACGTTTACATTAACGAAAAATGACCCGATGTACACCTTACCTTTTCCAAGTTCTTTGTTTACGAATAACCCTGGATTTGTTCAAAACCCATCTGCTTTAATGGGCGAACGTGTTGGCAAATAAATTAGCAAATTAATCGACCTAAACCATGAAAAAGAATATTTACATACTATTGGCTTTTTGTGCCTTCACATTGGGAGGCTGTGCCGATAAAGATAAACTTGGAGAACCTATCGCGATAAATGACGAATACCAACTACCGCAGTTAGGTGCTTCAAAAGCAGATAACGACCGTATACTAGCGTTAAAAGGTACCTATGGTTCTTATTTCTTATACAATGTAACCCAAAAGGATTTTGAATGGACACAATCTTCAGGTACAGGATCGAGCTCTTCTATTGACTCTATCGTTCTGGGAAAACCAGAACATGTCGGATTGATGTTGGATTTTATCAATGATATCTGGTTGAAATATTATCCAGAATCCTTTAAAAAGAAAGGAGGTTTACTTTATCGTGTGATTATGGCAGACCGTATTCAACGTAGAAGACCAGGAACGGGCTTTCCCCCAGGGCAAGAGTATCTATTCTCTAATCTAAAGATTAATGGAAAGGGTATTACCATTGCTGGGATGAATGCCAATCTAGCTACCATGAGTAAAGCTGATAAGATTGTACGTAGAAATGATTTGCAAGTGGCTTTGTTGCAATATTACATCGCTAATAAGCTGTTGGATATTCCAAATGCCTTTTATAATGTAAGCGATTATGTTACCGTTCCTGCGACGCCCGTTAATGTAGTTAATTCAGATAACCAAAAAGCTTATCGTGCGCGTGGATTCTTACCAAGTAGTTATACCGCTGTAGGTAATCCTGGAGAATGGTATTATGGTACTTACGCATGGACGACGGCCAAGAGCAATGACTTGAGTTCTTATCTCTTAAACTTAACCCAACGTACGGATGCAGAGATGGCACCTTATCTGAAATATCCGCTGATTAAGCAGAAGTTCGATATTCTAATTAACCACTTTAAAACGAAGTACAATTTCGACGTTCGCGCAATGGCGAACGATCGCTACTAGAAAAAAGGGGAGTAGCGTGCTCCCCTTGAACCTAAACCTTTAAAATTCATTTTATAAATATTATGCAAAATACGCTTGTAAAAGTTGAGAATCTCTCGCATAAGTATGCGAGTCAATGGGCTGTGAAAGATGTCAGTTTCGAGATTGACTCCAAGGGCGTTGTCGGCTTGTTGGGGTCCAATGGTGCAGGTAAGTCTACAACGATGAATATCATCTGTGGCGTACTAAAACAATCCAAAGGAGAGGTGTTTATCGATGGCATCAGCATGAAGCAAGATCCCGTAAATGCGAAGAAGCAAATCGGATTTATGCCACAGAAGCTGCCTTTGCACCTTGATTTTACGGTGCAGGAATATCTTACCTATTGTGCCGAGTTGAAGATGGACGATAAGCATGCGGTAAAAAAAGCAGTAGCCGACGCAGCGGAGCGTTGTGGTGTAGCTCACTTCAGCAATAGACTCTTAAGAAACCTTTCTGGAGGCTATCAGCAGCGTGTAGGAATTGCACAAGCGATTGTGCACAGTCCGAAGTTCGTGGTGCTTGATGAGCCAACAAACGGTTTGGATCCAAACCAGATTTTAGAAGTGCGCCACTTAATACGCGAGATAGCAACAGAGAGATCGGTTTTATTATCCACGCACATCCTTTCTGAAGTACAAGCAACGTGTCAAGAAATCAAAATGATCGATGAAGGACAGTTGGTGTTTTCTGGAACCTTAGAGATGTTCGACAACTATATAGAACCAAATTCATTGGTCATAACACTTGATAACCCACCAACAGAAGACATACTTCTTAAAGTCGAGGGCATCAATGATCTAGAGGCTTTAAGTCCGACACGCTTTCGTCTGCGTTATGACGGTGAAAAACATACCGTTCAGCGCTTAGCAGAACAATGTGTAGGATTGGGTTGGGGATTGATGGGGCTGAATATTGAGAAAAGCTCTATGGATGATGTGTTTGCTAGACTCTCTAAAAAGAAATCATAATATATACTAGTTTAAAAATAAATGAGAAAGATTTTAAAAATTGCTAAAGCGGAGCTTTTTACGCTATTCTACTCGCCTATAGCTTGGTTTATCTTGATTATATTTAGTTTCCAGACAGGCTTAGTCTTTATGGAGCTTATGCAAGGAATGTTGAAAATGCAATTGACGGGTATGCCGCAAATAGCGTTGTCAGCAAATATTTTCGGTGGCCAGTTTGGTCTACTGATAAAAGTACAAGAATATCTACACCTTTATTTGCCCTTATTGACGATGGGCTTAATGAGTCGAGAATATAGTAGTGGATCCATAAAGCTACTTTTCTCTTCACCCGTAAATCCACGACAAATTATCTTTGGTAAATTCCTAGCCATGATAAGTTATGGTTTCCTGTTAACCTTAATTCTACTGGCTTACGTTACTATCGGCTATTTCACGGTTGAGAACTTCGATTTAACACCTGTCCTTATTGGGGTATTGGGGATTTATTTGTTAATCTGTGCCTACTCGGCAATAGGTTTGTTTATGTCTAGTTTGACTTCTTATCAAGTGGTTGCTGCCTTAGGAACATTAGTTGTTCTTTCCGCTTTAGCCTACATGAATAAGGTATGGCAAGATATCGAGTTTGTTCGTGAAATTACCTACTGGCTGTCCCTTTCTGGAAGAAGCTTAGAGTTTGCTAAAGGATTAATATGCACCGAAGATGTACTTTACTTCATCATCGTAACAGGTATGTTTTTGGCCTTCAGTATTCTTAAAGTTCGTTCCTTCCAAACGTTTGAAACGAAAGGTGCCATGTGGGGTAAATATGCGCTGGTAGCTTTGGTTGTTATGACCTTGGGGTACATCACATCGAGACCGAAAATCATGGCTTACTATGATGGTACACGTTTTAAATACAATACATTGACACCGAATAGTCAAGACGTCGTAGCAAAACTAGATGGAGGCCTGACGATTACAACCTATGTAAACTTGTTGGATAGAGAGTATGTACATGGTATTCCGACTAATGTGAAGGAAGATATGGAGCGTCTACGTCAGTATGTACGCTTCAAGCCAGAGACGAAAATGAAATACGTTTATTATTACGACAAGCCAAGTAACAACCCTTGGGTGGATAATAAATTTAAAGGATTGTCGCTCGAAGATCAAGCTAAAGGAGTTGCTGAATTGCGCGATTTAGACTTTAAATTGTTTATGCCTCCGGCGGAATTGAAAAAAACAATTGACCTAACGGATGAAGGAAATACGTTCGTTCGTGTGGTACAACGTGATAATGGGCAGAAAGCATTCTTACGTATCTATGAAGATTTCCAAAAATTCCCTTCCGAAGGAGAGATTACAGCTGCTTTAAAACGTATGGTTACTAAGTTGCCACGCATAGGCTTCTTAACAGGCCATGGCGAGCCTAGTTTAACGGGCGATCGTATTCGCGACTATTCGAAATTCAGCTCTGCAAAGACTTTCCGTTACGCATTGACAAACCAAGGATGTGACGTTGAGAATCTAGATCTAACGGGAAGCAAAGCTATTCCTGAAGGTGTAGACATCATCGTGGTGTCTGATTTGCAAAAGCCACTAACGCCAGAGGAGAAACAAAAGCTTGACCAGTACATCGCTAATGGTGGTAATATGTTTATTGCCTTCAAGCCGAACTCGCAGATTATGTACGATTTCATTGCTGACTTCGGAATTGGTGTATTGCCAGGCCGTTTGGTACAACCGAAGCAAGATGTGTTAGCTAATGTGGTGTTGTCAAGACCTACAGCAGAAGCTGCTGCGCAGAATGAGTACTTCGCAACAGTATTAAACAATCGTGCTTTTATAGGGATGGAGAATGCAGCTTCTTTAATTAAAAAAGAAGATAAAGGATTTAAGGTTGTTCCAATTTTACGTACAGACTCCGTAAAACTATACGCAAGTAAGGATACCGCGCAAACTTGGAATGAAGTAGAGACTATTGACTTTGTAAACGATAGCGTTTCCTGCGACCCAGCTAAAGGAGAGAAAGTAGATTGGCATACGACAGCTATGGGATTGACCCGTCAAGTAAAAGGTAAAGAACAACGTATCTATATCCTTTCCGATGCTACAACGTTGAGCAATGGTGGATTGATGCCACAAACTCGTCGTTGGCCAACCTCTAACTTTAATATCGTTCCGGCTATGTTTAACTGGTTATCAGATGGAAAAGTTCCTGTCGATGTAAGCCGCCCAATGCCGGATGACAACATCTTGGAAGCTACCAAAGAAGGATTGAAAATATTGAAAATGATACTTACCGTAGCTATTCCTGTAATTTTATTATTAGCTGCTACCATCATTTTGATTAGACGTAAGCGTAGATAGATTTAGAAAAAAGAAGCGATGAGATTCTTCACCGATAAGCAGACATTAAGTGACTTAGGCTTTTCCTCCACAGGAGGAAAGCCTTCCTTAAAACAATTCTTCACACGAACGAAAACGCGTGGAGGAACCGATTTTCTAGATGAAATCATGGATAACCCCATGTCGGACGCCACGGCCATAGCCGAGCGTATAGCGATTGTTCGGTATTTCTTAACAAACCAGATCGCCTTTCCTTTCGAAGGAATGATGCTCGATGCCGCTTCTTCCTACCTCGATAATGCCGACGAAAGAACACGTTTGAGTGGACAGAAGGCCAGCCATGATTCGGCGTTAAACAAGGTTTTAGGCGTAGATACGCAAACGAAATTGGTGATGGAAGGCGCTAAGGCTGTCTTAGATACATTTGCCACGATGCGCGCATTCTTAGCTAAGATGAATCAGCAGGATACCTATTTCACCAAGATAATGGGGGATATGGACATCTTGTTTGAGGAGTTGGATGGTTTGAGACTTCCAGAGCTGAAGCAGAAAGTAACATTCGACGAATTGAGTGCTTATGATGCTTTGTACCGGTTTAAGAAAAGAGCACAGGTTCTCAAAGTGTTCGGGCATATTTATCAGCTAGATGCTTGGGTATCGGTTGCAACGGTAGCGCGTGAAAAAGGATTTGCACTGCCTACGGTAATTGATAGAGATACATTAACAAATAAAGATGCTGTTTACCTAGCGATAGACGGGCTTTATCATCCGCAGGTACCCAATGCGAAAGCCAACTCGTTGACGATGGATGGTAACGACAATTTGGTATTCCTTACGGGTGCAAACATGGCAGGGAAATCCACGTTTATGAAATCCGTTGGAATAGGGGTTTATCTTGCACATATTGGTTTTCCAGTGCCAGCAAAGTCGTTGATATTTGCTGTTTTTGATGGATTGATTAGTAGTATAAACCTATCCGATAATTTGGATATGGGCTATAGCCACTTCCTAGCGGAAGTAAAGCGCATTAGGAAAGTGGCACAAATGGTGGCTCAGGGACAACGCATTTTTGTGTTGTTTGATGAGTTGTTCCGAGGCACCAATGTTAAAGATGCTTACGAGGGAACGGTAGAGCTTAGTAAAGCTTTTGCCGCTCGTAAGTCTAGTGCTTTTGTGATTTCGACACATATTATTGAAGCGGCCGACGACCTTAAGGCAGCGACTTCAGGTATTCAGTACTTATACCTACCCACCGTCATGGAGGGTAGTAAACCGGTGTATACCTACAAGCTACAAGAAGGAGTGACGGCCGATCGCCACGGGATGTTGATTATCAATAACGAAGGAATCTTAGAAATGTTGGACGGTGCGCAAACGAATACGCCTGCCCAACAAGAAGCTGCTTTTCTGACGGATGCACAAACGCAAAAGGACCTTAACTTATTGGGCCGATTTGATCCACATTCTATCTTCTCTTTATTTAATCGTACGCGAACAAAAGGTGGAGAAATATTATTGGAAAAATGGTTTCATGAACCCTTTGTTAATCCGGAGAAGATTAACAATCGTTCCCATCTATTCAAGTATTTTGCTCGTCATGGTTTGGTTTTGGAACTTGATGAAGCCGATTTTTCGTTGTTTGAACGCTATATAGCGAGTCGCAAAGCGACAAGCAAGATCGCTGTTGCACTAGGTGTTCTTTCACATAAAGTAGCCCAGCAGATTGTTAAAGACGAGAAATATGAAGAAACTATAGTCGGAATATTAGCCAGCCTTCGGGTATTGAAAGTCTTAAAAAGTTACTTTGAAAAACCTGAGCTCCACGTGGAAGCTGGTGCTTTTGGCGAACGGTTGAACTGGGCTAACGATTTGTTAAATCTTATCCATAAGCAGGGCTTATTAGCTACGCTTCGTCAAGATGACTTTACCTGGAAGGATACCGTAAATTGTGATTACAACCTGAGTCAATATGCTGATAAAATTCTTGAGTTAGTCGACTTAATTTATGAAATAGATGTATATCAAAGTGTAGCGTCTATTGCTAATGAAAGAGGATTTTGCTACGCCGAGGCGTTAAGCCAATCGGCCGCGGTTTTAGCGATTGAAGAAGGAAGGCATCCTAAATTGGAAAAAGGAGTCGGCAATAGCATCCACATGAAGCAAGGAAACAATCTAATTTTCTTGACAGGAGCAAACATGGCCGGTAAATCTACCTTTATGAAGACGGCGAGTATAAATCTGTACTTGGCACATATGGGATTTCCCGTAGCGGCACGATCAATGCACTTTTCCGTGAGGCAAGGGATTTTCACATCCATTAATGTGAATGACAACTTGCAGCAAGGTTTTAGTCATTACTATGCCGAGGTGATGCGTGTCAAAACCATAGCAGAGCAGGTAAGCCAAGGGAAGCATCTTTTTGTTCTTTTTGATGAGCTTTTCAAGGGTACAAATGTAAAAGATGCCTTTGATGCTACTTTAGCAGTAACAAAGAGCTTCGTAACTTTTAAGAACACCTTTTTTATTATTTCCACACATATCGTTGAAGTGGGAGAGGAAATCGCCAAAGAAAATAATACGGTTTCCTTCCGATATATGCCAACCGTGATGGTTGATCAAGTACCCACGTATACCTATCAGGCATTGGAAGGAATCAGTGCAGATAAACACGGTATGATCATTATCCGTAATGAGGGGATCCTAGATTTATTGAATAACTAAAAATATATAGCTATATAAAAATGAACTTATACTGGAGAGAAGTAAAAGTATTTGGTACGGCTGCTATGCTGTTTATCAGCATGGCAACTTATGCCCAAAAGGATGTTAATACAAAATCCTATGTTAAACAAGGGTCAAGCCTACAAATTCCTTTGGATCCAAAGGTAAAAACAGGCGTATTGCCCAATGGTTTCCGGTATTTTATATTGAAAAATGTAGAACCTAAAGACCGTATGGTTATGTATCTAGCGAATAAAGTTGGATCTATCTTAGAAAATGATAAGCAATTGGGGCTTGCGCACTTTTTAGAACATATGAACTTTAATGGGACGACTCATTTTCCAAAAAATGAATTGGTCGATTACTTACAACGTTCAGGTATACGCTTTGGCGCAGATTTGAATGCTTATACGGGCTTTGATGAGACCGTTTATCAGTTGCCACTGCCAAGCAACAATCCTGAATTATTGAAGCAAGGTCTCGTTATTATGCGCGACTGGGCACACGGTGCCTTACTCGAAGAGGATGAAATTGATCAAGAAAGAGGGGTTATCTTAGAGGAAAAAAGACAGCGTGGAGGTCTTTCTGCACGTATGTTGGAGAAAAGCTTCCCTATGCTGACCAATAAGTCACGCTACGCCTATAGAATGCCAATCGGAACAGAAGAAGTTTTGAAAAGTTTCGACTACAAGGAGATACGTGATTTTTATAACGATTGGTATAGACCCGACTTGCAGGCCTTGATTGTTGTTGGTGATATTGATGAAGCGGCTATCGAGAAAGAGGTTATTCGTTTATTCTCAGATTTAGAAAATCCTAAGAATGCTCCAGCACGTAAATATTATAATGTAGCGCTGACAGGTAAAAATCAGTTTTTACAATTTACCGATGAGGAGATTCCATCATTGAGCCTTCAAATAAGTTATAAAGTACCTGCATTTGCCGTTACGAAAGACGCTGATTTTAAGGTCGCTTTGGAGCGAGGTCTTTTTACATCTTTGCTAAATACGCGCTTAGGCGAGTTGACACGTAAAGCAACCACACCTTTCCTTTCTGCAGGATTTGGAACGAGTGAATTACTTGGGGGCCTAGAAACGCACTCCATTAGTATATCTCCAAAACCAGGCTTATTGAAGGAGAGTATCTTTGCCGTGTATGAGACTTTTGAGCAGGTACGTCAGTATGGATTTACAGAAGCTGAATTGCAGCGTGCTAAAACCAGCTACTTGACATCCCTAGAAAATAGCAAGAAGGAACAAGATAAAAAACGTTCGGACGCCTACATGTCCGAAATATTAGCCTACTTTCTAAAGGATAAACCAGCGCCGTCTTTCGACTATATTCTTCCAATCATGACGGAAAATATCAAATCTGTTCAGTTGAAAGATATAGCAAAGCATGCGCATTTGTATACGGATGGTAAAAATAGAGATATGGTACTCATCGCTCCGAAAAATCAAGAAGGTGATTTGCCATCAGAAAAACAACTGTTACAATGGATCAACACAGCCGCAAAAGTAAAAGCTACCCCTTATCAGGAAGAAGTTGTCGCTGATGCACTTGTCGTAAACCTTGCAGCGCCAGCAACGGTTGTCGAGCGTAAAGAAAATGATGCGGTAGGCTCCAAAACGATTGTCTTGAGTAATGGTGTAAAGGTAATTATGAAGCCAACGGATTTTCAGAATGATGAGATACAAATCACATCTTTCAGTCCTGGTGGATTCTCATTATACCCGTTGAAAGACTATCAGTCTGCGGTAAACGCAATTTCTATTGTGAGTTCTAGCGGTTTAGGCCCCTTCAACTCCTTGCAGCTTTCACGTTATTTGAATGGTAAAAGTCTATCGGTAGCACCTTACATCAGTGAGATTGGTGAAGGTATTAAAGCGGCTACCATAAAGAAAGATCTGAAGACAACGTTCGAGTTGATTCAAGCTTACTTCACACAAACTCGTTTAGACCGCGACTTAAATGAGTCAAATATCGAAAAGTCTAAATTGGCTTTAGAAAATAGACTCAATAATGTCTCTACATTCTTTACCGATTCGGTAAGTAAAGTGTTGTATAATAATGATCCACGGAAAACGGGAGCTACTGTAGCAAAGATTAATGAGATCAACCTAGACCGTGCTTGGGAAATATACAAAGATCGTTTTGCGGATGCATCTGATTTCACTTTCGTAATTGTCGGGAATTTCGATTTTGAAGAGATGGAAACCTATGCGAAGCAATATTTAGGAACATTACCAAGCTTAGGACGTAAAGAACAGTTTGTTGATAATGGTACCTATCCACCGGCAAAAGGCTTTTCAATGGATATCCATAAAGGCCATGAAGAGAAGTCTACGGTCGTTATGGCTTACCTAGGAGACTATGATTTTAATGACCGTGACAATATGTTGATGGATGCATTAGGAAGCTGCATAACGGTGAAATTAACACAACGTCTACGTGAAAAAGAATCCGGCGTGTATAGCGTTAGCGCATCCCCATCGGTCGTTAAACATCCGCGTCAGCGCTATGGTCTAAACATTTCTTTTACGACAGACCCTAACTTAGTGAAAAAGCTGAGTGCTGCGGTATTAGAAGAACTTGATAAAATCAAAACAGAAGGGCCTGAGCAAGCAGATATCGATAAGTTTATCGCCGAAAAGCTGTTGAGTAACTCGCAAGTGTTGCGTCAAAATGGATTCTGGTTATCTTACTTATTAGGTAGTGAAATTGATCAGAAAGATCCAGCACGCGTATTTACGGCTGATGATCGGGTGAAAAGCATTACCAAAGTAGAAATTCAAGCGTTAGCGAAGAAATACTTAACGAGAGAAAGCTTGTTTGAATTTGTGCTATATCCAGAGTTGTAATAGCCGTAAACTTTAAAAATTAACAGTAAGATAAGGTAGTAAACCTGCCTTATCTTATTAACTAACCTTTAACCTATTCGCAGCATATATTTCTTGCGTAAAATCAATGAAGTATATCCTTGATTCTGACAATAACGGTTAGAATCAAGGCTGCGAATTATCAGCCTATCCTTTGGCGGTATTCACTGCGCCAGTCTTGAGTTTGTAAATATGCTTGGATTCAAAGCGTACATTCGGAAATAAAGACTCAGGGACATAGACACGATTTCTACTACGTGTGACAGCGACATAAAGCAAGTTAATCTCTTCGTTGAGTTTTAAACGCATGTTATGGTCCATCACGGACGATTCTACCAGCTTTTTAATCTTTTCTTCACTCATAAAATCATTAACTAGCTGCACCGTATCATACTCCATACCTTTGCAGCGGTGCACCGTGGAAAAGATAATATCTGCACGCTCTTTATTGTCATCTTTGATATGCTTTTCTTTAAGCATATTTAATAAAGAAGGAATCTTTTCGCCATATTCTTCCACAATATCCAACATCATACGCAACTGTCTATCGCCTGTTTGGTCGATATAATCACGTAGCTCGTTAGCATTACGCATGCCCAGTAGCAGTTTGTCGCGAACTAAATGCTTGCGTCCAAAGAAAAGATGCATCACATCGTAAAGCGAAGCGCCTTCATCGGCATAGGTATATGTATTTATATTGCCTTCAAAGTAGATATGCTTTATACTCTTCCGTTGGCTGATATAAGAAATGGCCTTTAGCAATAAGCCAATATTCGTACGCGCAATAATGGCTTTCGTTTTAATGGAAGTACTCGTTCCTTTTCCTTTTATAGGCAAAGGGTCGAACGGCTTGATATGACGCTTGAATTTTAAAATATGCATCGCCAATTCGGCTATATCTTGGTTGAAGCGAAAGCTTGTCGATAAGTTCGTCGCATCGAAGCGTGTATTTTCAAGTGAATTGACGGCATAACGCCAACTGTAAATCTGCTGATGCGTATCGCCCACAATAACCTTAATTGCCTTTTGCTTCAAAAATACATCCAGCATGGCCGCCGAGGCATCTTGACCCTCATCGAAAAGAAGGTAATCATAAGGGAGATTCGGGCTCAGCAGCTGAAATTTCTTGAGGTAGAAATCATGAATAATGGGAATCAATCCTTTGTCCATTTTCGCTAAAAATAGACGTGTTTGCTGTACGATGAAGTCATAATGATGCTCCACAAATTGACGTGCTTCTGGATCAATAATCGTGTTGCAGTAGTCCAGATCTTGAACACGCTTCTTATCGCTATTGCAGAAAAAACTAAGTAATTTGTTTACGTGATTGGCTACGACAAAGGCTTGATGACCTTGCCCAATAGCGCCAAGGCCTAGAAGCTCTACAATTTCAGCAGTGCTGTAAGCTTGTGCTTTAACGACATAATTATGCTGGAAGACTACATGTTTATAGGCCAATGCATGAGCCGTTTCTACCGTGACATGATCAAGACCCATCTCAGCAAATTTCTTGATAGCTTCTATTTTTACGGATTTATTGAACGCTAAGTAAAGAATTCGGCTGTTTTTAGGGCGATTGCTTGCATACGCTATGAGTGTACTTGTTTTACCAGCTCCCGCTACAGCATTAATTTTAATATGTGTATTCGAATGTATAATGTGTAGCTGCTCGCGTGTTAATTTCATCAAATCCCCCTTTGCGCCGAAATTATAGATTTAAATCGGGGATTTCAAATGCACTGGCTCTTTAAATTTTTGCTTATTATCATTCTGTGAAGTACTGTAAAAAATAAATAATATTAGCTAACTTCAACAACGAATAAAACCAGATTAACTTTTATGAGATTTTTCCGATTTATAGGCCTTTTGGTCTGTATGTTTTTCGCTGTATTTGCAACAAAAGCACAGGTTAAGCATAATTTAACGCATGCTCCTGTTCCTTCATGGGCGCGTAATAGTACCGTTGGACCAAAGGAGGTCGATCAACTTGATGTTAGCGAAGGCTACTATTATGAAAAAAGCGAATATCAAGTCAACCTACAACAACAAACGAAGTTTTATAGAAATGTCAAAGTTTTATTTGACTCCAATGGAGCCGAAAATGCGGGACAGATAAATATCAATTATGACCCCAAATATCAGCAACTTATCTTGCATGAAGTCAAGGTTTTGCGTGGCGGACAGGCCATTGATAAACTAGACCTCAATAAATTTGAAGTTGTAGCTACCGAGACCGATTTATCGCGCTTTATATACAACGGTAGTTATTCCGCTTATTTCATTTTGGATGATCTACGCAAGGATGATAAAATCTTAATTTCCTATAGCTTGAAAGGCTTCAATCCTGTTTTTGAGCAGAAGTTTTTTGATCGCTTTTATCTCCAGAGTTATGAGCCTAGTGGCTTGTCTTACGTGAATTATATTGTTCCTACAGGGCGAAAGTTGCAGTTTAAAATGCATAATGGCGCTCCTGAACCAAAGATTGAAAAGACAAGTGAAGGACAGTCGTACTCTTGGGAAGTTGCTGGGTTGCCTGCTGTTCCTTACGTTAGTTATGCGCCATATTGGTATACAACGTTGCAGTGGGGCGAATGTACGGAGTATAACTCCTGGGCCGAAATCGGGCAGTGGGCAGCGCGTATCAATCCCATTGGGACACTCACAGCAGGTACTGAATTGGCAAATTTAGTTGATGATTTTTGGACCGATGTTAAAGGAGATAAGTATAATTTTTTAAAGAAAGTAACCGACTTTGTCCAAAATGATATCCGCTATATGGGCGTCGAGATGGGCGAATATTCGCACCGCGCTAATACCCCCGAGAAGGTTTTTACGCAACGCTATGGTGACTGTAAAGATAAATCGGTGCTGTTGGCCACCATGCTAAAACGTAAAGGTATAGACTGTTCGTTGGTCTTAGCCAACAGCTACAATTATCACGGCTTGGATAAGCGATTGCCGTCACCTTATCTGTTTAATCATATGACGGTTCAGGTGACGATAAATGGAAGAAGTCAGTTTATCGATCCGACAATTACCGATCAAGCAGGATCCATACAAAAGCGCTATTACCCCGATTATGGCTCTTTGTTGGTGATTAATAAACCAGAAAAGTTAGTGCCTTCTCCCGAACAGAAACAGGGGAGCATAAACATTGTAGAAACTTATCTGCTGAATGATAAAGGAGGAGCTATTCTACAAGTACGAACCGAGTATAAAGATGCAGAGGCCGAAAGTATACGTAGCTACTTTAAAAGTAATGCACGCAATCAAATTCAGAAGAGCTACCTCGAATATTATCAGCGTGTAGCCTCAACATTGAAGTTGAAAACACCCTTGGAATTTGTGGACGATAAAATCATGAATTTGGTTGTTGTTAATGAAGAGTATCAGATCGAGAAGGTAGGGGACGAAGAGAAAGGACAGGATAAACGTATATTAGGTCTTTTTGCAAACCATATTAAAGATAAAATAACGGAAATATCATCTTTAGAAGGTGAGGCACCCATTGCCATAAGCTACCCTTTGTCTCTCAAATATAAAATACGAGTGGTTAACCATGGCGGTTTAACCTATGAGCCGTTTGAAGTTGATCCCGAAAAATTTGGCCGATCGAGTTATTATTTTGGAAAAAAGATTAGTGCTACAGGTGATGTGTTAACAATAGATTATGAGTTGAATTACTACAAACCTTTTATTGATGGCAACGAAAAAGAACTATACTTCAACGATTTTAAAGATCTCAATACGCTGCTTTATAATGGCTATTACCTCCAAGATGATGGAACTTTAATGGTTGACACCAAAGGTGGTGGTACTGATATCTATTTTCCATTGCTTTTCGCTATTGTTGCAGGGATCACCCTATTTATTATCCTTCGTTACAATAAAACGAAGCCCAGTAATTTGGTTCGGTTAAGTAAAAACCCTAAATATGGTCAGATTGATGGATGGCTTGTTGTTGTGGGGCTTTTCATGCTGTTTAGCATTATACGCATAGGTTATGATGTCATCGATACCTATTTGATTGCCGATGCAAATATATGGTCGGCACATCTATACATCGAATCAATATCGGAATTTGAGTACAAAATGCTTTTGATTGTGGAGCTCATTATTAATACGGTTTGTTTAGTACTTATGATTTACTGTGCTTATTTGTTCTTTAAGAAAAGAGATCTCTTTGCGCAGACTTTCCTGTTTACAGCGGCTTTACTATTTGTAGGTACAGTCTTGATTACGGCGATGCTACTAATTTATAAATTCAATCAATTTTCAGACGTTTCTGTTTCGGAAAATATAAGAGGCTTATTCCCTCTTTTGATTTGGGGAACCTATGTTTACAACTCCGAAAAAGTGAAAGGTACCTTTGTTCAACCGTATGAACAAGAAATAGAGGTTGATGAAGAAATAACATACAAGCCTTTGCTAAGCCAGCAAGAAGAGGCGAAAGAGGAATAGCATGTGTGAATAAATATTCATTTTTAAAAGGAGAAGCCAAATAAAAAGGCTTCTCCTTTTTATTTTGTGTACCTTCTTTGGCCTGTATATACACAAAATAACGCTTTCCTTACATGAGCTTTTTAGGAAACCTAATTTGAGCTTTTCAAGAAAGCCTATGTCGTAATTTGGCTTTATCTTTGTATTAGAAATTGAAATGATGACAACTGTTAAAAAACCGCAAAGACGGTGGCGAATACTCAAATGGGTTGTACTGTCCATCGTAATGCTTTTAGGAATAACAACGCTATATATGATGACTCCCGTATTTGGTAAAAGACCTTCAGGCGCACGCTTAGAGCGCATAAAAAAATCACCTAACTATCGTGATGGTAAATTTCGCAATCTACATGATACGCCACAGCTTACCCAGGGTTTAGGAACAGCATTGTATGATTATGCATTCAAGAAATCGAAAGATGGAGAACCAAAAGAAGATTTACCCTCCTTGTTTGTCGATTGGGAGAAAATAGACAGCACTAAACCGACATTGGTTTGGTTGGGGCATTCTTCTTATTTAATTTTTATCGATGGGAAGAAAATTCTCGTAGACCCTGTGTTAAGCCAGAGTGCATCACCTATTCCCGGAGGGGGAAAACCCTTCAAAGGGACGACGGTGACTAGTGCCGAAGCGCTTCCAGCGGTAGATTATTTGATCATCACCCATGATCATTACGATCATATGGATTATGAAACGCTCAAGAAAATTAAAGATAAAGTCGGACATGTAATAACCGGACTTGGCGTAGGGGAGCATCTTGAATTTTGGGGATACAAACCGGAACAAATAACAGAAACAGACTGGTGGGATGAGACTGATTTAGGCAATGGTTTTAAGCTAACTACAGCACCTGCACGTCACTTCTCTGGTCGTAATATCTGGGCTGCCAATACCCTATGGACTTCCTATGTGTTGCAGACGCCCACCAAGAAGATATATATCGGCGGCGATAGTGGTTATGACGATCACTTCGTGGAAATCGGTAATAAGTTTGGTCCCTTTGACCTCGCTATTTTAGAAAATGGTCAGTACGATAAAAGTTGGGGATTCATCCATATGCAGCCCGAGCAGGTGTTGCAGGCGGCTCAAGATTTGAAAGCTAAAGTTTTGTTACCTGTGCACTCTGCGAAGTTTTCTTTGGCGAACCACTCATGGCATGAACCTTTAGACCGTATTGCGGAACTGAGCGAGAAGCAGCAGTTCCCCATAATAACACCTATGATTGGAGAGGTTGTTGATTTGGATCATACGCCAAGAGAAAAACGCTATTGGTGGAAAAACGCAAAGTAATGGTAAAAGAAGGTAATTTACACGGCATTCAGTTAAGCTGCTATACGAAGAGCAATAAGTCGGGCGAGCAGTTTATAAAAGATCATGGCATCGCCTATATTATTTCGGGCGAGCTAGAGGCTTATGATGGTCAGGAAACCCATATATACCGTTCGGGAGAGGTCGTTTTGTTTCGTAAAAACACCTTGATTCGTTTCGTGAAATATCCGGAAAAGGATGGTGAGTTTCAAGCTATCTCTGTCAATCTAGAGGAATCCTTCTTGCAGGATTTTGCTAGTCACTATGGCATTCATGCGCAGCATCCTCCTAAAGGTAGCTTGTTTAAGATGGATCGTGACCCATTAATCACGCATTACTTTACCGGACTGTTGGCATGGTTTGGTCAGCAGGTAAGCCCCGAATTGATGGATATCAAGAAAAGTGAAATCATACATTTACTATTGCGTCATGATGAGCAATTGAAGGATATTATGTTTCATTTTGCGATACCCGGAAAAATCAATTTAGAAGCTTTTATGAATAAGCATTTCCGTTTCAATACGCCTTTAACACAATTGGCCTTTTTAACGGGAAGAAGTTTAGCGTCTTTCAAACGCGATTTTGAGAAAATATTTAGTACATCACCTAGCCGTTGGCTGCAGCAAAAAAGGTTAGAGGAAGCTTACTATCTATTAAACACGAAAAATTGGAAACCCAAAGATGTGTATTTGGAAGTCGGTTTTGAAACCTTATCCCATTTTTCTTATGCATTTAAAAACAAGTTCGGTGTAAACCCATCGAACGTCTAAAGAGAAAATTACAAATGAAAAAGACTGTATTAATTACAGGTTCATCCACTGGAATTGGAAGAGCCGCGGCGGAGCTATTTTCAAAAAATGGCTGGAATGTAGTAGCTACAATGCGTAATCCTGAAGCTGAAGAAATATTGCAAACGCTTGAAAATGTGTTGGTAACACGATTAGATTTAGAAGATGTACAATCCATCGCTGATAGTTTGCATGCTGCTGTTGAACGTTTTGGCAAGGTAGACCTTTTGGTTAACAATGCAGCGTTTGGTCAGTATGGTATTTTTGAAGCTCTAAAGCCTGAGCAGATAGAAAAACAATTCGCCGTAAATGTGTTCGGTACCATGAATGTAATACGTGCCGTGTTACCTCATTTTAGAGCCGAAAAGCAAGGTGCTATTATCAACGTAAGTTCTGCGGGTGGACGTATTGGTATTCCGTTAATCTCTATGTATGTATCTTCAAAGTTCGCTCTTGAAGGATTTACAGAAGCCCTTTCTTATGAGTTGGCATCACAAAATATTAGTATTAAGCTGGTAGAGCCAGGTGGCGTAGCAACACCATTTCATGAGACATCAGCGCAAGTTTTTGCGGCCGACCCGAACTTAACAGCATACGATGATTTTGTTGCGCAAGCAACGGCACAGCTTGGTGCGATGAGTACAGACTTGAGTACCGCAGAAGCGGTGGCTGACACCATTTATGAAGCTGCAACAGACGGTTCTGACCAATTGCGTTATGCCGTAGGAGCCGACGCTAAAGGATGGATTAAAAACCGTACATCGATGGATGACCTGCAGTTTGCACGTCACATGCGCGAATACTTCAACCTTAATACTAAATAATTAGCTCATGAAAAAAACACTTTTTATAACGGGTGCTTCTTCCGGAATCGGACAAGCAACGGCATTATATTTCGCAAATAATGGTTGGAATGTTGTAGCAACCATGCGTAACCCTGAACGTCAGAATGTGCTTAAGGATGCTGATAATATATTGGTTGTAAAGGTCGACGTAGAGCAACCCGATACTTTTGAACCGGCTATCCAAGCAGGTATTGCTAAATTTGGTAAAATCGATGCCCTATTGAACAATGCTGGATATGGTCAACATGGTCTCTTCGAGGCAACCAGCGCAGCACAGATTAAACGTCAATTTTCGGTTAACCTTTTCGGGACGATGGAAATTACACGTGCACTATTACCTTATTTTCGTAAACAAGGAAGTGGAACAATCGTCAATATCACCTCAGGTGTGGGCCGCGTGACTGTCCCTTTGGTATCCATTTATGCAGCATCAAAGTTTGCCTTGGAGGGCTTTAGTGAGTCGCTATCTTTTGAATTGGTTTCTCAGAATATTCGAGTAAAGATTATTGAACCTGGAAATATCAGCACTAATTTCGAGCAAACAACGAAGTCTAACTTTGCAATAGATGCTGCGTTGACCGATTACAGTGATTATTTGACAGAAATGGATGCCATCTTCAAAGCGATTTATAGTGGTGGATCCGCTTCCGCGAATGATGTAGCTGCTGAAATTTTCAAAGCAACGAATGATGAGAGTCAAACCTTGCGTTATGTAATTGGTGAGGACTTGCAACCGTTGATTGATATCCGTAATGGTGGAACAGATGAAGCCTACATGAATGTGCTACGCGATACATTTGTACCTCAGAAATAAACAATAACAACGAACAAAAGTAAAGGCTGATTTGGAAACAAATTAGCCTTTTTTAGCTTTAAAATAGCGACCTATGGTTGGCGCATACGTTTTAAGAAATCACTTGGACTACTACCCATCAGCGAATGAAAACTTTTGTGGTAGGCTTGTACACTTTTATAGCCCACTTGGAAAGCAATCTCCGATATCGTTAAGGTTTGTGTGCTGAGTAGCTCCAAGCTTTTGATAATGCGCAACATCTGTTGATATTTGATTAAAGTAAGTCCTGTTTGTTTCTTAAAAATACGTTCCAAACTACGTACAGAAAGTGCCGCTAATTCACTTAGCTTGTGGATTTGGAGCTCTCCAGTATAATTAGCGTGTAGATAGTTCATCGCTTTTGTTAGACGCGTGTCCTCCGGTACTATCAGATGGAGTTGTAAAGACTGAGCGACAAAATTAGGCAGCTCATGCAAAAGGGCACCCAAAAATATGGTTTCATCAGCTTGTTCCACTGTGTTATTTGACCATTTCTCCGCGTAACGAATCATCTCCCGTAGAACAGGAGGAGCTAAGAAAATAACGACTTCCTCATAAAAAGGTTGGGAAACCGCTATATCAAAAAATAAAACCATCAATTTAATATACTCCGAATGGGTATTTGTTTTATGCATAGCATCGGAGGGAATCCATGCTGCATGATATTGTGGAACAACATATTTTTTATCAGCGACAGTTAGGTATTGAAAACCGCTATCTACGTAAATCAATTGTGCTTTTTTATGCTTGTGGAGTATATCATCATGCACCCAGTTATTTTCAAACCATACGAAATAAGGTTTTTCGATACTTTCTACTTTCAGACTATGTTTGTAAGTTGTCATGTCGTTTGAGATTAACAATATGGCAAATGTATGTAAAAATACATGATTACCTTTGCCACATTAATTGAATAGTGTGTCCTATGGAAGAGTCTGTAAAGAAAAGGTCTTACCTTTTACTTATAATTAATGTGTTAGTTGTTGTTTTGGTGTCGAGTAATTTGCGGTCACCGCTTACCGCTGTTGGTCCTGTCTTAGGTCAGTTGTCAGAAGCGTTGAGGCTTGATAATTTGCAAGGAAGTCTGTTAACGTCTATTCCACTTTTTGTCTTCGCTACATGTTCCGTTTTGGTCAGTAAATTTTCAAGTCGCCTAAAGATACAGCAGTTCTTAGCCTACGCGTTACTCATGCTTTGCTTAGGGTTATTCCTTCGCGTTTTTGGATCCATCTACACGCTGTTTATTGGTTCTGTATTTATCGGTTTAGGCATTTGTGTTGGGAATGTGATTACACCAGGTTACGTTAAGCAAAATTTTCCCAACCAAATTGGGTTAATGACAGGAGTCTTTGCTGTGGCCATGAATTTGACGGCAGCTTTGGCTTCTGGATTTAGCACCCGCATAGGAGAGTGGACAGGACTTGGTTGGCAAGGTTCTTTGGGAATATGGATCCTCTTAACAGCTTTAGCGTTGAGCGTAGTATTGATAGAGCTTTTGTTCATCAAAAAAAGTGCGAATCTTGATGTGAAGGTTGCTCAGAAATCAGATTTTAATATCTTTAAATCTAAGCAAGCGTGGAACATCAGCATCTTTATGGGGCTGCAATCGTTAGTTTTTTACAGTCTTATTTCTTGGTTGCCTGCTGTACTAAAAGATTACGGAATGCCCGAAAGTGAACCCGGATGGGTACTTTTTGCCATACAAATGGCGATGCTGCCGATTACTTTTGTAGGACCAATTATTGCCAACAGGATGAAAAATCAAAAAGCCTTAATCATCTTTTTAAGTGTTTTGATGTTGTTGAGCATGATTTTGTTCGTCTCTTGGAAGGCCGAAGGCGTCTATTTAAGTGCCGTTTTATTGGGGCTGGCAAATGGACTGTCGTTCAGCTTGGCGATTCTATTTTTTTCCTTGCGTACACAGTCTAGTGCAAATGCTATTAAACTATCCGGAATGGCACAGTCTATTGGTTATTTTATCGCAGCTTTTGGTCCGCCTATTTTTGGTAAGCTTCATGATTGGGATGCTTCGTGGCGAGCGTCGTTTTACTTCCTATCGGCCGCGATTGTATTGATGCTTTATTTTGGCGTTTTGGCAGCAAGACCTAAACAGGTGGAAGAAGGGCTATAAAAGGTTAAAAAACAAGCGCTCCACGTGAAATGGAGCGCTCGAACTTTTAACAAGAGACTCGAAATGGTTTATAAACCAAATTGTTTTCGCATATCACCAATAAATTGGTGGTCGGATTCTTTATTACGTTTTTCAATTAGCGATACAGCATCTGGTGTAGCTGGATACCGTAATTGATCTGTACCATCTGTTGCCGCCTCAAATACTTTTTCAGCAACAACACGTGGAGATACGCTATTTGCGCCAAGCTGATCAATCATATCAATCATTTTTTCCATTAAACCTTGATACTCCGTTAAGCTTTCATCATTTTGAAAATCAAACGAACGTCCTGCGAAATCCGTTTCCGTAGCACCAGGCTCAATGATTTTTACTTTCACACCGAAGGGAGCAACTTCAAAACTTAGTGATTCAGAAATACCTTCAACGGCATATTTCGTACCGTGGTATAAGCTGCCGAATGGGAAGGTGAATCGTCCTCCTATCGAAGAAACGTTGATAATAACGCCTGATTTCTGTGCTCTGAAATGTGGAATAACAGCCTTTGTAACATCAATTAGGCCGATTACGTTAGTGTTGAACTGACGAATAACATCTTCTCGTTTGAAGACTTCCAACGGTCCGTATGCACCATAACCGGCGTTATTCAACAATACGTCAATAGATCCGAAGCGCGCAATACCAGCTTCTACCGTTTGCTGAATGCTCTCCGGAGATAATACATCTAAAGGAGCAACCCATACATTTTCTAGCGTGTTTAACTCCGTTTCTTTTTCAGGTGTACGCATTGTCGCGATTACATTCCATCTTTGTTCTGCAAAATATATGGCTGTAGCACGGCCAATACCGCTGCTGCTTCCTGTAATTAAAATAGTCTTACTCATCTTTGTTTATCTTATGTTTGATGGTAACAAATGTCCATCCTTTTTAGCTTTTTTTGTTTCCTGTGAAGCTCAATTTTTGTTTCTTGTAAGGCTCATGAAAAAAGATGCATCATCTGCTTGGGCTTAGTTTTCTTTATGAAACAAGGGGATCTTAAATTCTCTATTATCTTTGTGAGACAAGTCAAGTAGAAAAATAGATGAAGGTTACAAAAGATAGTTTAGAACAGGGGCAAATTGGTATCTATGTATTAACCATTCTTGTTAGTGCGGGGATAGGACTACTATGGAAGGAGGCTACTCAGTTGGCACATTTCATTGAGCCCGTCATCGGTTTACTCTTGTATAGCATGTTTTGCCAAATTCCTTTTTTCAAGTTGAAAGCAGCTTTTCAAAATCGGTCATTTTTCAAAGCTTTGCTTGTCGGTAACTTTGTATTTATCCCTATTCTTGTAGGTGTATTGCTTAGCATATTTCCATTAACTCCCATCTTGACCTTAGGTGTTTTGTTAGTGCTGCTTACACCATGTATAGATTATGTGATTGTATTTACCCACATGGGGAAAGGAGATTCACATGCCGTGCTTGCTGCAACACCGCTGTTGTTTGTCGTGCAGATGCTTCTGCTCCCTGTATTTCTATATGCTTTTTTAGGAAAAGAAACGCTCGATATCATAGCTATAGCACCCTTTGTGCAATCTTTTGTGTTGATGATTGTGATTCCATTTTCATTGGCTTTGTTGACGCAATATTCTACTAAACGAACGAAAGTAGGAGAAGGGATAATAGATTTTTCGGGATGGATGCCGGTGCCTATGATGGCCTTGACTTTCTTCTGCGTGATCGCTTCGCAAATAGGTTCATTAATTGGAAATATGGAACCTATTTTGTCGGTGTTACCTATTTACATAGGCTTTGGTATAGTGGCACCATTTGCTGGTCTGCTAGCCTCTACTATTTTTAAAACTGGATTAGCAGAAAAAAGAGGCGTAGCTTTTTCTACAAGTACGCGAAACTCATTGGTCGTACTGCCACTAGCATTAGCCTTGCCTGCTCCCGATAATCAGCTTGTTGCGGTTATTATTGTAACACAAACCATGGTGGAAATACTATTTGAATTGGTTTATATTAAATTGATACCGCGCTTCACGAAAATTAAAGCTTAGCTTCTGGTAAAACGATATTGGACTAAAAAGCTCCGTTTAAATAGATATAAACGGAGCTTTTCTTATTATTTTTTATCAAGCTGACTAAGCCATTTGAAAGCATTAAGGATAGATTGATGACCTGAGGTAGCATGGTTCTCATCACGTAAATGGTCGAAATGAACATGGAGGTTTTGAGGGTTTCCTTCTTGCAGCCTGTCGGCTAAAATCTGAGCAGCTTCTTCCATACTTTTTATGCCTTCATACATCTTACCCTCTGTACCCACGCCAATATATACCTGTGTTGGATTTTCATATTTTTTAGACCAAGTATACGTGTCCTGAAGCATGTATTCATTGCGCCACCACAAACTTGGGCTAGCGATAATGTACGTATTAAATAGGGTAGGCTTGTCGTGTAGAATTTCTAATGCGAGCAATCCGCCTAATGACTGTCCGATTAGCGTGTTTTTGCCACTCGTCTTAAAAGCGCTGTTTATGTAGGGCTGCAACTCTTTTGCAATAAACTGAATAAACTTGCTGGAACCACCATTATTCGGAATGTAGGCTAAATCCTCTTTCACCGTACTCGTAGTGGTAAAGTCTTTTTTCCTATTTGTGTTGGCTATGCCAACAAGGATGGATGGTTTTGTGCGATCCACCCATGGGAAATTGTTATGCTGTAAGATGCCAGCAACATGAATAAAGTCTTCATCAGCAGAACCATCCAACAAATAGATAACAGGGTAGGATAGCTCCTTGCTGTAACCTTCCGGCAGGTAGATGTTTAATGTACGTTCTTCACCCAATATTTTAGAGTGCAACTTATCAGTCTGTCCCAGAATAAAAGGGCTACTTTTTCGTCCTGTTTCTAGGTGTTGTCCAAAACTTTTGATTCCTGTCAAAAGTAGGATAAAGAATATAAATTTGATTTTTAAAGCCATCTTAATGCGTACTTCTTTCCACAAAGATAACTCAATTTCGTTTTGTCGTTAAGGCAAATTAGCAGATGAAATAATTTTGTATCTTCACGTATGTTTGACTTCCGATTAAAAGTGTTTCATACCGTTGCTAAACGTCTAAATTTCACAAAGGCGGCGGAAGAATTGTATATCAGCCAGCCGGCGGTCACGAAGCATATTAAGGAAATAGAACAATACTATAAGGTCAAAATATTCGATCGTAATGGAAGTAAGATAAAGCTTACTGCACCAGGAGAAACCCTCTTAAAGTATACAGAGCAGCTATTCGAGGTGTATAGTAAAATCGATTTCGAACTTAATACCTTCACTCAAAGCTGGTCAGGTACGCTTCGTATTGGTGCGAGTAGCACCGTGGCTCAGTATATATTGCCCGCTCTATTGGCTGCTTTTCGTGCCAGCTTTCCCGATATTAAAATTACACTAACGACAGGAAATACCGAGCAAATTGAACATGCCTTGCAGCATGGTAGTATTGATCTAGGTCTTGTCGAAGGGAAGTCCAAGAATAACGACTTTAAGTATACTCCTTTCATTAAGGATGAACTG
This sequence comes from Sphingobacterium sp. MYb382, assembly GCF_037572665.1. Taxonomy (NCBI): domain Bacteria; kingdom Pseudomonadati; phylum Bacteroidota; class Sphingobacteriia; order Sphingobacteriales; family Sphingobacteriaceae; genus Sphingobacterium; species Sphingobacterium sp. MYb382. The sequence continues at coordinate 166,247 of NZ_JBBGZT010000010.1, forward strand.
GTACTCGTGGTCAATGCCTCCCACCCATTGGCGAATAAGAATAGCATAAAGTCTGAAGAACTCCTTAAACATCCCTTTTTGCTACGTGAACCTGGTTCTGGAACTTTGGAAGTGATAGCTCATAGCCTGAAAGAAGTCGGTATAAAATTAGCTGATCTACACGTAGAGATGCAGTTAGGAAGTTCCGAAAGTATAAAAATGTATGTGTTGAACTCCAATGCCATAGCCTTTCTTTCCGTTTATGCCATTTATAAAGAATTGAAATATAAAGAATGTAGCATCGTTGATGTTCGAGGCTTACGCATAGAGCGTGATTTTTTATTTATCCAAACGCAAGGAGATACACTTTCTCTATCAGTTATGTTTATGCGTTTTGCGAATAGCTATAACTTAAAGTAATGATAGATTACCAATAGTGATTTCTTTCCAAGGACTATCCTAACCAAATTTGCATAAGTAATTTATACAAATTGTTATGGAAAATCAGCGTAAACAAATACAAGTCAAAGGAAAGTCTGCTCGCTTTTTTGATAGACGCATAAGTACACGCGAGCTTATCTTTATTCTTGCTGTAATCCTGTGTCTTTCGCCTTTTATATCTGCTCCCGTAGCTTTATTTTTAGGATTAATTATCGCTCAATTTGTTGGGCATCCTTATTTACATCTAAACCATAAAGCCACACATATATTATTACAAGTTTCAGTTGTCGGATTAGGCTTCGGAATGCAAGTGGATCGTGCACTAGAAGCAGGAAGGTCTGGTATCGCTTTCACAGTCGTGTCCATCGTCGGAACCCGAGTTTTAGGGTACCTACTCAATAAGTTCTTGAAAATAGAACAAAAAACAGCGTTCCTTATTTCGGCTGGTACTGCCATCTGTGGTGGTAGCGCCATTGCTGCCGTGGGACCGGTTATTAAAGCTGAAGAAAAACAATTGTCTGTAGCCTTAGGGACGGTTTTTATTTTAAATGCCGTAGCACTTTTTGTTTTTCCAGCGGTTGGTCATGCTTTAAATTTGACACAGCAGCAGTTCGGCCTTTGGAGCGCTATTGCCATCCATGATACAAGCTCTGTTGTTGGTGCCGCAAGCAAATACGGAACGGAAGCATTAGAGGTGGCGACCACAGTCAAATTAGCACGTGCTTTATGGATTATTCCCTTAGCTTTTATCGCTCCATATTTCTTTAAGACAAAAGGAAGTAAAGTAAAAATCCCTTGGTTTATAGGTCTGTTTGTGGGAGCTATGCTATTGAATACTTATGTGCCCGCCATACATGCATTTCAACCTTACCTGACAGGAATTGCACAGGCCGGGTTGACGCTGACTTTGTTTTTAATCGGATGTGGCCTAAACCGAAGCCTGTTAACGCAAGTCGGAATCAAGCCATTCGTTCAAGGAATTATTCTGTGGGTCGTGATTTCAGTCTCCGCATTGTGGGCCGTAATTGCCTTGCTATAATACACTTGTTAAGTATTCCTTTGCTTGCTTTTTATTAGCAAACAAAGGAATACAAGTTTTAATAGAAAGCGCCTAAAGGTATTAAGCTCCTCGAATAATTCTTAGTAAGATGGCGACAACGGCAAGTACTAAGAGTACATGAATAATACCTCCTGTAGCATAACCTCCAAGAAAGCCAATGGCCCAAACAATGACCAAAATAACTGCGATAATATAAAGTAGGTTTCCCATGATATTTAAGTTTTAGTGAAACAGTATAGTTAAAAACGGGTGAATCCTAATTTTGTTTGCTATAGATGTAAAATAGCCTTTAAAGTGTCATTGAGGGCCGGTTTTGAATTTTAAGACTTTTTAACAAACTTTTCTTTTGCTAGGCTGTTCTTTATATAGTTAGTTGTTTTATTCATTAAATCTATAATATTATGGCAGGTCTAAAATTAAAAGGCGTTTGGAACGAAGTTAAAGGTAAGGTTAAGCAGCAGTATGCTGATTTAACAGATGATGATCTTCTATTAGAGGAAGGTAAAGAAGACGAATTAGTAGGTCGCTTGCAACAAAAGGTTGGCAAAACACGCGATGAAGTCGTTGACTGGCTTAACAACTTGTAAAATTTAAGAATAATCAGTTTAAGCTTTAATGAGGCGCATAGGTGTATAACCTATGCGCCTTTTTATTTACTCCTAAAATGCTAAGATCATGGTTGAAATACAAAAAATGCAATAGAGAAGCTATATCTGCCAAAAAATTATAAGCTTTCATCATTTATATATTGCTTTTTTTAAGGATTCTTCCCTAAGCGTAAACCTATTCTATTTTATAATGTTAGTTTTGTAGCCAATCACTAACAACATAATATTTTATGAATTTACTATATACGGGAAAGACCAAAGATGTGTATGGCCTAGAGAACAATCAGGTTTTATTGAAATTTAAAGACGATGTAACAGGTACTGACGGTGTATTCGATCCAGGAGCTAACACGGTAGGTTTAACGATTGATGGAGCAGGGAAATCAGGCCTGAAGATGACCAAACATTTCTTTGAATTGTTGAACAATAAAGGCGTAAATACACATTATGTTTCTGCCGATATCGAAGTCGTAAGCATGGTTGTGAAAGGTGCGGAAGTATTTGGCAAAGGATTGGAAGTTATTTGTCGCTACAGAGCAGTAGGTAGTTTCTTAAGAAGATATGGTGCTTACTGTGAAGAAGGACAGCCGCTAGATGCTTTGGTAGAAGTAACAATTAAAGATGATGAGCGTGGCGATCCAACAATCTCAGAAGATACATTGGCGTTTTTAGGTCTTCTTACAACAGCCGAGTATCAAGTATTAAAGAACCTGACGAAAACTATTTGCGGCCTTATCAAAGAGGAACTGGCAACGAAAAATTTAGAGCTTTACGATATCAAATTAGAGTTTGGTAAAGATAAAAACTCCGGTGAAATCATTCTAATCGACGAAATTTCTGGCGGAAATATGCGCGTTTACAAAGATGGTCAATACATCACACCATTAGAATTGGAAAAACTATTCTTAGGTTAATCAACCTAATGTACAAAAGATAAAATGAATAGAAAAGGAAGCCTTAGCTTCCTTTTCTTGTGTAAGAGCATCCATTAAATCATTTCAATATTTATCACGAAACAAACCGTAAGAGATAAAAACTACAAGCAAGATTCCGGTAACAACAACAACAACAACAACAACAACAACAACAACAACAACAACAACAACAACAACAACAACAGAAAAACAGCAAGAAAATCCAAGGCTCGACCTATTCTTTTAGGAACAATAAGGCAATGTAATCCGCTGTAGAACCAGACCAAACTGTATAATACAAGGCTTCCCCAGGCGAAGGGTCAGGCAAAAAGCATTGGGGGCCTAGGGATTCCGCCCGTGGGATGAAATCGGCCGCCTGGCACCAAAAAGAGTCAGTCTTGATTTTTGGTTCTTTTCATTAAGGAAAAGGACGTAAAGAGAATATGTTCCGAAATAAACCAAAGGCAATATTTCATTACGATAAAGAACCTAAATAGAATCGCTTTAAAAAGTTTTTGTAGAAGAACGCAAAACAAAATCCCATAAAAAAAAACAACCTAATTATAGCCTGTTTAAAAAGTTATTCCATAACAAATTTGAAGAGATAGCAACATAAAAAAACAACAACCAAATCAAAATAACATCCCATATTTTTAAAATTGCAAAGCAATAAAAACCGTTGAACAAACCACGAGCCTACATCAGTATAATACCCCCATCAACAAACACTAAAATAGTTCGTGAGATCTTTGAAAACTCTAAGCTCCACCACCTAATTTTTTTCATTATAAAACAATCAAAACAACAAAATGGAAAACACTTTAAGAAGTCACTGCAGAAATGAAAATAATGACGTTTTATGGGGATGCTCCTCTAAGCCTAAAAAGGAGATGACAAAATGCTATTCCTGATTATGCATGATATAAACCCTGAAATAATGCATGTTTGCCCTTTTTTAACCTCTTTTTCTCTTTGTTCTTAATTGTTCTTGCAGGTTTTTGCGTAGTCCTAAAATATTGTGAAACAATCGATTGCAAAACCTCATTTTCTTATCTTTACAACCGATTAATCGTTTAAAATAATAAAGATAATATGTGTGGAATAGTTGGTTATATAGGCACTGATTTAGCCTATCCTGTATTGTTAGATGGATTAAAAAAGTTAGAGTATCGTGGCTATGATAGTGCGGGGGTAGCCCTTCATTTAGGTGATAAAGTAGCCGTTTATAAAAAAGAAGGTAAGGTCAGTAACCTAGAGAATTTTGTTCAGGGTAAAAATGTGCAATCCCTCGTAGGCATTGGACATACACGATGGGCTACACACGGAGAACCTTCCGATCGTAATGCACATCCGCATTACTCCAATTCCGGAAACATAGCGATGATTCATAACGGAATTATAGAAAATTATGCGCAACTAAAAGAAGAGCTTGTGCAGAAAGGATATACCTTTCAAAGTGATACAGACTCCGAGGTTTTATTAAACTTTATCGAAGATATAAAAATCAATAACGCATGTACTTTAGAAGAGGCTGTGCGAGTAGCTTTAAAAAGAATTGTAGGCGCTTACGTGATTTTACTTTTAGATAAAGACCTGCCCGACACGATTATTGCTGCCCGTAAGGGAAGCCCGTTGGTGATAGGTATCGGTAAAGGCGCACACTATCTAGGCTCTGATGCATCACCTATGTTAGCGTATACCAAAGAGGTCGTTTATATCAACGATTATGAATTAGCCATCGTAAAAGCAGACGAGCTGATTCTGAAAAACCTAGGAAATGAAACGCTAACACCTTTCGTGCAGCAATTAGACCTAGAGTTAGCGGCGATAGAGAAAAATGGTTTTGACCATTTTATGTTAAAGGAAATTTATGAGCAGCCAAAAACTATTTTCGACGCTATGCGTGGACGATTGGATATGCAGCAGCAGACGATTACACTTAGCGGCATTGACAAGATAGCTGATAAGCTGTTGGCAGCAAACCGTATCATTATCGTTGCCTGTGGTACGAGCTGGCATGCCGGACTGTTGGCTGAATATGTCATCGAAGAGCTATGTCGGGTAAACGTAGAAGTAGAATATGCTTCCGAATTCCGCTATCGCAATCCAATTATCACCGATAAGGATGTAATTATAGCGATTTCACAAAGTGGAGAGACAGCAGATACCTTGGTAGCCTTAGAAAATGCGAAGCAGCAAGGAGCAACCATATTCGGATTAGTCAATGTCGTAGGATCCTCTATCGCACGATTATCCCACGCAGGGGCGTATACACATGCTGGACCAGAAATCGGTGTGGCGAGTACCAAAGCCTTTACAGCACAGCTAGCTGTATTATATCTGTTTGCTTTAAAATTAGCAACATTAAAAAATACAATATCCCAAGAACGCTATCATAGATTAATCAATGATTTAGCCGAGGTGCCTACCCATGTACAATGGATTTTAGATACCCAAGATGAAGCTATTAAAGCTATTGCAGAAAAGTATAAAGATGCGCGTGACTTCCTATACTTAGGACGTGGCTATAACTTCCCAATAGCGCTCGAAGGAGCACTCAAGCTAAAAGAAATATCCTACATCCATGCGGAAGGATACCCTGCCGCAGAGATGAAGCACGGACCTATAGCCTTGGTTGATGAAGAGCTACCGGTAGTTTTTGTAGCGACCAAAGATAGCTATCACGATAAAATTGTCAGCAATATGCAAGAGATTAAAGCCCGTAAAGGACGTCTTGTAGCTGTAGCATCAACGGGAGAGAAGACCCTTGCCGATTTAACTAGCGATTTGCTTTATGTGCCACTAGTAGATGAAGTAATAGCACCAATTTTATCAGTAGTACCATTACAACTTTTATCCTACCATATTGGGGTGCTGCGTGGATTAGATGTCGATAAACCGCGCAATTTAGCCAAATCAGTAACCGTAGAATAAGGGAAGTATGGCAGTAGTAAAAAAAGAACCTTTAAGTCGTTTAGGCTATGGCTTCGTCGCCGATGAATATTTGATTCAAGGCGATGAATACCATCAACGCAACAGGCAGCTAGCAACGAACAAGCAGTATCGTAATCTCCACGATGAGGAGATTGAAATCTTGAAAAAACAAGATAATTATGCTGCTAACTGGCAAGATATCTGGGTGACAGACACGTTTCTTCCCGAATTGATAAAACATGTTAATTTCTATGGGAAAGTCCGTATTGGTGATATGGAGGCTGTTTATCTAAACTATCGTGACCTAAGATTGCCTGCAGGAATCTATAACTCTACCGTGATAAGTTGCGATTTTGGCGATACAGTAGCTGTACATGAGGTACAGTCTATGGCTCATTTTATCATAGGTGATGAAGTAATATTGGCCAACATCAACGAGATGATGACCAGTGATAATGCTAAGTTTGGAAACGGTATTCTGAAAACAGGCGATAGCGAAGAGCGACGTATACATTTAGAGTTATGTAATGAGAATGGAGGACGCTCCGTTTTACCTTTTGATGGTATGCAGGCCGCTGACGTGTATTTGTGGTCTCGCAATCGAGCAGATAAAGTTTTGCAAAAGCGTTTTCAGGAAATTACAGAAAATGGATTCTCCAAAGAGCGTGGCTTTTATAGCACCATCGGTGCACGCTGTGTGATTAAGAATACGCATACGATCAAAGATGTTAAGATTGGAACTGATGCCTATATCAAAGGTGTTAATAAGTTGAAAAATCTAACCATAAACTCTTCCGAAGAGGCTTTCACCCAAATAGGAGAAGGATGCGAATTGGTGAATGGTATCATAGGTTATGGCTGTCGTATTTTCTACGGTGTGAAGGCTGTACGTTTCGTGCTTTCTTCCTTTTCACAGTTAAAATATGGAGCTCGTTTGATAAATGCTTTTTTAGGCGACAACTCCACGATTTCCTGTTGTGAGGTGCTGAATTCACTCTTGTTTCCAGCGCACGAGCAACACCATAACAATTCATTTTTATGCGCTGCATTAATCCAAGGACAGAGTAATATGGCTGCTGGCGCTACCGTAGGGTCTAATCACAACTCTAGGGCTGCAGATGGCGAAATCGTCGCTGGACGAGGCTTCTGGCCAGGTTTATGTGTCAGCTTAAAGCATAACTCCCGATTTGCTTCATACACCTTGATTGTGAAAGGTGACTTCCTGCATGAGTTGGATATTAAGTTTCCATTCTGTCTAGTAAGTAATGAAGCAGCCACCAATAGCCTTTTGGTATTGCCTGCTTACTGGTTTATGTACAATATGTATGCCCTCATGCGTAATACTTCTAAGTTTACTGCAAGGGATAAACGGAAGTATAAGCATCAGTACATAGAGTATGATGTTTTAGCCCCTGATACTATTAACGAGATGTTTACCGCTTTGGCGGAGATAGAAACGGCAGTAGGGCGTACTTTTGGGACATTCGCGGCAGAAGATGAGCAGCGTGCTTTTGGGAAGCAGCTTTTGCAAGCCGGCAATCCTTTGCCTGTAGGTGAGGTGTTGCTACACAATGTGGAGTATTCCAAGCGTAAAGTGATCTTAGCAAAACCGTATGAAGCCTATCAGCTATATGTACGCATGATTCGTTACTATGGAATAATGCAGTTAATTAGTAGGTTAGAAACGACTTCTATAGCAACGCTTCTGTCCGAATTTCGAGACCTTTCTGTAGCACGATTTGACGTAAGCAATGTCGGCGGACAGCTGCTACCCGTAGAAAAGCTTGATTTTCTATTGGACCAAATACGTACAGGCAACATAAATCAATGGGAAGAAGTGCACCAGTATTATCACCAAAGCAGTACAGATTATTTAGCGGATAAATCCTTGCATGGCTTAGCGTCCTTAGTGGAAATCACAGGGATTCCTTTGGCAGAATGGGATGAAAGCTTTGTGAGCAGCTTATTGCTAGAAGCACAAACGACGAAACAATGGATATATGCACATATCGTCAAGGCAAGGCAGAAAGATTATGAGAATCCATTTAAGCAGATGGTTTATGATTCCTATGCAGAGATGGAAGAAGTGATTGGCGCTTTAGCTGACAATGATTTTATAAATAAAGAAAGGGAATCATTAGCTCTTTTTGAAGATAGAATTAAAAAGCTTATAAAGAGTTAGTCGACTCTTTATAAGAGTAAAGAAATACACTTAAGAAAATAAAAAAGCGCTACTGTCTATTTGCAGTAGCGCTTTTTTATTCGCGTAGCGAAGTTAATTATAGTTTTATTTTAGAAACCTTATACGGTTTTTTACACGCCAAATGTGCAGCAAGTTTAGCAATAGTTGCCTGTTGATCCGTAACCTTCTCAGGCTTGTAGGTATTTTTACGGACATCCTCTTTAAACAATTTCTCATACCAAGTGCAAGCTGCAGTAACACGACCGTAGTCCAACTGCAAATGGTAGCCATCACGTGTTAAATGGTCTCCCAAGCTACTCGTGCGGGCATTTTGTACGGCTGTGCCAGCAGGGATAAGGTACGTGAAACCTCCGCCTTGAAATACTTTCTTAGAAGCAGCAGCAATGCTGTTATACATGATAGATTGATTGTTTTGGTAGTTCGCAAAGCCCGCATGTTTAGAATCTTGCTGATAAGCCCATGTTTGGTGGTATACAAATTTGGTGTCCGCAGGAACACGCTCACGCACATACTTCATTAAATCAGGTAGGCTTGCTATAATCGTTTCATATTGACCAGAAGTAGGGCTTGCTTGCTGGAAGCTTATATAATCCCAATGTTCCTCCGCCAGTGCTTGAGCAATGCTGACATCTTTTGTTACGTTCTTTTTACCCGTAACATCTATCTTACGGTAGTTGTAGGCCGCTTTATCTGCAATTGTATTTTTAACATGAAGCTCTAACGGAGCGCCAGGAATGTAAAGGTTGCCAATAATCATCTTTTTATCGGTTGCAGCAGCCAGTTCATAAAGGTAGTTTTCAATGCCGTCTTCCGAAAAGCTATTGCCAATAGCGAGTACCTTGATAATACCATCTTCGGTAGAAGCAGTTTTGTTGTCTTGCGCAAAAAGAACTTGGGAAAAAGCAAAAATTGCCAATAAGCAACTAAATAATTTTTTCATAGTTTAATAAGTAAATCGATGAGCGACTAAGATAGATAAAGGAATGAAGTTATAGAAGCTTGAGTGTAAATAATTTGTATTTAGATAGGCGAAATGTGCCTTAACAATGGTATTTTTGGGGAACGATGGCATATAAATTTATAGATAATTACCGAGAAAGAGGTGCACGCAAGCGACTTGTTAATCTTTTAGAAGAACGTGGTATTGAAGACAAGCGTGTACTGCAAGCTATTGGTAAAGTGCCTCGTCATTTTTTTTTCGATGAGACCTTTTGGAATCAGGCTTATCGTGATATAGCCTTCCCTATCGGGGATGGACAAACAATCTCGCAGCCGTATACAGTCGCTTATCAATCAGAACTTTTACACGTTAAAAGTGGAGATAAAGTGTTGGAAATCGGTACCGGGTCGGGCTATCAAACCTGTGTGCTGCTGGAGCTAGGAGCACAAGTGTTTACCATCGAGCGTCAAGAAAATCTATACAATAGAACCTGTCAAGTACTTCCCTATATGGGGTATCAGCCAAACTTTTTCTTAGGTGATGGCTCTAAAGGAATACCCGAACATGCTCCCTACGATAAAATTATTGTAACCGCAGGAGCTCCTTTTGTACCCGAGTTGATGTTAAAGCAATTGACACTAGGCGGATTGCTTGTAATCCCTGTTGGCGATGAAAAATCACAAAAAATGGTTACTATCCTCCGCGTAGGAGAGAACGACTTCGAACGAATAGAATTAGATACCTTCCGCTTTGTGCCTTTGGTGGGCGACCAAGCTTGGTAAGCAAAAGATAATATTTATGAATTTAAAAGCTTGGTTTGCCAAGCTTTTTATATTTTTAGACCATGGTATACGAAAATTATAAGAAAAATATAGAGGCAACCAAAACGACGCTGCAAGACTTAGATAAATCAATCAATGTAAATAGTCTAGCGCGTTTGTTTGTAATCATCGTCGGTGGAGCCAGTTTATTCTACAGCTTTCAGCAAGAAAGTATAGTATTAGTATGCATACTCGCTTTAATTATTGTTCTGTTATTCGCCTTTTTAATTCAGCGTCAAAGCCGTCTAGAGAAAGTACGAGCCAATAAGTTAGCCTTTTTGCGAGTTAACGAGAATGAAATAACACTGCACGAGCAGCGCAAAACAATCTATAATGAAGGTGAAAGTTTCGAAGCTGGCAAGCATCCTTATTCTGGTGATCTTGATGTTTTTGGTAAATATTCCCTATTTACCTTAGTAAACCGTTGTGCGACTACCCAAGGGGTGAATATATTAGCCAGTTGGTTTGATAAAGCAGGAACAAAAGATGAAGCGTTAGCACGACAAGAGGCGTCAGCAGAGCTGGAAACCAAAACAAATTGGAGTCAAGATTTTCAAACTAAGCTACTATTCAACCTTTCCAATGCAACGGATGTAAAAGCATTCTTAGCACGCTATTTCCAAGATGCATCACTTTCTTTTGGTAATAAGCTCCTGCAAATATATGTTACCCTCGTTCCATTTATCTTCCTTGCTGCGGTAGGTATATCCATCTTTGTGCAACCTATTTGGAACTATATCGGTGTTTTGGCGGTAATCCATTTGATTTGGACGCTCGCCATGGCCGGGAAAGTAAGCTTGTTCTCAAGCCGCATAGATAAAGTAGGTCAGCTATTAGCAGCCTATGCTGAAGGAATAGCCTTAGTAGAGGAAGAAACGTTTAAAGCACAAAAAAATAAAGAACTACAGCAAAGTCTTGTTCAAGATGATAAAAAGCTCTCTTTTGCTTTTCGTAGCTTGTCTGGATTAATTAACAATCTCGATGCTAGAAACAATATGCTTGTCGGAAGCCTCTTGAATATGTTTATGCTATGGGACTTCAAATATGTGTTGAAAATAGTGAAATGGAAATCGCAGTATGCCGACAATGTATTGGTAGCCTTCGATGTGATAGCCGAATTTGAAGCACTGAATTCATTAGCTGTTTTAAAAAGAAATAATCCCGATTGGTGTATGCCAACACTGTTGGATAGCCCTACGGAAGATGCTATTCATGCTGTAGCCCTAAACCATCCGCTGATAGCCATAAAACATGCCGTAGCAAACGACTACGAGAGTAAAGATCACCGCATAGCCTTAATTACAGGTTCAAACATGGCAGGTAAAAGTACCTTCTTAAGAACAGTAGGTATTAATGCTGTACTAGCTTATGCCGGTGCCGTTACCTGTGCACGTTCGTTTGCCTTGCCAATCTACAGCTTGATAAGCTATATGCGTATCAAAGATTCACTCAACGAGAGTACATCCACCTTCAAGGCAGAGCTCGACCGTATGAAATTTATCTTGACAACAGTGGCAACGGTGAAAAATAGCTTCTTCCTAATCGATGAAATGTTGCGTGGAACAAATTCCGTAGATAAATATCTAGGGTCAAAAGCAATTATTAAAAAATTAATCGCTGAAGAAGGAAAGGGCATGGTTGCTACCCACGACTTACAGCTTTCCTCCCTTGCTGAAGAATATCCAACGGTAGTAAGGAACTTTCACTTTGATATTCAAGTGATAGAAGGAGAAATGTTATTTGATTATAAGCTTAAAAACGGTAAATGTACCATTTTCAATGCCTCCATGCTGCTGAAAGGAATTGGCGTAGAGGTAGAGAAATCCGATAGTGAATAAAGATTTAAAGAGAAAGAGATATGACATTAGAAGAACGTTTTGAAATTTCAGAAACCCGTGTGTGTACAACGGTGTTCCCTTTTTTAACAAATCATCATGATACCCTGTTTGGCGGTAAGGCCATGGCTATTATGGATGAAGTGTCTTTTATGGCAGCTACACGCTTTTGTCGTAAACGGATGGTAACCGTGTCGTCGGATAAGATTGATTTTCAAAAAGCAATCCCTTCAGGAAGCATAATAGAAACAATAGCGCGCGTTGAAAGCATAGGACGTACCAGCCTTCAGGTTAAAGTGCAAGTCTTCGTCGAAAAGATGTATGAAGATGGACGTGACCTCGCTATACAAGGGTCATTTACCTTCGTCGCGTTGAACGACGAGAAAAAACCTATTCCAGTATTAGAAGGACTAGATGTAGATTAATAGTATAAAGGCGGTTGTTTAATGAAAACACCGCCTTTATGCATTACGAAGCACGGGTGTCAAGTCCTTAAGCTCCGCCTCACTGAACAAGCGGTAGTGAATCTTGAAAGTCTTGCCTAAAGATGATTCCAAAGAAAAACCTCCCGGGCCAAAGCCATCCAACACATCAAGCGTAAACTCCGAAAATTGCCAATATTCGAAAAGGTCGCGGTCAACCCAAAATTCATAACCCTCGGCCAACCCAATCATGGCGTCATTCATCCGAGGGAAGAAACCTCCCTTTTCAAAACATTGCGGCTGTGTGCCCTCACAACATCCGCCAGCCTGGTAGAACATCAAGTCTCCATGTTTTTCAGCAAGCTCATGAATCAAATCGCGCGCCGCTGCGGTGATAATTAATCGTTCTTTCATCGGTAAACGTTTTAATAAATAAAAAAGGTGCCCCAGCCAAAGCTAGAACACCTGTAGCGTATTAGGGAACTAAAAAAATCCTAACTTCTGTTTGCTATAAGAAATCAGCATGTTTTTAGTCTGACGATAGTAGTCCAGCATTAATTTATGATTTTCACGACCAATTCCCGATTGCTTGTACCCCCCAAAAGGAGCACCAGCAGGGTAGGAGTGGTATTGATTAACCCAAACACGACCTGCTTGTATAGCGCGTGGTATTTGGTAAAGTTGGTGCGCATCGCGTGTCCATACGCCAGCACCAAGACCATAAATCGTGTCGTTGGCAATAGCTAGTGCCTCAGCCTCATCTTTAAAAGTCGTCACCGCCAATACTGGCCCGAAAATCTCCTCTTGGAAGATACGCATCTTATTGTGCCCTTTGAAAAGTGTAGGCTGAATATAGTAGCCATCTTTTAAAGAACCATCCTCATGGAAGTTCTCATCACCACCAATCAAAACCTCAGCACCTTCTTCCTTACCCAATTTAATGTATGAAAGAATCTTGTCCTTTTGTATTTTAGACGCCTGTGCACCCATCATCGTATTTGGATCTAACGGGTCACCCATCTTAATCTTCTTAACACGCTCAATAACTTTCGTAATAAAAGCCTCGTAAATATCCTCCTGGATTAATAAACGAGAAGGGCAGGTGCAAATTTCTCCTTGGTTAAGAGCAAATAAGACAGCCCCTTCGATAGCTTTATCCAAGAAGTCGTCATCATGATCCATTACCGAGTTGAAGAAAATATTAGGCGATTTACCCCCCAATTCCAATGTAACGGGAATAATATTTTCTGTAGCATACTGCATAACCAAACGCCCTGTAGCCGTAGATCCAGTGAATGCCGCTTTAGAAACTTTAGGGTGGGTAACCAAGGCACGGCCAAGCTCCCCTCCAAATCCATTAACGACATTGATCACGCCAGGAGGAAGTAGATCAGCAATAAGCTCTATCAATACTAAAATAGAAATAGGCGTGCTCTCAGCAGGCTTTAAAACAACACAGTTTCCGGCGGCCAACGCTGGTGCCAATTTCCATACAGCCATTAAAATTGGGAAGTTCCAAGGTATAATCTGTGCAACAACACCAATAGGCTCATGCAGAATAATCGAAACCGTATCTTGGTCTAGTTCATTGATGGATCCCTCTTCAGCGCGAATAACGCTAGCAAAATAACGGAAGTGATCAATAGCTAGAGGAATGTCAGCGTTAAGCGTCTCGCGTACAGCTTTACCATTGTCGATAGTTTCTACAGCGGCGATATAAGCTAAGTTTTCCTCCAGTCGGTCCGCAATACGGTTTAAAAGGATGCTACGTTCGGTAGGAGAGGTTTTGCTGAATACCGCAAAAGCTTTGCTCGCAGCTTCCACAGCCAAGTCGATATCTTCTTTTGAAGAGTGCGCGGCTTGCGTAAATACTTTGCCATCGATAGGCGATATGTTATCAAAATATTTGCCTAAAAGGGGAGCGGTAAACTTACCCCCAATGTAATTATCATAACGTTCTTTGAACGTTGGTTTTTGAATGGTGCTCATGTTTACTTAATTTTTATCGAGGTTTATAGATAACAAATATAAACGAAGAGCATCACCCTCTTTAGCATTTTTGTGCCAAACCATAGCATAATAGACCCAAGGAGCACTTGGCTTAATCGCTTGTTTTTCTTATATTTGAGAGTAGCGTTAAAAGTAAGGAGACGATTTATGCAGCACAATCAGTTATTAAAGGTATTACCTTTTTCTAGTACGAAGGAGCTAAATACATTGGTCGAAAATCGACGTGCCTTTACGCTTCAGCATTTTGAGCTAAATATATTTGAAACCTATGAAATAGAACGGCAGGTGCCATTGCAGTTCACCGATTTGGTAATCATCAATATGATAAAAGGAAAGAAAGTAATGCATCTATCCGATAAAATTGCTTTCGATTATCAGCCTGGAGAAACATTACTTCTGCCCGAATATACGCGCATGAAAATAGATTTTCCCGAAGCACAACTGGCCTCACCAACGCAGTGTACAGCCATTACAGTAGCCGAAGAGATGATACAAGATGTCGTGCAGCAGCTAAATGCCTTCTATCCCAAGCAGCAAGAAAAAAGTAACTGGTCCTTTCAGCTTGATAAGTTTCATTTCAGCAATAATGCAGAGCTCGTAGCCCTGACCAACCGTTTGTTTGAAGTAAGCTTAAGTGGGAATTTACACAAAGAAGCACTCGCCAATTTGGTGCTGAAAGAGCTCCTAATACGAATCATGCAAATACAAGGACTATTGGTGCTCGATGAAAATGCTAATACCAATAATTCCGAATTTGCATACCTGAAAAGGTATATACAGGAAAATATAGCCGAGAAAATAAATGTAGACAAACTTTGTGAACGAGCCGGAATGAGTAAAAGCTCCTTGTGTAGAGCTTTTCGAACGGAGTTAGGAGTAAGCCCTATGGAGTTTGTCATCCGAGAGCGTATCGCCTATGCAAAAAAAATACTCGCGCAGTCTAAAAGTGTTAAAACAGCCTGTTTCTCAGCGGGATTCTCTGATATCAACTATTTTGTACGCCTATTTAAACAACGCGAAGGAATAACCCCAGGACAATACATCATGGCAGGATAGAAGAAATTAACGCTTCATTACACGGTCTAGTTCACGCTTGCTTTCGCGCTCTTTAATTGTATCACGTTTATCAAAATCCTTCTTACCTTGAGCCAAGGCAATTTCAATTTTAGCAAAACCACGTTCGTTGATAAAGATGCGTAACGGAACAATAGTGAAGCCTTTTTCTTCGCCTTTTTCACGTAGTTTTTTCAGCTCTTTCTTCGTCAATAAAAGCTTGCGATCACGCTTAGCTTCGTGGTTATAAAACGAGCCGAAAGAGTATTCTGCGATGTGCATGTTTCTGATATACAGTCCGTCATCAAGAAAAGAACAGAAGCTGTCGTTAATGTTGGCCTTACCTTCACGAATAGATTTAATCTCCGTACCTAGCAGGCCAATACCTGCTACATAACGGTCCAATAAATGATACTCGAAAGAGGCTCTTTTGTTTTTGATATTGACGTTAGCTGCTATTCCCATTTTCAATTGTTAAAACACAAAAATAGCGATTTTATACTTTTATATAACTTTTAATCCTAAACTATTGCTAATATCTTAACAATAATTTAATTTTATGATACTTATATGTATTGATTATGATGTTAAATCGACGGAAGTTTCGTATGTTTGCACCGGTTTTTTGGGCAAAATACAATCTGATTACTGACTCTTAGTAGGTTATTGATAGTTTAACCACGGTTTCACTCTATAAACGACTTTTGAGAAGCTAAATTGTGTTTTTTGTTTTTTTATTTTACTTTTGACGATTATTACTATCGGGTCAAAAAGTAAATAGACCCAATATAATACAGTAATTTTATCACAATAGAATAGTAATACCTACAGCATGAGTAAGGGAAAGTTAAGTGAAAGAACGTCTAAGTTCCTGAAGAGTGAACTTGATCCGATTAAGGCTAATAATCTATATGCGTTTTTTAGACCTATTCAATCTAAACAAGATACAGAAGTAATTATCGACGGTAAGCGTGTTTTGATGTTCGGGTCAAATTCTTATTTGGGACTGACAACAGATCCGCGGATCATTGAAGCTTCTCAAGATGCTTTAGCTAAATATGGAACAGGTTGTGCTGGTTCTCGTTTCTTGAACGGAACCCTAGATATTCATGTGGAGCTAGAGGAAAAATTGGCCGCTTATGTAGGAAAGGAAGCTTCTGTGCTATTTAGTACAGGTTTTCAGTCCAACCTAGGACCATTGTCATGTTTGACAGGCCGTAATGATTATATCTTACTAGATGATCGTAATCACGCTTCCATCATCGATGGTAGTAGATTGTCATTCTCGAAAGTAATTAAGTATGCACACAACAATATGGAAGATTTACGTGCTAAAATCGCACGTCTACCTGAGGAAAGCTTTAAATTAATCGCTACCGATGGTATCTTCAGTATGGAAGGTGATATCGTAAATCTACCAGAGATGGTTAAAATCGCTGATGAGTTTGATGCTGCTATCCTTTGTGATGATGCACACAGCTTAGGTGTTATCGGTGATAAAGGTGCCGGAACAGCAAGCCACTTCGGGTTGACTGATCAAGTAGACCTAATCATGGGTACATTCAGTAAGTCATTCGCCTCTCTAGGTGGTTTCGTGGCTGCTGATGCAGATACCATCGAGTTTTTAAAACATAGAGCACGCTCGTTAATGTTCAGTGCAAGTATGACTCCAGCATCTGTAGCTTCTACGTTAAAAGCGTTAGAAATTATGCAAACAGAACCAGAGCATATCGAAAAGCTATGGGCAAATACTCACTACGCTAAAAAACTATTGTTAGAAAATGGATTCGATTTAGGCGCTACAGAAAGCCCTATTCTACCGATTTTCGTCCGCAATAACGATAAAACATACTACGTAACGAAAATGCTTCAAGATGATGGCGTTTTTGTAAACCCTGTAGTAGCGCCAGCAGTACCAGCAGAAGAGTCGTGAATTCGTTTCTCTCTAATGGCAACGCATACTTTCGACCAAATCGATGAGGCGGTAGAGAAAATGGCTAAGGTGTTCAAGACAGTAGAGGTCGAATCTTTTATGAGTTAATACATGATTGAGATACTTCCTGTTCTGACAAAAAAGCAATTGTCTACTTTTATAGATTTCCCACACGATTTGTACAAGGGGGATTCAAACTATGTGCCAGAGCTTTTTTTAGCTCAGCAGGATTTATTTTCTCCAAAGCATCCATTCTATAAGCATTCCACTTCACAGGCTTTTTTAGCCTACAAAGGAGGAAAGCTTGTAGGACGTATTGCAGCCATTTGGAACACCAACCACAACCAGCAGAACAATCTGAAGGAAGGTCATTTTGGTTTCTTTGAAACTATCAACGACCAAGAAGTGGCTGATGCCCTACTGAAAAAGGCAGGAGAATGGGTGACAACAAAAGGTGCTGAAACACTAGTTGGACCAATCAATCTAACAACAAACGATACCTGTGGTTTGTTAATCGAAGGTTTTGATAAACCGCCGATGGCCATGATGCCATACAATCCGCCGTACTATATCGATTTGTTAACCAATGCGCAGTTCAATCAACAAGTAGATTTACGTGCTTACTGGATTTATACTAAAAATGCGAGCCAACGCTCCGTTTTATTACTCGATAAATTAGAAACACGTCTACAGCGCTCTGGTATCACGCTACGTGAAATCAACCTTAAAGATTTCAAAAACGAAGCGAAGAAAATTCAACAAGTATACAATAAAGCGTGGGATAAAAACTTAGGTTTCGTGCCAATGACAGACGATGAATTTGCACATACAGCAAAAGATCTGAAAACAATTGTCAATCCCAAGTTCTGTATCCTCGCAGAAAAAGATAATGAAATCATAGGCTTCGCCCTAGGCGTACCTAATATTAACGAGATTTTAATAAAAATCAAACGCGGACGTTTGTTGCCTTTCGGGATTTTTAAACTGCTTTTCGGTTTGAAAAAAGTGAAAACATTAAGAGTCTTGATGCTCGGCGTACTCGATGATTATAGAAAACAAGGAATCGAAGCCTGTCTCTATGGTCGAATCATCAAAAATGCAGGAACAGAAGGCATCATAGGAGCAGAGTGCTCATGGATGCTTGAACACAACTACATGATGAATCACGCCATCGAGCAAATTAACGGAGAGTTCTACAAACGCTATCGCCTGTACCAAAAAGGGCTATGAGTGGAAAAATATTAATTACAGGAGCCAGTGGCTTTGTCGGCTTTCACCTCGTAGAGCAGGCAACGGCGGCTGGCTTCGTTGTGCATGCAGCAGTGCGCAAGTCTAGCAAAGTAGACGACATAAAACCCTATGTTAGCAAATTCGTATATCCCGATTTCGATAGCAACGAATCCCTACTGGCATTATTCCAAGAAGAACAATACGATTACGTCATTCATGCAGCTGCAATGACAAAGGCAAAGTCTGAAACACAGATGTTTCACGTGAATGTAGGCTATACCGAGCGACTTATCCAAGCAGCCTTCGCTACAGCAACACCGCCAAAGCGTTTCGTATTCGTGAGCAGCCTAGCCGCAATAGGACCCCGTCCATATAGCGATGCCGATATTCAAGATGATGCCGAAAATAAGCCAGTAACCGTATACGGACGAAGCAAGCAAGCCGCAGAAGAGCTTCTGGAAAAGCAATTTGCACAGCTGCCGATAACCATCATTCGCCCAACAGCAGTGTATGGACCCCGCGAAAAAGATCTATTCATTCTTTTTGATACACTCCATAAAGGAGTAGACGCCTATATCGGTCGCAAACCACAAAAGCTATCCTTCGTCTATGTCCTCGACCTCGTCGATGTACTGCTCAAAGCATGCGTAGCGCCCCAGGAAGCATTGACCATCTTCAATATCACCGATGGCAATACATATGACCGCTATGCGATGGCCGAAATATTTAAACAAACACTACATAAAAAGCCAATGCGTTTGCATTTGCCCTATGCCGTTGTTGAAAAAATAGCACAGCTGTCCGCCTGGTTTTACAAAAATTCAGATAAAACACCCGTGCTCTATCCCGAGCGTCTCAACGAACTAACAGCCGAGAATTGGAGCTGTAACATCCAACGAGCAAAAGACAAACTAGCATATACACCACAGTATAATCTGCAACGCGGATTGACCGACACCCTATTGTGGTATAAAAACAACAATTGGTTTTAAAAATATTATAAGGGCGCTCCGTTAGGGGCGTTTTTAAATTACGCCCCTACGTCGGGCTTTCCGCACTCGCTTTTTGTTTTGTGGCTCCCCTCGCGTACCGCTCGAACCCCAAAACAAAAGAGCTCAAACAATCGCTCCAATCCCTAGCGCGATTAGTATTCAATAACCCTTCATCGCTATACAACAAAAGGAATATATATAAAGCATGTATATGTAAGGAACACATACATATACTATGTGCGCTGATAGCCGCTGTATCCCCCTGAACTTGTCGAATGACAGCAGGACAACTAGGAGATAATAGTGCAAAAGAAAAAATGAGCTGCAAAACAGCAATGACTTGCTTTGCTAAGAAGAAGGCCTAGGCATCTGCTGCGTAAAATCGTAGCGTAGGAAATTCCGCAAGAGCAAAACTCTGTTTGAGCGCAGCGAGTTAGTTTTGTTCCGGAATTTACAAGGGGAGATAGCAGCGTATGCCAGCCTTGATTTTTGCCACCCTTTTCATCAAGGAAAAGGGTGAAGCCCCGTCCTGGCGAAGGACACGTACTATAATTAAGCAAAAGACCTTACTCAGCGTTGCAAACGCTATCCTCCCGCATCCTCGTTGCAAACGAGGACGATAGACAGTGCAAATAAACCTTCCATATATAATAGGAGTAATTCATTCATACTTTCAATTAACGACTATAAGTTCCTATATTCCTCTCAAGGTTTCACATCGTTCTAAGTGATGCTTCGACAAGCTCAGCATGACAACTTGGAAAGGAAAGTGCAAAGAAAAAATGTGGTGCGAAAATCTGAATCTTGCAGTTGCTAAGGAAAAGGCCTAGGCATCTGCTACGTAAAATCGAAGCGCAGGAAATTCCGCAAGAAGAAAACTCTGTTTGAGCGAAGCGAGTTAGTTTTGTTTCGGAATTTACAAGCGTAGATAGCAGCGTATGCCAGCCTTGATTTTTGCCACACTTTTTATCAAGGAAAAGGGTGAAGCCTCGTCCTGGCTAAGGACACGCACTATAATTAAGCAAAGACTCCAATAAGCGTTGCAAACGCTATCCTCCAGCATCCTCGTTTCAAACGAGGACGATAATAATATTCGACCCCGCTGGGGTCGTACCTTCATTTAAACTAGGCTATAAACATGTCAATCCTCCGGATTGAATCCCTTTAAAAAGCCTTACAAACAATAAAAAGAGGCTAATATCATTACTCTTTAGATGCAAAGGGTAACAGTTACCCAAACAAGAATAAAAATATGCTAATAATCACCCCGGAGGGGTAACATCTTTATAGAAAATAGATGATTAGTAAAAACCGACCCCACCGGGGTCGCATATAAACAGAGATTTCAAGAAATATGTCTAAACGATGCTTCGACAAGCTCAGCATGACAACTTGGATGGGTTGGTACAAAAGAAAGATGTGTTCAAAACAAAACTGATTTGCTTTGCTAAGAAGAAGGCCTAGGCATCTGCTGCGTAAAATCGTAGCGTAGTAAATTCCGCAAGAAGAAAACGCTGTTTGAGCGTAGCGAGTTCGTTTTGTTCCGGAATTTACAAGTGGAGATAGCAGCGTATGCCAGCCTTGATTTTTGCCACCCTTTTCATCAAGGAAAAGGGTGAAGCCATGTCCTGGCTAAGGACACCCACTATAATTAAGCAAAAGCCTTCAATAAGCGTTGCAAACGCTATCCTCCAGCATCCTCGTTTCAAACGAGGACGATAGACGACTGTACAAACAAACCTTTCTAAGACGATGCTTCGACAAGCTCAAAATGACAACCTGGAAAGGAAAGTGCAAAACATAACTAATTTGCAGTTGCTAAGAAGAAGGCCTAGGCATCTGCTGCGTAAAATCGTAGTGCCGTAAATTCCGCAAGAAGAAAACGCTGTCTGAGCGTAGCGAGTTCGTTTTGTTCCGGAATTTACAAGTGGAGATAGCAGCGTATGCCAGCCTTGATTTTTGCCACACTTTTCATCAAGGAAAAGAGTGAAGCCCCGTCCTGGCTAAGGACACGTTCTATAATTGAGCAAAAGACTCCAATCAGCGTTGCAAACGCTATCCTCTGGCATCCTCGTTTCAAACGAGGACGATAGAATTAATTTGCAGTTGCTAAGAAGAAGGCCTAGGCATCTGCTGCGTAAAATCGTAGTGCCGTAAATTCCGCAAGAAGAAAACTCTGTCTGAGCGGAGCGAGTTAGTTTTGTTCCGGAATTTACAAATGGAGATAGCAGCGTATGCCAGCCTTGATTTTTGCCACCCTTTTCATCAAGGAAAAGAGTGAAGCCCTGTCCTGGCTAAGGACACCCACTATAATTAAGCAAAAGACCTTACTCAGCGTTGCAAACGCTATCCTCCCGCATCCTCGTTTCAAACGAGGACGATAGGCAGTGCAGGTAAACGGTGAGAACTAGCGAACAGAAGCAAGGTTGGTATTGCTTATATATAGGAGTAAGCTATTCTAACACGATGCTTCGACAAACTCAGCATGACAAGTTGGATATGGGGGGCAAAACATAACTAATTTGCAGTTGCTGGAAAAAAGGCCTAGGCATCTAAGAAACAACCCCCTCGGGGGGGCATATCCAATAACAGCCCTAATTCCCTATCCAAACCACCTATTTACCCCCCAAAACCCAACCCAAGGAAAAATTATCTAGTATCGTTATCAAGCACTTAAGAAAAACTCCTAATAAATAAGCTAAAAACATTTGGAAGTAGGGGTATAAAACTTCTATCTTTGCACCACTCCGCAAGGGAGGGACGATTGAAATAAAGGGTTAAAAACAAGGATAGCGGCATTATAAATGCGGTTTTTCTAGATTTAACGAAAGAGGAGCTAGAGAAAATAAAGTAAAATTTATTTTGGAAAATCAAAAAGCTTTTCTACCTTTGCAGTTCCAACCGAGAGGAAGGGCGCACATCGCAAGGATGTATGAAACAAACAAGATTAAGTTTAACCTAGCAATAGGAAAAATATATAGCCAAAGCGCGACGCGGCGGCGAGAGAAGTTCTTTAAGAAAATGATCATGAAAACGTAACGAGTAGTTGGTTATACTAACGAAAGTTAACAAATAACAATCAACCTAGTCAGTTCAAATTAGATATTAAAAAAAAGACAATTCTAATTATTTTATAAATAGTTAGGTTTCTAACAATTCATTTTTACAATGGAGAGTTTGATCCTGGCTCAGGATGAACGCTAGCGGCAGGCCTAATACATGCAAGTCGAACGGGATCCAAGATAAAGCTTGCTTTATTTTGGTGAGAGTGGCGCACGGGTGCGTAACGCGTGAGCAACCTACCCATATCAGGGGTATAGCCCGGCGAAAGTCGGATTAACACCGCATAACAATACGGAATCGCATGGTTTTGTATTTAAATATTTATAGGATATGGATGGGCTCGCGTGACATTAGCTAGTTGGTAAGGTAACGGCTTACCAAGGCTACGATGTCTAGGGGCTCTGAGAGGAGAATCCCCCACACTGGTACTGAGACACGGACCAGACTCCTACGGGAGGCAGCAGTAAGGAATATTGGTCAATGGACGGAAGTCTGAACCAGCCATGCCGCGTGCAGGATGACTGCCCTATGGGTTGTAAACTGCTTTTGTCGAGGAATAAACCTACTTACGTGTAAGTAGCTGAATGT
>NZ_JBBGZT010000011.1:0-208826 GCF_037572665.1 Sphingobacterium sp. MYb382
GCCGTATCTTACCAAAATAGGTTTCAAATCCTCTTGTGGGATATCTGGAGGCCAGATCCATTAATTTTGAAATAACTATTTGATCGTCCTTTCTGTGGTCATAGTAGTACATACTCCGACTCATACAGACAATCTTGCATGCTCTATGAATACTGATTCCTTGCTCATCTATAGCACCGTTCACCAGCTCTTTACGTTCACAAAGCTTTAGAGCTTTTTTTCAATTATATCTTTTAAGATACGGTGATCAAGACTTAAATCTGCAAACATCCGCTTTAGACGGGCGTTCTCTTCTTGAAGAGCCTTCAGCTCTTTAAGGTGCTGAGCATCCATACCTCCGTACTTTTGCTTCCATTGATAGAAGGTAGCTGCTGAGATCCCGTGCTCTCTGCAGATATCCTTTGTGGCCTTTCCTGACTCATATTCCTTGAGAATATTGACAATCTGATATTCGGAAAACTTGCTCTTTTTCATAATATATAACAAACTAATTTAACATTTTTAATTTGTCTGAAAAACAGGTAAGTCTACCATCGCTGCTATGCTTAGCGAGGACAATCCCTTGAATAATTCTCTGTCTATAAGCGCTAAAACCTGGCTAAAATTGTTTACTTTTATCATAGTGGTGTCTGAAATTTTGCTATTCAAATATTGTAACTTTGCTATATCAAAACAACGCCATTTTTTCTAAGGTTTAGGACGCGTCTGAGTCTGATTAATAACCATTGAAGGACAAGCATTTTTTGCTGAATTACTAAAATTATCTCTTTTATGAAGAAAATCATTTTTTCCAGTGTATTCATTTTATCTTTTACTGTTTTATTCGCCCAATCTATCAAAGGAACAATTGAAATCAATATGAAAGAGGGATTGTTTAACTGCAATTTTAACCTTTATAACATTCCACAAAATAAAAACTATAAAATTCTCCTGAACAAAGGGATGAATATTAAGTATTTTAAAGATTCGAATGGAATTTTAGTGAAATATGATGGGCACTATGATGGTCAAACAAAAGGAGAAGCAATCGAATATGCTTTACTGGATGAAGAAGGTAAAACGCTTCCAATACCAACCTCTTTTCAAGTAAACTATAAAGGAGCATTCCCAATATATTTCGAGAATAACGAGGACTATGGACCTTTCGATTACAAGGGAATTATTGCTTTCAACGGTAAAACACTTCGTGCTTCAGACCAGTCAAAATGGTACCCTGTTCTTTTTGATGTGGACAATGACAAATTGATCGATCAATATCCCTATGATCTGACAATTAAGGTTACAAATTCGGAGAATAATAGCATATTTATCAATGGCAATGTTCCTCAAAAGACATTGACAGATAATTTTATATCTACCAAACCGTCTTCCTTATTTCTTTTTATAGGGAATTACGATTTTATTTCACAGCCTGCTGGATATATCCTCAATTTAGATGCTGATAATAAAAGTGTTGCAGATATTTTTAAGAACATTGAGGCAGTAAAAGAAAAACTTGCGAATAATCTGAGTTCAAAATTCACAGATAAAATTTATATCATCAACCACAAAGCTGTAAATAGGAGAAAGCCAGGAAGCAGTTGGGCTTTTAATGACTACCCGTCAATTGCGTTTACTGATTTAGATCCCGCCAAAATGCTAAACGGCAAAGGTCAGTTTGAACCATGGTACACTAAATTCCTGGGACATGAACTTGCCCATAATTATTTTGGAACACATATGCTCTCCGGCAAGCTTTCCTGGTTCTGGCTTGAATCTTTTGCCGAATATCTATCCTTCAATGTGACAGAAGATTTTGGTTTTAATGCATTTTTAAAAGAGTCATTGCTCTCTGGTGCAAAAAATGTGGAAAGTCAGAGTTTTATACCGCTGTCTGAAATTACAGAAATGGCCCAAATTAATGAATCTTACCGCTATATACTGGCCCCCCTCATGTTGAAGTGTTTTGAGGATACCTTCGGAAGAGAAAAAACAAATCTGGTCCTTCAATCATTACTAGAATATGCTAAAAAGGGGACATTAACCCTTGAGCATTTTGACAAGGCAGTTATTGCAAGTGGAATAAAAGCAATAGATTATCAAAGATTTAAACAGACATATATCACGAGCAAGGACTTTAAACAAAATATTATTGCTCAAATAAGAAAAATATATGGTGATGCCTAATTGAGAAATCTTTATCTTCTATAAGCTCTAATTCATTTATAATCTGAAATTATTTTTTGCTGTATTTTGGTATAATGAAAATGGGGCATGGACAATCCATCGATAAAGTCAAGAAGGCTTGATATCTAATTCTTTGGCCAGCGATCACAAATCATTTCTGGTATTACTTAGTTCAACGCTCATCAGCTTGAATTCTTTGGGGGACGTTTTTTCTATTGAGATAAGGCTTTTAGGTTATTAAATTCACTTAACTTATTTTCTGTTCAAATGTAGCATCTCCAAAGTGAAGCCAATAAACACTAAAAAAAGCGACTCTTTTGAAGTCGCTTTTTTTAATACTCCGTAGGGGAATATATCCTATTGGGGTTTAGTTTCTTTATCAGTTGTTTACAAGTGTTTGTTTTTCGAACTCATCGAATAACGCACTGGTATGATGTATGTTTTAGCTGTAATTGTACGCTATTATACATAGTTTTTTTTGAGACCTTTACTAAGCTCAATCAAGGCATAAACATTCAAGTCAAACAGATAATTTTCTTGCATAAAAGACGGAATCAGCTATTTGATTTTTTGACTGCTGCGTCTGTTTATGAGAGACATGGGGATAGTCTGATTGAAGCGTTGGTCGGCATTCTTCCCTAATAACAGGGAAAGGATTACCAGGAGATACGTAAAAGAGATTGGAAACAATTTTATTTTCAATTAAATGATTGCCTAAACTCCAAAGGCGAAATATCGGTTTTCTTTTTGAAAAGCTTGTTAAATGATTGCGGATATTGGAAACCCAACTGATAAGCAATTTCACTTACAGATAACTTGGTTGTAGTTAATAATTCTTTGGCTTTGTCAATAAGTTTGTTGTGTATGTGTTGTTGTGTAGTTTGGCCCGTAATGCTTCGCAGCATATCGCTTAAATAATTAGGAGAAACATTTAGTTGTTCTGAGACAAACTGCACCGTAGGGAATCCTAAACCCAATGATTTTTCATTCATAAAATAATTCGTTAAAAGATTTTCCAACCGAATTAAAATTTCATCGTTGTCGGCTTTCCGTGTAATGAATTGGCGATTATAAAAGCGGTTGCAGTACTGTAAAAGCAATTCGATTTGCGCAATAATGACATCTTGACTGAAGTGGTCGGTATTGAATTTATACTCCTGCTCGATGTTCAGTAGGATGTTTTCTATAATGGTTTCTTCTTGTTCCGAAAGGTGTAATGCTTCATTTAATTCGTAAGAAAAAAAGCCGAATTTTTTTATGCTTTTTGCTAATGGATAGCCCGACAGAAAGTCCGGATGAAAATTTAGAGCAATACCACCACCTATAGTTTCAGGTTCGCCCTCTTCGTGTGTTAATACTTGATTTGGTGAGAAGAAAAACATAGAGCCAGAATCATAGTCGTAATATCTTTGTCCGTATTTGAATTTTCCAACACCCCTTTTTATGGCGATACAATATAAATTTATAACCATACTGCCTACATATTTTGGTGCTTTTGTGAATTGGAAAACGGTAACCAAAGGATGCTTAGGTTTTGGTAAGCCTAAGATTTGGTTCAAATGGGAAACAGATTTTACGGTTATGGGGGTATTTTCTTTTTTCATTAATACAAATTAATAAAAAAGAAGAAGTTATTAGCTTCTTCCTTTTGTTTTTAACTATAATGTGGCCATATCAATCACAAAGCGATAACGGACATCGCCTCTTTCTAATCTTTCCAATGCTTCGTTGATATTTTTAATGTCAATTATTTCAATATCAGAAACAATATTGTTTTCTGCACAAAAATCAAGCATTTCTTGTGCCTCATCCAGGCCACCGTGTCCCGAACCTGTAATCACTTTGTTGCCTACAACTACTGAAAAGGATGAAATTTCCCAAGGTTTTGAAGGCAATCCTACATTGATATAAACTCCGTTAGTTCGTAATATTTCGATGTAAGGATTGATATTGTGGTTAGCTGAAACGGTGTCTATTATAAAGTCAAAAGAATGGAAAACGGATTTCATTTGCTCTTGATCCTTGGAGGCTATAAAATGATGTGCCCCAATTTTTTTTGCATCAGCTTCTTTCTCTGGAGAAGTACTAAAAACAGTTACTTCTGCACCCAATGCAACTCCGAATTTAACTGCAATATGTCCTAAGCCACCTAAACCAATCACGCCTAGTTTATGTCCTTTTCCAACTTTCCATTTGCGCAAGGGCGAATAAGTTGTAACTCCTGCACAAAGTAACGGTGCCGTTGCAGCAAGGTTTAGTTTTTCAGAAATACGAAGTGTATAATCTTCATCTACTACAATGTAATTGGAATAACCTCCATAAGTGGGAAGTCCATTTTTGTCTCTACTGTTATAGGTCTGTACATTTTGTAGACAAAATACTTCATGTCCGTTTTTGCAATCTTCACACTCTCTGCAAGAGTCTACATAAGTTCCAACACCAACAATATCACCAATTTTAAACTTCTTGGCATTGTCACCTACTTTTACTACTCGTCCTACAATTTCATGTCCCGGAATCATTGGGAAAATCCCTGGAAACCATTCGTTTTTTATATTGTGGATGTCTGTGTGGCAAACACCACAATATAAAATTTCAATTTGCACATCGTGATTACCTACTTCTCTTCTTTCAAAATTCCACGGTGCTAATTTTTCGTTGGTATTTAGTGCCGCATATCCTTTCGTTGCTGTCATATTTTTTTGTATAGTGCAAAATTGACCAAAAAAGCATAGGTGAAAGTATCCAAATCTCTGAAATGAGTATCCAAAAAAACAAAATTTTCCATTGCTGTAATTTTTCGCTGCCTTTCTTTACTAACTGTATAAATTAACATATTCAACATGAGTAAGACACAAAAAAAACAAATCAAAACCAGTATCTTAATGATCCTAGGGATGCTCTGTTTAATAATTGGCCAGAGTAAGGTTCCATATTTTATTAAAAACTCGGCATTACTTTTATCGCTTGCATCATTTCTTTTCTTGATTTTTTGTTTTGTTAAAAGTGCAAAAAATCAGATTATTGCATCTAAGGGGAAAACATCAATTAACGAATGACAGAAAAATCCTATCTCAGAAAAATTGAAGAGCATAAAGGTATTATCCTAAAAGTGGTAAACCTTTATGCTGATGATTTGGAAGACAGAAAAGATTTATATCAAGAAATTATACTGCAGAGTTGGAGCGCTTACCCTCGATTTGAAGGAAACTCCAAGTTTTCCACCTGGCTATACAAGATAAGTTTAAACGTCGCTCTTACTTTCTTGAACAAACGAAAGAAGGTTGATAAAATAAAGGAAGGTCCTCATACGGATATTGTATTTGAACCTCAGGAACTATCCGAGAGAGCAGATTTCCTTTATCAGGCTATTAAACAACTAGCAGCAACAGATCGAAGTATAATCATGTTACACCTTGATGGTTTCAGCAATACGGAAATCAGTGAGATAATTGGTATTTCTAAAGGAAATGCGAATGTAAAACTGCATCGCATTAGACAACAATTAACAACTATTCTAAATCGAAAATAAAATGGACTTACAAAAGGAATGGCAAAATATGTCAGTAGAGATGCTGAGCGCAAAGCAAAGTGAAGAAATTTCCATGTTTACGTTTGATGCCCAATCGAAAGACATTTTGCAAAATCTGATTTATAAATTGAAATGGAAATTTAGATGGATAAGGATTATCGACCTTTCTATCTTGGCTATAGCCTTGTTTTCTGAAACAGATTTGAAGATACTACTCGTCACTGTTTTTGCCCTCTACGAGTTGTTTTATTGGATTGGCAAAAAGGAATTTAATAAACTAAGTACTAGCGTTGATTATGCTTCGAATACAAAAGATGTTTTGGATAATAACCTGCAAGCAATTTCTAAAATACTTTACTTGGAGAATGTTTGGAGCTATTTAATAGCCCCTTTAGCAGCTCCCATTGGTTTTCTGTGTTATAAACTATATATACATAAAAGTTTTGAAGCAGTGTTCGCACTCCCTAATATCTATTTACATTTGATGATTTTGATTCCGTTAGGTGTCTTGGTAATTGTTTTAGGAAATATGATGAATCGACGTATTTTTAAAAAACAGATAGAAAGTTTGAACGAGAAAATCACAGAACTTGCTAGCTAAGTTTGTTTATGATTACCGATGGTAGGTATTACTCATTTAAAAATTAAAGGGATCATAGATCCCTTTTTTGTTCGTTTTTTTGGAGTAGAGTTGATGATAAATTGAATAAATTCTACGAAGGATTTCTAAGGAAAAAAACAAAATAGACCTTCGATATAGCATAATTTACTTTAACTTAGGAAACTGATTTCTGAAAGTCACAGGAATTGGTGCCAATTGATATCCTAACATGTTTTATTAAACCAATGAAAAGAAAGTTTTTTCAGCATTGTTTTTTGTTTTTATTGTTTACGTTATTCCTTGTATCTGTTAAGGCACAATCTTATGGATTGGTGTTTGGCGGTAACGAGGTGGTACAAGACAAGCGTACCGGGCTTGATTTAAGTGCGAACGAGCCGCTTTGTTTTGATGGGGATTTTGAGCTTAAATTTGATCTTTCGTTTTTTAAAAGTAAAGCCAATTACTTCGGATATATCTTTCGGATGATTGATCAGAACAAGCGAAATATCGACTTGATATATGATGAGCGCACAATTGATAATAAGCATTTTAAGCTAATCGTTGGTGACAAAATTTCGGATATCACGTTTAACATTGATTTAGAACAGTTGTACCGCAATTGGTATACGATGAGTTTGAGTTTTAATGTTGAAAAGAAGGAAATAACATTAACCGTAGACGGACAGGTCTATACGCATAAAAATGCGGAGATTGGCAATTGCTACAAAATACTCTTTGGCGCCAATAACTATAAAGAATTTAAGGTGACTGATGTTCCTCCGATCAAAATCAAGGATATTGAAATCTATGAGCGGAATAAGAAAAAGTATCAATGGCGGTTGTATGGCAGTTCGGGCACACAAGCCGAAGAAAATGTTAGCAAGACACATGGCCTTATTCATAATCCGGTTTGGATAAGAACCAAACATCATGATTGGGAGTTGCTCCAAACGTTTCGTGTAAATGGACCAGCAAGTACTGCTTTTAATGTACAGAAGGAGGAGCTCTATGTGGTGTCGACTGACTCGTTGATAACCTATTTTGTAGAAACGAATGAACATAACCACACGGCTTATCGCTCGCAACCACAGCATTTATCCGTTGGAAATTATTCCATATATAGTTCGACCGTCCAAAAGCTATTTAATTTTTATATGGATCAAAAGATGGTTAGCACCTACAATTTTGATAACCGTACTTGGGACAAAAACTACCTAAAAACAATCGACCCGACTAATTTTGGACATATTAATAAGTTCTACTCCGCAAAAGATTCATCACTCTATATTCTAGGAGGATATGGACAGTTTAAATATAGCGGAGAGGTGCAACGGTATTCCTTCGGCACTAATGTCTGGACTCCAGTAAAAACGACTGGACATTTTACCCCACGTTATTTGGCCGGTTTAGGCGTTACGGATCGCGGAGCCTATATACTAGGAGGGTATGGCAGTGCCACAGGAGAGCAGATTTTGAATCCTAAGAATATTTACGAGTTCAATTTTTTTGATGTTCAAACGAAAACCTTCAAAACCTTATTTGAATTAAAACCAAAACGAGAAGATTTCGCTTTTGCGAATTCCTTAATAATCGATGAAAAAGAAGGCATTTATTATGCCTTGACTTTCCCGAATCATAAATACAATTCCAGCTTACAGCTAATCAAAGGATCCTTAGATACGGCCAGTTATACCCTTGTAGGCAACGAGATACCTTACCGATTTCATGACATTAGTTCTTTTGCGGATTTGTTTTATAGCCCCATTACTAAAAAGTTTATTGCAGTTACCTTATTTTTCGATGCGAATACCAATACCACTACTGTTCAGTTGTATGGTTTGTCTGGTCCTCCAGAGGCCAGTCTAACGGGCATTTCGTCTATTATTCCTCCTTTTCATACAGGGTATTATATTTTAATTGGGTTGCTTTTACTTTTACCGCTGGTTTTCTTTTTCTACAAAAGAAAGCGAAAAGTTGTTAAAGAAACTGATGCTACTCCTACAGTTATAAAAACAGCTACGGAGGATGTTGTGACAGCGGAGCCTATTATGCAGGCGAAAAACCATATAAAGGAACAGGTAAGCAATAGCATTTATCTTTTTGGCGATTTACAACTCTTTGATCGCAATGGCCAAGACATTACGAAGTTGTTTACGCCTTTGTTGAAGGAATTGTTTCTGGTAGTGTTATTATATACGATTCGCTGGGAGCGGGGAATCAGTTCGGAGAAATTAACCGATATTCTTTGGTTTGATAAGTCTGCGGACAGTGCGCGTAATAATAGATCTGTTAATATTGCGAAGCTGAAATCGATTTTAGAAAAAATTGATGGCTGTCAAATTTCTAAAGAAACGGGATATTGGAAAATTAACGCAAAAGCGGAAAGCATTTGGATTGATTATAGTCAATACCTAGAAATTGTTCATAATAAAGCGAAAATAGACAAAATCAAAATTAAACAACTTACAAAAATCATTCAGCGTGGTAGTTTTCTTTCCAATGTAGACTACGATTGGTTGGATGACTTTAAGTCTACAGTATCTAATGAGATCATTGATACCTATCTGCAATATGCAGCTACTGTTCAGATTGCTGATGATCCTGAATT
Source organism: Sphingobacterium sp. MYb382 (assembly GCF_037572665.1). Taxonomy (NCBI): domain Bacteria; kingdom Pseudomonadati; phylum Bacteroidota; class Sphingobacteriia; order Sphingobacteriales; family Sphingobacteriaceae; genus Sphingobacterium; species Sphingobacterium sp. MYb382. The sequence goes on from NZ_JBBGZT010000011.1 coordinate 8,908, forward strand.
TTTGGTGGAGCTAACTAACTATATTTTTTATTTCGACGCCGTCAATGAAGAAGCCATGGGGATTAAATGTAAAGCATTGGTGCAGCTAGGGAAGCATTCACTCGCCAAAACAGCCTTCGAGGTCTTCTGTAAAGAATATAAGGTACTTTATGGTGAAGCGTTTCGTAAGTCATTTAATGAAGTACTAAGTTAGTATAGTTCATTTTATACACCTGTTTCAAGTTGTTGTCGACCTTCCTATGAAGAGGCTCCTGTTCGGCTTCTGTATCTATTTTTTGTGGTTCAGAAGCTGTAATATTTAAAAAAGTGGTATTGTTTTTTTAGAAATAATATTAACTTCGCTCTCTATGACTAATACTATTAATAAACTTTTTTTATTTTCTATTTTTATTATTTTCCTGTTAGCGGCCTGTTCCAAAAACAATCAAGAGATTTGTCCTGAGCCTGAACCAGGAGTTCCTGCAGAAGATTATTCACATATTAAGTTATCTCTCCTTAGTAAAGGAGAATTAAATATTTCTGAAAACATAGAATTTGGTTTCACGAAGCAGGAATTGGATTTAAGAATTTTAGATTCTATAAATTGGATGGTAGTGGGTGATAATGAAATAACACCAATATCAAGATATAAATTCGATAATACGTCTGGTTATTATAGCCGATATATCCTGTGGTCTAAGAACTTTGGATTGCCGGGAGAATATATGACATATTTAATTGGATATAAGGGGAATAAACTTGCTTTTACCGACAGTCTGAAAATTACAATTAAGAATAATAAAGACTTCTTAAAATACAATTGGAAAGATATAACGGAATCAGAAGAACAAGTGACTTATACTAATCGTGTTAATAATAACTATAATTTTAGTGTTAAAGTTTTTGTTACTACTAAAAATACGTTCATAGAATTGATTGCCATTGACACAAATTCTAATCCTTGCAATGGAGACTGTTTTGTGTATAGAGATCAGTTGAACTGGTATATTACGACGCTTTATGGCGCTCCTAAGTTTAATGCGTCAATAGATTCAGGAATAAAAGAGTATTATCTAGCACATTTTAAAGAATCATTAAATGCAGCTGAAGTATTGTTCATTTGGGAGACGAATAAAACAAAGATGGCTTTATTAAAATATAAACGCCAAGAAGAGTATCGATATAAAGTGATTGCTGAAGCTAAAAAGTAATCTGTAGAAAGATATTCATAAAAAGCCAGATGATATATATTAAGTCATCTGGCTTTTTTATGCTATTTTTTCCAAAAACTTGTCCTTGTTTTAATTGATATACATCATTTCTCTTGGCTGAGCGATATCTGTGTTTTGATAGAACACGCCTAGAAGATAAGGTGTAGCTATGTACAGCAGTTCAGCTGAACCTTTATAAATCGGCAATCATTAGGTTTGATGCGGCCAAGAGAAATAATCAAAAGAATGCAAACCTCAATTCCATTTGATTAGCAAATCTAGAAAACGAATCCTTGTTTTCTTGAATGTGCAACCAGTTTATAATAAGACGGAATTATGCCAAATAATTTGAGGGATTCAAGACTAGGATATTTAAGAAAATTACTGCCATTATAGTAATTCAATCTATTGACAAAGAAATATTCCAACGAAATAGCAATAATTTGAAAATTAGCAAGCATTAATAATGCACAGCCGCTGAAATCTATATTTTTTTTAGTTGGCTTATTAATTTTGCGATTATAGTTTAATACGCGCGTAAACCGTGTTTTTTAAGGTTGTTAATACGATTTAGCAAAAATTTAATGAAAATTTAATGACTTGATTAATGTTTTGTTAAGCCTTTATTAAGTCTCTTGTCATTACTTTATCACCGTATTATAAACCAAATACGCGATCCGTAAGGAAACAACAATTTTATTCAAGGAAACCAAATAGGCTGCCACCTAGGCATCCTGTATAACGTTGTGAATTTCCCTAAGAGATAGTAAACCAATAAATGAATAAAACCATGAAAGCTAATTCTAGTTAACTCACGTTGCGAAATGTGGAGGATGAAGAGGACCCCTCATAATCTGTTCGAGAAAAAAATAACCTAATCAATTAAAAACTCAAGAAATGAAAAACAAATCTTTACCAAGAGATCGGACATGCACGATACGGAAAATGCCCGTACGTGAAATGATGCTGTCTGTATTGATTTTAGGTTCAGCAAACACCTATGCTGCATCTGGGAGATCAACTATTGGAAATACAGTAGAATCGTTGTCTAAAGTCAATCAATCCGTTTTACGTGGTGTTGTGCGGGATGAGAAAGGAAATACGCTTGCGGGTGTTTCGATTAAGGAAAAAGGAACCAATAACAGCGTTACTTCGGGGGCTAACGGGGAGTTTAGTATCCACCTGAGTACGGCAAATGCGACGCTAGAAGTTTCTTTTGTGGGCTATAGCAAGCAAGAAATTTCAGTCAATAACAGGAGTAATGTACAAGTCGTTTTACAAGCACAGGACGAAGTCTTAGAAGATGTCGTCGTTGTTGGTTACGGCACGCAAAAAAGAGCAACCTTGACCGGTGCTATTTCTACAGTCAGCAACAAAGAGCTTGCGGTGACGAAGAATGAAAATGTGGTCAATATGCTCGCTGGTAAAATGCCAGGCGTGCGGGTAACGCAAGTGTCGGGGCAGCCTGGTGCTTTCGAGGCGAATATCGATATTCGGGGGATGGGCGAGCCGTTAATCGTTGTGGATGGAATGCCTAGGGATAAAGACTATTTCAGTAGAATGAATCCAGAGGAAATCGAAAGTATTTCAGTTTTGAAAGATGCTTCTGCAGCGATTTATGGAGTTCGTTCGGCAAATGGTGTTTTATTGGTAACCACGCGAAGAGGAACAGGGGTAGAGTCGGGCAAGTTTGATATTTCTTTATCTACAAATTTTGCGTGGCAACAGTTTTTATATGTACCCAATACGGTAGATGCAGTCGACTATATGCGTTTGAAAAATGAGCAAATTTGGCGCGAGTTTAGGTCTAATTATTTAAGCCAACAGCCTGCACAATTCAGTGATGCTGACATGGAAGAGTACCTGAGTGGACGTAAGAAAACATCGAATTACTTGGATGCCGCTTTCGATAAAACAAGTCCGCAAAAGCAACATAATTTATCTGTAAATGGTAGCTCGGAGAAAATTAACTATTTCTTCAACTTGGGCTATATGGATCAGATGGGCGCATATAAGAGTAAGGATTTAAATTATGAGAAATATAATTTTAGATCGAATATTGATGCGCAGATTACGCCACGACTGAAAGCGCAGGTGGATTTGAATGGTTACTTAGATGAAACCAATCAACCTAGAACCGATATCTGGGCAATCTACAAACAAGCTTGGCGTCAACGACCAAATGTGCCTATCTACGCAAATGATAACCCGCTATATCCAAACTTTGACATGATTGATAATGAAAATCCTGTTGCAGTAATGAATGGCGATTTGACGGGAAGAAGGACATTTTTACGGCGTCAGTTTAACGGCGCTATTGCTTTGAACTATTCTATTCCCAAGATTGAAGGATTAGTCGCGCGTGCGGTTTACAACTATGACTTTAAGTACAATGATAATAAAGATTATAAAAAAGCATATTATCTATATAGCTATACTCCACCCGTGTACGGCCCAAATGGAACGATTATAACCCCAGAGAAATACGATAGACATGAGCGCAATGCTCCATCTACGGTAAGACGTGAATCTTTCCCGGAGTACAAAACCTTGATGCAGGTGTCTTTAAACTACAATCGTGTGTTCAATAATGCACACAACGTGAGCGCTTTGGTATTGTTGGAGGAAGAGTATTCAAACTGGGATAGCTTTTTCGCGCAGCGTGAACTTTTTGTCAATTCACCCGATTTATTCGCTGGAGAAGATAAAAACCAGTTGGCAAATATGTATGGTATTGGAGAGCTCGCGTCTCGCGGTTTGGTGGGTAAGTTAAACTACAACTATAAAGGAAAATACATTGGGGAGTTCAGCTTCCGTTACGATGGATCATCACGATTTCCAAAAGAATCCAGATGGGGATTTTTCCCTGCCGCGTCTTTGGGATGGCGTATTTCTGAAGAAAGCTTTATTAAAGATCGTTTCGACTTTGTGGATAACCTGAAACTAAGGGCTTCTTACGGTAAACTGGGAGACGACCGTTCGGCAGGTGTTTACCCATCGACACTTGTTGGCTATTCGCTAGCGGCAAATGAAACCGGTTGGATCTATGGGAAGAATGTTGTTAATGGTGTTTTACCAACGGCGATTCCGAATCCTAATTTGACTTGGTATACTTCAAAAACTATGGATTTCGGTTTTGACTTTGATTTTTGGAAGGGCAAATTAGGTGGTACGGTGGATTACTTCCAACGGGATCGTGATGGTTTGTTAGCGAATGGATCAGCGGTGATGCCTGGAACAGTAGGAGCCAATCTCCCGCAAGAAAACCTGGAAAGCGATCGCACACGTGGTATGGAACTCTCCTTATCGCATAGAAATAGAATCAATGATTTCGACTATTTTATTTCAGTACAAATGTCGACTACGCGAAATGAACATAGAACACGTATAGAATCTAAAGCAGGAAACTCCTTTGATCACTGGAGAAACCGCTACGCAAACCGCTATACTGATATTTGGTGGGGCAAGCAATATGCAGGACAGTTTACAAGCTATGACCAAATCTACAACCACCCTAATTTAGTAGGTTCTGGTACTGTTCCAGGTGATTATTACTACGAAGATTGGAACGGTGACGGTGTGGTTGATGGGCGAGATGAGTATCCAATTGCGAACTACAATATGCCTTTGTTTAATTATGGTATTAGCCTTGGTGGATCTTACAAAGGGTTGGATTTGAGTTTGAATTTCCAAGGTGCGGATCGTGTTTTCGTTCAATATGGAGAAGTCTTAGCTCAGCCTCTACAATTTAACGGAGGTGCTTTAACCCAGTTTTTGGATAGGTGGCGTCCACAAGTGCCTGGAGCTGATATTTTTGATCCTAAAACACAGTGGATTCCAGGATACTACCCATCTACAGGTTCAGCGATGGCTGAGGGCACGCGTGCTATCCAAAATGCTTCTTACTTACGTTTAAAAACGATTGAGTTAGGCTACTCTTTTCCAAAAAGATGGATCGAGCGTGTAGGGGTGAAAGGGTTACGTATTTACATGAGTGGTTACAACTTGCTGACGTTTACTTCGTTGAAACACTCTGATCCGGAGCATCCGGGCTCGGCGGGTGGTGCATCTTCATCAGAAATCGATTCGTACAAGTATCCAATCAACAAGACCTACAATGTGGGGGCATCCATTAAATTCTAACAGCAATTTAAAAAGACATGAAAAAATTAATATATATAACCTGTATAGCGCTTTTCACGCTTATGGCCAACTCTTGTCGTAAGCTAGATTTAGATCCCAAAGGTATTTTGGGAGAAGAAGAGCTTTTAGGAAATGCTGCGGGAGCGGAGAAATATTTAGTAGGTCTGTATAGCTATCTGCCTATCGAGGATTTTATTTATCACCCGGAGAAAGGTTTCCGTTGGGATAATTTTTGGAGCAATTCAGAGACTATGGCCGCCATGAATGGAGAAATGAGTGGTCAATTTTGGGGTACAGCTGGTGCTGGTGGGTTTGGCTACTGGCCTTATGACCGTATTCGTATTGTTAACACAATGATTGAGCGCTTGCCTAAGTTTAAAGATAATTATTCGGAAGACTCCTACAATGCAACACTTGGTGAAGCACATTTCATTCGTGCTTTCTACTACTTTGCTTTGGTAAAAAGATATGGTGGTATTCCAATTATTAAAAATGTACAAGACTTATTCGGCGATCCAGAAGCTTTACGCGTACATCGCGATAAAGAAGTAGATGTGTATAAATTTATCCATGAGGATTTAAAATTTGCAGTGGCTAACATGTATAACAGTTCCGATATTGGCCGTGCAAATAAATATACGGCGGCTACCTTATTATCCCGTGCGATGTTGTATGCTGGTTCAATTGCGAAATATGGTGGCGCAAGTAATTTCACAGGTCCTGCGGTAGATGGTGGTTTCGTTGGTATTCCAAGAGACCAAGCGGAATGGTTTTTTAAAGAAGCTTATGATGCAGCAACGGTGGTTATTGCTGGCGGGAAGTACTCGTTGTATAATAAAATCCCAGGCGATAAAGAGCAAAATTATGTGGATCTATTCTTGGATGAAAACAGTCCAGAAGACATCTTTATCAAACAATACAATATCACTGCTCCACATAATAATCGTTTAAAACACAGTTATGATGTGACGCATTTGCCTAATCCCTCTTTTTCAAGTGATAACGAATCGGCCGCTTATCCCGTATTGGATGTCGTAGAATTGTTCGAGAAGTTGCCTATTGTAGAAGCAGATGGTAAACCAAAGCGTTTTGCGAACCGCAAAGATTTGTATGCGAATTTAGAGCCGCGTATGCGTGCAAATTTTTTCTTCTCCGGTATGGAGTTGCGTGAAGGTGCTGAGCGTCGTGCTTTCGATATTCAACGCGGTTTGTATGTTTCTTTCAAAGGTACGGCAGCGGATGCCGAATTGGGCGCCACCAGTGCTCCTATTAATGCGGAATCCAACCGTATTTTGGCGGGGCCTAAAAACTCCCAGTACGAATATAAGGGTACCAAATATAATGTCACAGGAGAGCATGGTATATGGAAAGATGGGCATGCGAACAATACGCGCACCGGTTTTTACGTGCGTAAATACATCAATTATAAGATGAAAAATAACGAGGTGAAACTGTACAACAGTACGCAACCTTGGAAAATTTTTAGATACGCCGAAGTCTTATTAAACCGTGCTGAAGCGGCTTACGAGCTTGGTTTGTTGAAAGCTGATGATGGATTGAAGCAACAAGCTTTTGCAGATATCGCGTTAATTCGTGATCGAGCTGGAGCGGTGCCTCACCCATACAACGGGGCTGCGTTGACAACCAATAAATACGGTTATCAGTTAGATGAGAATTTGCAGTTTATTCGTGACGAGCGCTTACGTGAGTTCTGTTTGGAGAACCAACGTTGGTGGGATATCCGTCGCTGGAGAACAGCAGACGTAGAGCTTAATAATTTTGTGCCTAAATCATTGATGCCTTATTTGGTACTTGATGAGACAACATTTAATGGTAATGTACGTCAAAGTTCATATATCTTCCTGAGGGAAAGAGAACCATGGGGTAAGAGTTTCACCTTTGATAAGCGTTTTTATTACGAGCCTATACCAGGTGGAGAGTTAAATAAAAATGAAAATTTATATCCTCAAAATCCGATCTACTAATCTGATGATTATGAAAAATATACTGTATACGCTAGGTTGTGCAGCTGTAATGCTCGCTACTTCTTGTAAAAAAATAGATAATTACCCTGGGCCCAATGCTTCTTTATCGGGAAAGATAATGGATGCCACGGATGGGAAACCTTTCCTCACGGGGCAAGGTGAATTTAGTATTCGCTTGTGGGAAACCTCCTGGAGTGACAACCCGACTCCGCAGGATTTAAGTGTGAAACAGGACGGTTCATATACAAATTCGAAACTTTTCCAAGCCACCTATGCCATGCAACCTTATGGCGGAGCCTTCTGGCCGACGGACAAAATAGAAGGATTTAAACTAGGGAGCGATGGTAAACAAGATTTTGAAGTAGTACCTTATTTAAAGGTAATTGATGTGAAGGCAACCGTAAGTGCCGATCATAAACTGCACATCTCGTGCCGTCTTCAAGCGCCATTGCTCGCAGGATTGCCTGATTTGAAGGATGTAAGACCCTTTATCAGTTTGACGCCTTATGTCGGCAATGGAAACCGCATTGACGAATATTACAAAGATGAATACAGACTGGAGTTTAATCGCAATTTTAGTGAGTTAGCAAACCCTGCTACGGGGATTAGCTTACAGGAATTCGTGATGCCGAATGATATTCCTTTGCTTTCAGGTCGCACCTATTATGTGCGTATGGGAGCGCGCGTGCGTGATACCTTTGAAAAGTATAACTATTCAGAAGTCATCACCATCAAAGTACCTTAATCATAAAGCTAGGGTATCGTCTTTTCATACCCTAGCTTTTTTAGCTAAACCTCAATTGGTCTTTTTTGACAGGTCTCCTAAGGTCCTGTTGCTAAAAGATAAATGATACATTAAATTAAAAATTTATGAATAGAATACATCGTACTAAAATGTTATTTGTGCTATGCTGTGTGGCTATTTTGGGTTGTTCGAAAAGCAAAAATGCGGTTGAGGAGGAAGGCTTAAAAGAAACAACAGCCTACAGTTCGGCTATCGGTGATGTCGTAGGGCAGATCACAACGGGTTATCAAGGTTGGTTTGCTGCCGCTGGTGATCAATCGCCCATGCAGTCGCATTGGTGGCACTGGACTGAACATTGGCAACAAACGCCATCACTGGAGAATAAAAGTTTTATATCCTGGCCTGATGTTCGGGAATATGAAAAAACATATCCTACAAATTTTGCAGCGCTAGGCAATGGAAAACCGGCATCCTTGTTTTCTTCCTACGATGACCAAACGGTAGATGTGCATTTTAAATGGATGAAAGATTATGGTATACATACCGCAGCCCTGCAGCGTTTTAATCCGAATGGGGTAGAGGGGGCAATACGAGATGCGGTGACGGCGAAAGTAAAGAAGTCGGCCGAGAAGTATGGCGTTAAATTCTACATCATGTATGACGTTTCGGGGTGGAAAGATAATATGTCCACACAGGTGAAGGATGACTGGTTAAAAAAGATGAAACAGTATACGCAATCACCGCAGTATGCAAAGCAAAATGGTAAACCCGTTGTCGGAATTTGGGGATTTGGTTTTAACGATGATAATCACCCTTGGTCGGCGGCTGAATGTAAGGCGGTTATTGACTGGTTTAAAGAGCAAGGCTGTTATGTGATGGGCGGTACACCTACACATTGGCGTACGCAAACGAGCGACTCACGTGCAAACTTTATCGAGGTTTATAAATCGTATGATATGATTTCTCCATGGATGGTTGGACGTATTGCGAATGTGTTTGAGTCTGATCAATTTGCACGTACGACCAATAAGGAAGATCTTAAATTCTGCCAAGAAAATAAAATCGATTATCAACCCTGTGTGCTTCCTGGCGATCTGCAGAAAAGACATCGTGTGCATGGTGAGTTTATGTGGCGACAGTTTTACAACTACATCAATCTAGGCGTAAAAAGTATGTATGTATCCATGTATGACGAGTACAATGAAGGAAATCAGATTGCGAAAACGGCCGAGACGGAGGCTGATGTTCCTAAAGGATCGGGCATGTTAGCTTTAGATGAGGATGGCGTGGCTTGTTCTTCGGATTACTATTTACGTCTAACCCATGATGGAGGAAAAATGTTACGTGGTGAAATACCGTTGACCAAGACACGAATTACGACACCAAAATTTAATTAAATGGTTTTGCATGTGAATGCTTCTGTTTTTAAAGCGAAAATAGCAGGACTTAAAATGAAATTGATGGTGTTCTTTGGAAGGCATTTGTAAAATATAATAACTTTTCTGTTACGTTAAATTATGTTGATTATCAGTGTTTTGATATTTTGTTAATGTGTTTTAATCGGTTGATGCGCTCAAATTAATTATTCAATTAGTATTATTTTAAGCTTTTATTAAGCACTGCGATTGAATTTTAGGATTAGATTATAAACCAATTCTTTTAAAAGTCGTTAACAAGAAGGCTGTGCCAAGCATAGCATTTACTCGCGGTAGTGGAAGACACAATTCTACTTAAAATGAATTGCATAACAAGCGTGATAAATTTGTTGTTAAGCATATAAAAAATAGAAAGATGAAAAAACTAAAATGGTGCTGTACGTTTCTGCTGACAATAGGTAGTATCCTATTGATGGCACAGCAAAAGACAGCGTCACAAAATAAAAACGGTGCTTACAATACCGATGGATTAAAATACACGGCTTATACAGGTTTGGTCATGGCCGGTTATCAAGGTTGGTTTGCTGCCGAAGGTGATGGTTCCAACCGCGGTTGGTATCACTATCAAGGACGAAACCGAACCTTTAAACCTGGAGTTACCAACGTCGATTTTTGGCCCGATGTGCGGGAATATAGCAAGATCTATGCTTCGCCTTTTTATTTCGCAGATGGAAGCAATGCACGTTTATATAGTCCTTATGATGAGGAAAGTGTCGATTTACATTTCAAATGGATGAAGGAGTATGGGATAGATGGCGTACATATGCAACGTTTTGTGGGGGAGATTAAGTCGTCTAACCCTTCGGGGAAAAGACATTTTAATAAAGTCTTGGCTAACGCCTTAAAAGCAGCAAAAAAATATGGCAGAGCCATCAGTGTGATGTACGATTTGAGTGGATGTTCGCCCGAGGATGTCGCTTACCTAGAAGAGGACTGGAAAGAGCTTGTAGCGACCTTTAAACTTTATGACAAAGTCGAAAACCCAACCTATCTATGGCATAACAATAAGCCTTTGATGAGTATCTGGGGGGTAGGCTTTAACGATGGAAGACGCTATAGTACGGACGATGTTGATAAACTGGTAGATAGGTTGCAAGCAGGAAATCAAAAAGTAGCTATTATGTTGGGCGTACCATATTACTGGAGTTCCTTTGGTAACGATACGGAGCATAACCCACTTTTGCATAGTTTAATTAAGAAAGTGGATATCGTGATGCCTTGGGCTGTCGGTCGTTATGGAATGGATTCTTTCGATCCAAGCAATGTAAAACGTGATATCGATTGGTGTAAAACGAACAAGGTGGACTACGTGCCTTTGGTGTTTCCTGGATTTACTTGGGGAAATATGCATAAAGATCCGAAAATCTATCATGCTATACCACGTCTGAAAGGCGATTTCCTATGGAAACAGATAAGTACAGTCATTCAAAGTGGTGCTCAATCTTTATATGTGGCCATGTTTGATGAGATTGATGAAGGAACGGCTATCTATAAAACGGCACGTGAAAAGGATACTCCTTTAAATGGAAATACAGGATTGCGATTTGTAGGGATAGAAAATGATTTACCAACGGACCATTATTTATGGTTGACGGGGCAAGCGGCAAATTGGTTACAGGGGAAGCCAGGCTATAATGCCACAAAACCTGTACGTAAATAATAAAGAAATAACCTCTTAATATTAGAACTCAGTATGATGAAAAAGAAAAAAGCGTATATGCTTGCTGCAGCAGTAGGTTTAGCTGTTCTTGGGACGACCTTTAGTTGTTCGGCACAAAAATCGAAAGCTATTGTACACAAGCAAGTAGAAAATCCAATAATTCGACATATGTATACAGCAGATCCCTCGGCCCGTGTTTGGCAGGATGGACGTTTGTATATCTACGCATCGCATGATATAGCACCTCCACAGGGTTGTGATTTGATGGACCAGTACCATGTCTTTTCGACAGATGATATGGTAAACTGGACGGATCACGGCGAAATTCTTCGCGCAAGTGATGTGTCTTGGGGACGTAAAGATGGTGGTTTTATGTGGGCGCCAGACTGTGTTTATAAAAATGGTACGTATTATTTTTACTTTCCACACCCAAGTGGCGATGAGTGGAATACCACATGGAAAATTGGTGTTGCAACCAGTAAACATCCTGCTAAAGATTTCAAAGTACAGGGCTATGTACAAGGTGTAGATGCCTTGATTGACCCACATGTTTTTATTGATGATGATGGACAAGCTTACTTCTACCAAGGTGGAGGCGGCACCTGTAAAGCGGGTAAGCTGAAGGATAACATGATGGAGGTTGATGGTCCGTTGCAGGTGATGGAAGGGCTAGAAGATTTTCATGAGGCGAGCTGGATACACAAAAGAAATGGTATTTATTACCTATCGTATTCCGATAATCACGATGAAAACTGGAACGATGGTGTGAAAGGTGATAACCGCATGCGCTATGCGACAAGTAATAGCCCACTAGGTCCATGGAAACATCAAGGAATTTACATGGATCCAACAAATAGTTATACCAATCATGGATCGATCGTGGAATATAAAGGACAGTGGTATGCTTTTTACCACAACAGTGAGTTATCTAAAAAGAATGGAGAATTTAACGATTGGTTGCGGTCGGTAGCTGTCGATAAATTGTATTACAACGCTGATGGTACCATCAAAAAGGTTGTTCAAACGGGATTGATTAGCAAAGATTAGCGATAGTAAAAGGATGGAGCGCAGGCGAGCATTTGATTCGAATGCTTGTTTGTGCTTCTTATTTAACACCTGCCTAAAGATAGCTAATAACCACTATATTTAGGTTTAGGAGACGCCTAGGTGGGTATGTGAAGCATTTACTATAAAACCAACCTTGTTTAACACCGATATAAACCGTAAAGAAAAACAAATAGATAGTTGTTTCTGCTGATTATAAAAGGCAAAATATTAAGCGTTGTTTGTGATTTTTCACACGTATTAAATGCATCCGTTTTTGTCTTGTTTTAAAGAGAGACAAGCTGCAATCCTTACTTCAGGTTGACCGGAGAAGTAGCTTAAGCATGGATTGGCGTAAGCCGATTGACAAATGAATTACCAAAACGTTAAAGTAGTAAATTATGATAAAGTCACCCTTTTTTTTATGTTTTCACGCCCTCGTTCTCACGCTATTGTTTTGTGCAGACCGAGCACAAGCGCAACAAGCTCCAGATGCGGATACGCCAGCGAGCAAACGTCGGTCTAAAATTACGGCAGATTGGGTGGATCGTGGGCATACAAACCCGCATAACCAAAAGCCGGCGGGCAAGCATAATGTTTGGTTTTTAAAGCCCGCAAAAGTATGGGAAGAGGCTTTGCCTATCGGCAATGGAAAACTGGGAGCCATGATTTTTGGAGGGGTGCAAGATGAGCGTATTCAGCTTAATGAGAGTACGCTGTGGGATGGATTTCCCGTAGATGGAAACAATCCGAATGGACTAGCAGCTTTGCCTACTATACGTCAATTAATTTTTGAAAATAAAAATAAAGAAGCGGTTGCTTTGGGGGAGAAGACCCTTTTAGGTAGTCCTGCAGGCGTTAAGTCCTATCAATCGTTGGGTGAAGTTTGGTTTGACACACCGATAGCAGAGGCCACAAATTATAGACGGAGCTTAGATTTGAGCACGGCTATTGTAGAGACGGTATTTGAAAGTAAAGGCATTCAATATAAACGAGAGTCTTTTTCCGCTGCCGCGGAAAATGTAATCGTCGTGAACTTTACGGCAAATAAAAAGAAAGCGATATCCTTCAATTTGGCATTCCGCAGGGCACAAGATGCGGTCGTAAAAGCCGACAGTAATGACCCAACGGCTATTTTATTGGATGGACAGATCGCTACTAAAAATAAAGAACAACAAGTTGCAGGACTTCAATTTGCCGGTTATGTAAAAGCAAAAGCAGTAGGTGGGACAGTTAGCAATATCGGCGGAATCTTGTCTGTGAAAGACGCCGATGAGGTGACTTTGTATATTACGGGAGCTACCAATTATCCAGGCTTACGCCAAGTAGCTCAAGGTATTTATAAATCGGATAGTAATCCTGCGGCGGAAGCTAAAAAGTTAGCATCAGTTGCCGCACAGAAAAATTATGTGAAACTGCGGGAGGCACATATTGCAAATCATCAGCGTTATTTCAACCGGGTAGACTTAAATCTAGGACAACAATCCGACGAGCTTAGCCTGCTGCCAACAGATATGCAGCTAAAACATAGCCAAGAGCGTGGAGAGATTAACACGAATTTGTTGGAGACCTATTTCCAATTTGGACGTTACCTTTTAATCGCTTCATCTACAGAAAATAATATGCCTGCGAATCTGCAAGGTATGTGGGCATGGCAAATGGATCCACCTTGGAACGCCGATTATCATACGAATATAAATGTGCAGATGAACTATTGGCCAGCAGAAATTACCAATCTTTCGGAATTTCATAAACCACTTTTTGAACTCCAAGAAGCTTTGGTGAAACCCGGGGAGCGCACAGCCAAAACATTGTATGGCGCTAAAGGATGGGTTGTGCATCACCTGACGGATGCTTGGGGATTTACGGCGCCAGCAGATGGTCCACAAGGTATTTGGCCGATGGGAGCTGCTTGGTTAACAAGTCATCTCGTAGAGCATTATAATTTTACACAGAATAAAACCTTCCTTAAGGAAAAGGCATATCCGCTGTTAAAAGGAGCCGCGGAATTTATATTGGACTTTATGGTGGAGGCACCTCAGGGGACTTCCCTTGCGGGAAAATTGGTGACAAATCCATCATACTCGCCAGAGAATGCTTTTTTCTTGCCCGATGGCACGGAGTCGGTATTCACCTATGGGGCAACAATGGATATGCAAATTATCCAGGAGCTTTTAACTAATTGTGTGGAAGTGAGTGGATTATTAGGGATTGATCCAGCTTTTAGAAACCAGTGTCAACAAGCTTTATTTAAATTGCCGGCTACACGTATCAGTACAGAAACCGGTAGAATTTTGGAGTGGGCTGAAGACTACAAAGAAGTTGAGCCACACCATCGTCATACCTCGCACCTGTATGCTTTGTATCCCGGAAATCAGATTACGGTGCATGGAACGCCTGAATTGGCAGAAGCTGCGCGCAAAACGTTGATTGCAAGAGGTGATGATGGTACTGGATGGAGCTTAGCTTGGAAAATAAATATGTGGACACGTTTATTGGATGGTGATCATGCTTACAAACTGCTTAAAGTATTGTTGACCACCAAAACACTGCCTAATTTATTCGACAACCATCCGCCATTTCAGATTGATGGAAATTTTGGGGCGACGGCAGCGATGGCTGAAATGCTGCTGCAAAGTCAGCATAAAAACAAGGACGGAGCTTTCGACATACAGCTGCTGCCTGCTTTACCAACAAACTGGAAAAATGGATCGGTGAAAGGTTTAGTGGCTCGTGGGGGAGTTGAAGTAGCTATGGATTGGGAGAATGGCGAATTGAAACAAGCGAATATTACAGCCAAAAATGGCGGTTTACTTTCGTTGATTTACAAAACGAAAACCGTGACTTTACAAACTCGTAAAGGGGAGGTGGTCAACTTTGATGAAAATTTAAATAGACTATAAAAGATTATATCGTTAATGAATTATTAAGCATTCTATTGATTGAAAATCTGTATTTTAGAGATAACCAAATGGCTTTTGCTTTGCCTTTGTTTTATGATTATAGACAAAGGAAGAAGCGATACCAAATCTGTATAAAACCAGCATTATAAAAAAGGAATTATGTTACAAAAAGGAAACCTAACGCGAATGAAACGCTATTTGTCTTTATTATCTATTCCGATAATTTTATCCATCGGCCAAGGCTGCTCCAGCAATCTGCAGAAGAGCGCAGCGCTTACGCCAGTGGATTATGTGAATCCATATATGGGAAATGTTAGTCATCTTTTGGTGCCTACCTACCCAACAATCCATCTTCCGAATAGTATGTTGCGGGTTTATCCGGAACGTGGCGATTATACGGGCGATCGTTTACAAGGCTTGCCGCTTATCGTGACTAGCCATCGTGGAAGCTCCGCTTTTAACCTGAGTCCTTTCCAAGGAGATATTGCCAATTTAAAGCCTGTTATTGATTATGATTACGATAATGAGGTGATTAAACCCTATGCTTATCAGGTTTATTTAGAAAACCAACAGATAGCGGTTGACTATGGCGTATCGCACCAATCGGCGATTTATGCATTTGACTTTACAAATGATGAAACTCCACGTCTGTTGTTTAATTCCCGAAAAGGTAGTTTAAAATGGGATGGAACAGGTTTGGCTGGAAGTCAAGATATTGGTAATAACACCACCGTATACCTTTACGTCATCCCTGAGGCGAAACCAAGTACCGTACAAGTTTTGCAAAATGATGCTCTTTCCACACAAACAGAAGTAACAGGCGATGATGCGGCTATACTTTTGAATTTTGAGAAGCAGAAAACGTTAAGGTTGAAATACGGTATTTCTTTTATCGATGCACAACAGGCGAAAGCCAATGTAACGCGTGAAATTCAGGATTATGACATTGCCAAGGTGCAAAAAAAAGGACGAGACATATGGAATGAGACACTCGGGAAAATCCAAGTATCAGGTGGTGAAGAAAACGATAGACATGTGTTTTACACTTCGCTGTACCGAACTTTTGAGCGTCCGGTGAATATCTCAGAAGATGGACGATACTTCAGTGGTTTTGATGGTAAAGTGCATAAGGATGAAGGTAGACCTTTTTATACGGACGATTGGATTTGGGATTCTTACCGTGCACATCATCCTTTAAATGTGTTGATTGATGGTAAAAAAGAAGCTGATATCTTAAACTCATTTGTGCGTATGTCGGAACAAATGGAAAACTTTTGGTTGCCAACCTTTCCTGAAATTAATGGAGATAGTAGACGCATGAACTCCAATCATGGGGTAGCTTCTTTATTGGATGCTTACCAAAAAGGAGTTCGCGATTTTGATTTTGAAAAGGCATATCAAGCGGCTAAAGGTGCGTTAACGGAAAAAACATTAGCACCATGGTCGGCAAAACCAGCCGGAAAATTAGATGCCTTCTTTAAAGAGAAAGGTTATATTCCTGCTTTACACCCAGGCGAAAAAGAAACCATTCCAGAGGTGCATCATTTTGAGAAAAGACAGCCTGTGGCGGTGACGCTGGGTACTTCGTATGATTTATGGTGTTTGGCGAATATGGCTAGGCTCTTAGGACATGAGGAAGATTATGTGTTTTTTCTGAAGCAATCTTTTAACTATCGAAACCTATTTAATGAAGAAACAAAGTTCTTTCATCCGAAAGATGATAAAGGCAATTTTATAGCGCCTTTTGATTACGTTTTCTCTGGAGGACAAGGTGCACGGGAGTATTACGGTGAGAATAATGCTTGGATATACCGTTGGGATGTTCAGCATAATATCCCAGACTTAATAAAAATGATGGGAGGCGAGCAGCAATTTGTAAAATTCCTCGACGAGATGTTTAATGTTCCGTTAGGGAAATCGAAATTTGAGTTCTATGCGCAGTTACCAGATCATACTGGAAATGTAGGCCAATTCTCTATGGCGAATGAACCTTCTTTACATATCCCATACTTGTACAACTATGCTGGAGAACCTTGGAAAACGCAAAAGCGAATAAAAACACTTATTCATCAGTGGTTTAGAAATGATCTTATGGGCGTGCCAGGAGATGAAGATGGGGGAGGTTTATCATCCTTTGTTGTGTTCTCACAGTTAGGGTTTTATCCCGTAACGCCTGGCAGTAATGAATATGCGATTGGAAGTCCATTTTTTGAAAAGTCCGTGGTGAAATTAAACAGCGGTAAGGAACTAGTTATCACGGCAAAAGGTTTATCACCAGAAAATAAATATATACAATCTGCAACCATAAACGGAACAGCCCTCAGCAGGCCGTGGTTTAGCCACGATGAGATTGCAAATGGGGGGACCTTAGCTTTTGAAATGGGACCTAAAGCGAATAAAAAATGGGGTGCTGATCAGTAATCTCTCCACTGTACCTGTGTAAAAGATGATGTTGATTATAAACAGACATTAGCTATGAATCGGAACATGAGAAAAGCAAAACACTTTATAAAGCTCTCATTTATATATCTTGTAATCAATGTTTTCCAGAAGCAGGCCCTCGCTAGCCAACTTCACTATACGACAGCTCTAGATCTGCCGTATAGTGAGGTGGATGGCAAAGTATTAACGCTAAATGCTTTTTATCCAAGTCAGTCGAAACAACCTGTCCCTGTTATTATTGATATTCATGGCGGTTGGTTTATTGGTGGAGAACCGATGACCACAATTCCTACTTATTTTAAAGAAAAAGAGATTGCTGTTTTTTCCATTCGTTATCGCTTAGGTGAGGAGGGAGGTTTTCCTGAAAACATACGTGACTGTAGAAATGCTGTACGCTACATTCGGAAAAATGCAGCTAGATTTAATATAGATCCCGACCGTATCGGGTGTATGGGCGGTTCGGCTGGAGGCTATCTCAGTTTGATGTTAGCCATGGCTCCTGATGATTTTCAGGATGGAGGACCAACGCCAGGTTTGGAAAATGTAAGTGCTAAAGTAAATAGCTGTTTTAGTTATATCGCTCCTACAGATATGTATCGTTTTTGGTTGCAAGGACCGTCGGATGAAATTCGAAATCCTGATGGCACAATTTCTTTTAGGTCTGTGGATGCGCGAATTGAAAACGATGTAAGGCCGCGCTTTCGGATGTTGTTTCATTACGTTGTCCCCAACAATACGAAAAACATCGCTTGGTACAAGTACCTCAGTCCTATACATCATATTCGAAAAGATATTTGTCCGATTTTAATTTGTGATGGCGATGTTGATCAGATTGTGCCTGGATTGCACGGTAAGCTATTCTACGAAAAAATGAAACAGCAAGGCAATGATATTACCTATTGGATGACTGAAAATGGCGGACATAGCTATCCTTCAGGAGAAGGATTCGACCAGATTTTTCATGCCTTCATCATGCGAACCTTAGGTCTGCACGTAAAGTAAGCTTTTGGCTTAGTTCCGCTGTTGTTTTAGTCGTTGCTATTTAAAAATCTATAATAAAGGATAGCAACTTGGTTATCACAATTCTTGTAAGGAAATAATCTGAGTGGATTTTCGATATTATTCTTACCAAAGATAATTATCTACCTATTCAGTGCTTTGTAAATTTTCGTAAACTAATTCTTAGAGATTTCATAATAACCCATTCTAACACAGGGAATAATAAAAGTACTCTTGCTGTATGGTTATATAGCAAGATTATTGACGATTTTCTTTTTTTAATAAAATAATTTTCTTTTTTTTACAACATAAACCTAACACCCTAATGTATTTGAAAATAAATCTGCTGTTTTTTTAATGACATTAATCTTTGTTATTCAGGATTTTGGATTACAAATAGTTAATGCCCATAAAGCATAGATGCTACACCTTTAGATTGCATAACCAATCAATCTAAATTTATGTTGCATGGATTGGGAATGGTTGTGTAGCGGTTTTCTCGGTGGTCTTTATGTTGCTAATAGGTTTATCAAACAAAGATCTCGATTTACAACTACAGGATAAAAGAAAATTATATAAACCTAAATATGAAAAGAATAACTTATTTCCTATCTGCTGCAGTGCTTATCATTGTAGCATCAGCTTTTGTGGTTTCTAGGACCAGCTTTAAAAATGAAAAAAAAGCAAAGTATAAATGGACAGGTGTCTGGCAATTTACAAGAACTAGTTCGGGTGATGGCATAACGAATCTCGACATCAAGATTGGTAAAAATGTTATTCTCTTTAATGTAAAAGAATACGCCAATGCTATCTTTAATGTCAACAATCAATTCCCAGAATCCAAACCTTGGTCTACACTCGCTGTTGGTAATTTGGAAAGGCTAATTCCCACGGCACAAAATATGAGCGATGAGCAACAAGTGGCTTACTTGAATGAGATGAATCGTTTAGGGGTGGCTGTTTTCATTGAAATTTTTCCTTTTAAAGGCGAAGATGTTAATGTGTTGATAGACCAATGGTTAGCGAAATTTAAGCACTATCCTAACGTTATCGGTTTGGGTGTGGAGTTAGAGTATTACGGTAAGGCAACTGATGATTTAGCTAAAGCATGGGATACGGCTATTAAAAAACACAATCCAAAATATAGACTATTTTTGAGACATTACGATCCTGAATACATGCCACAAACGTATAGAGGAAAAGGAGATTTAATCTTTGTAGACCATGCTTCTGAGGGTGATATTAAAGATCTGAACCAAGGTTTTGCAAACTGGGCCAATCGTTTCGCACCAACGGCTTGTGCTTTTCATATAGGCTATCCAGCAGATGAAGACGATATGCAAGGAAATAATGCCACCGGTTGGTGGAAATTGTCAAATCCCATTAAAGAATGGGGAGATGGTATACTTCCCTTGATAAAGGACGCAAATCAAGAGTTAGGTTTGATTTGGATTACCACAAAATCAGGTAAGACTTACAATGCGTCTTGGGATTTAACGAAAGGAGCAACCCTTCCAAAAGGCAAATAAGAACAACTCACATACAACACTCGAACGTGAATAAAAAAGATAGCTCGAATGTTGTTCCTGTAGTTTCATAAAAATCTTCAACTTTTGTTGAGGATTTTTATGAAACTCGGCTGTTAAGCTTTTACGTGATTTTGTGGACCGGAGCACTCATCGATATATAAGGAAAATGAAAACCTCCCTTACAGATTTATGATGTTTTAAGGCTTTGTAATTGACGTTTTATACTGATTTTAAGTATAGATGATTAGTCTTAAGGCGTTTCACAATTTAGGTCTATCCAAAAACAATAATAGGGCATATAATTGTTCGATTTCAGTCTGTCCATGCGTAGAGATAATCAGTAATAGATGACTTTTTTATTTCAGCATTAGCTGATTTTTATGTTTTCTAAGGTCAGAAAAGGAGAAAAAGAACGTCGCTTGATTAAGGATATATTTTGTCTTATTGTCTCTTGAAGGACTCTTATTTTTTACTAAATTTAGTATTGACTTTTGAAATACAATGGTGTCTTGATTTTAACCTTTAAAAAATACAAACTTTGGCAACACTAAACCCATACATATACTTCAATGGAAATTGCGAAGAGGCTTTCAATTTTTATAAATCAGTATTTCAAAAGGAGTTTGCATACCTTGGGTACTATAGGGATGTCCCCCAATCAGACAGAGAGGTCTTCAGCGAGACAGACGACAAGGTAATGCACGTTTCTTTACCAATTAGTAAGGAAACAGTATTAATGGGGGCTGACAATAAAGAAGCTTATACCGAATTGTTGACTTACACCAACTTCTCGCTTATCGTTCATGCAGACACAAAAGAAGAAGCAGACAAATTATTTAATGGGCTTTCAGAGAAAGGACAAATAAAAGTGCCAATGAATATGACATTTTGGGGTTCCTATTATGGTATCTGTATGGACAAATTTGGGATTATCTGGAAGATAACAATCGAATCAGAAAAGTAAACCAATTTAGGGAGTGGGATAACCGTTTAAAGGATAAATTAAATGTGTCGGAAGAATTCTCAGTAAAAGAGATAGGTAATGAAAATTACCGTCCAGACTACTGTGCAGACTTTCTAGCCGAACGAATGGAAACGTAATTGGAATGATGTAGTCATTTCCTGCAGGCTACTGAAAAGACCTAGAAAATATTTCCCCTTGGTTGCAAAAATGAAAAATGTATTCGTTCCCAATGGAATTTGAATTGGTACATTAAGTCTTGTTATTGTTGTGCCTGAATGGTTTCTCAAGCCAAAATAGCCTGACGAAAGAACAGCGAGTTTATACGATACTAAAGAGAAGAAAAACAAAGCATAATATAATTCGTGTTTTACTACCTATAGCTCATCCTAAATTTATTTGCTACTTAATATTTTAATAAAAAGACTCCCTATATGCATGATTTTGTGAAAAATTAAAATTTTATATCATGCAAAACAGTAATAGCGGATATAATTGTTTGATTTTAGCCTTTCTGTACGCATAAAAAGCCACCATTAGGTGGCTTTTTATGCGTATATCGCTATTTTTAATATTTTTTTCTGGTGCTTATTGTTGATCAGGAAGTTATGTCTCGCAATAACAAATACTTTCTATAGGCATAAAGTATTATCTCTTCCTTTTAAAAAAAAGAGATTATTGTTGCGTAATAAAGATTTTAATCTATATTTGCTTTTGTTTTTAATCAGTCTAAATAAAAACAAATAAAAGATGTCATGCAAAGACAGCAATCTTTGCATGACAAAAACTACTATCAGCAGCAACTGATAATAGCCGACATAGAATATATGTCAATCCTGACACTTGTGGGTGTGGAATAGGTGCAATATAAGAAAAAATGGGTAACAATAAATTGGATAATTTGCTGTTTACCTCGTTTTTTGTGGGTACACGTAAGATGAATTCCTAATCATCTTAAAATGAATGATGTTGCCGACATGTTCTATGTCGACGTTTCATAAGTGTACACCTATTTTCATTTTTCCTCCCTTCAACATGTCTTTCGCTGGCAAGCAGACTTTATTAATAAAATAATATATGAAAATTATGAAATGTTGGACAATAATATTTTGTGCTTTCTATAGCCAATTTGTTGTCGCTCAGTTGAAAACAACTGAAATAAAAGGGGTGGTAACTTCTCGGGAAAATATTCCTTTGGAAGGCGTTAGTATCTCTATTGGGGGGATTAAAGTCAGTTCAGACAAATATGGAGCCTATAAAATTTCTGGACAGTTCCAGCAGGAGGCAGAGCTGACAGCAAATAGAATTGGGTACCTACCTTACAAAACCAGCGTCAAAATAATAGCACCAAACCAACTATTAAATATACAGCTAAACCCTAAAGAGCATACTATAGAACAAGTACAGGTAACCGGATTGACTAAAGCTCAAGAGGTAAATAGGCAAGCCTATAATGTAACTGCTATCGATGCTACAAAACTACACAATGCATCGATGGATGTTGGACAGGTGTTGAATAGAATAACGGGGGTGAAACTTAGAGAATCTGGAGGAATGGGTTCCCAGATGACATTATATGTCAATGGCTATAGCGGCAATCAATTGAAAATGTTTTTAGATGGTCTTCCTATTGACAATTATGGATCTACTTTTCAACTAAATAATATTGCTATTAATTATGTTTCTCAGGTAGAAGTCTATAAAGGGGTGGTGCCTGTTTGGTTAGGCGGAGATGCCTTGGGAGGGGCTGTAAACCTTGTTAAGAATATAAATAAAGGTGATTTCTTAGATGTTTCCTACTCCTATGGATCGTTTAACACGCATCGTGCAACCGTTAATATGGGACATATAAACAAGAATGGATTTACAGTAGAGTTGAATGCCTATCAAAACTACTCTGATAATAATTATAAAGTTTTTGTGGATTTAGTGCCTGACCCGAGTTCAGGTGTTACCGTTCCCGGTTATGCAACCCGTTTTCATGATACCTACAAAAATAAAATGCTCAATTTTAATATTGGAGTTAGTAATAAAAAATGGGCTGATCAGTTTCTTGTTGGTGTTAATTTAGGAGATAATTATGCTGATATCCAAACTGGAAACCGGATGGAAGAGGTTTTCGGTGCACGATTTAGAGACGGAAATATTATACAACCCACCTTATCTTTTAGAAAGAATAACCTCGGTGTTGAGGGGCTTGACGTAAATCTAAAAGGTAGTTTCAACTTCGGAAAGGAGAGGAGTGTTGATACCGTATATAGAAGATTCTTTTGGTCAGGAGAAAGTATACCAAGAGGTAAGAAAGACTGGGAGCCAGGTGGTGAAAGAACTAAAGAGTTGTATGAGTATAGAAATAACAATGGTAATCTAGCCGCAACCGTTAAGTATACTTTATCCGAAAATCAGATACTTAATTTCAACAATACTTTTACTACTGCGAATAGAAAAGGGGAAAACAAATTACAGCCTGATAATGATTTTTACAAACAACCTAAATTCACACAGAAAAATATTACTGGACTAGGCTATGGAGCAAAACTAGGTGATCATTGGAATTTTAATGTCTTCGGGAAATATTACTATCAATACGTGAAAGCTTATACTGTCTACAATAATGTATATAGCAGTAATGATCATAAAAGGAGTCTTTTTGGGTATGGAGTGGCTAATTCCTATGATTTTTCTGAAAGATCTCAAATTAAACTATCATTCGAGAAAACATACCGTGTACCTGAATTAAATGAATTGTTTGGTGATGTCATCAACCTTGAAGCTAACCCGGATCTTAAGCCAGAAAGTTCATACAATTTGAATCTTGGTTTTAACAAGCATTTTTTAATTAATGATAAAAATGAAATCTATGTAAACACAGGTGCTGTGTATAGGTATGCCAAAGATTTTATTCGCTTTGTTCTTTCGAGTGTGCAATTTGATGGAACTATTAGGCAGACAGCTCAAAATCAAAGAGACATTAGCAACCTTGGATTTGATACAGAGCTGAAATATGTATATGATAAAAAATTATCGATTACAGGGGCCGTTACTTACCAGAATCTGCGTAACCGCACAAAGTATGAGACAAGCTCAACTGATATTAGTATTTTTTATAAAGACCGCATACCCAATATCCCCTATTTATTTGGTAACGCAGATGTGTCTTATTTCTTAGAAAATGTTTTTACTAAAGGAGGACGTTTGTCTGCTACTTATAACCTCCAATACGTTCATGATTATTTTTTAAGATGGCCTTCTGCTGGTAGCAGTAATAAAGATGTTATTCCTCAACAAATATCACATGATTTCAATATTACATACTCATTCGCTAGTGGAAAGTATAATATCGGAATAGATGGAAGAAATCTAGCGGATGCTCTTTTGTATGATAACTATATGTTGCAAAAACCTAGTAGAAATTTTAGTGTAAAACTTAGATATAATATCAAATAATTTTTAAATATATGAATAGAAAAATAAGTTCTATGGCTCTCGTTCTGGGAATTTTAGCCATGTTTATCTCCTCTTGCTCGAAAGATAGCACCCCCGATAACTCAAATACAGGTGGTGACACTGGTAAATCAAAGTACGTATTTGTTGTAACATCTGACGGTACTTCTGGCGAATCTGCAAAATATATTATTACATCGGATGACTTAACAAAAGGTGAATTATCGATTAAAAAAAATGGCGTTGAAACGAATGCCTATTCTTTTGTAACGCAGAATAATACGCTATTCGGTATTACATACGCTACGTCAGGGCCAACACAGGCTTTTAGATTAAATACTGAAGGAGAATTGGTAAAACATAGTAATGTCGTAAATACTGAATTTACAGGGGCTTATACGCCAATTGATTCCAAGTATTATGTTGGTGTTTCAATATCCGGCGGTCTAGCAACACCACAAGCTACTTTATACAAGTTTGATGCAGAGAATATCAAAGTCGATAGTAGAAAAGTATTTAGCACAAAAATGATTGGTAATGACGAAATCGCCAATTACAATGGTATTATGGAGGTCGGTAAAAAACTATACATGCCGTTATTATCAACTCCTGGTGTGAGTGGGCAAGTCACAAAATATATTGATAGCGCTTGGATTGCTGTATTTGATAAAGCTACCCTAGAATATCAAAAAGTAATACGTACAGATAAAATTGGCCCTATTGGAAGTTGGTTTAGCATGCAAGGTGTACAACAAATAAGTACGGGTGATGTTTATGCATGGTCAACCTCTTCAAGCAATTCTGCCCATGTAGCAAAGAATAAATCAGGTATTATTAAAATCAATTCAACTACGGACGAAGTGGACACAAAGTACTTTTTTGATGTAGAAACAAAGACAGGACATAAAATAGCTAGGGGCTCCTATTTGAAAGATGGTAAGTTTTTAATGACTCTTTACCAAACAAGCGCTATAGGTGGTATTACAGGAGGTGTTGTAAATCTGGCAATAGTTGATGTTATCAATCAGACGGTGAAAGATGTCGCCGGCGTTCCAAATCACGCGCAGATGCCTTATGACAACAAAGTACTTGTCGAAAACAATGGTAAGACAGCTTATTATGTAATGAAAAATGATGCCGGTAATCACTATGTATATACCATTGATGTAGATAATGCTACAGCTACACAAGGGGTGAGGTTTGTCGGAATTAAGGATGTCTCCGCCATTTCAAAACTTAAATTCTAATGGGTTAGGCTTGCTTACGTAATTGAAAACAGACCGCTAAATTTCCTATGGATAAATATATCCATAATCGATGCGGACAGATACCAATTTTTATTCAAGTAACAGGCAAACGAATTTTAGAAGATTTTTTGCGACTTATTCGGAATGATAGAAATGCGAAGTTTTAACTTCGCATTTTTTATGAGTTGTACTCTACTAAATGTTTACCAAGCTATTTTGATTTTTTTTGCTGATTACCTGCATGATTTCACACTAAGTCATTCCTAAATGAAG
This sequence comes from Sphingobacterium sp. MYb382, assembly GCF_037572665.1. Classification (NCBI taxonomy): domain Bacteria; kingdom Pseudomonadati; phylum Bacteroidota; class Sphingobacteriia; order Sphingobacteriales; family Sphingobacteriaceae; genus Sphingobacterium; species Sphingobacterium sp. MYb382. The sequence goes on from NZ_JBBGZT010000011.1 coordinate 34,909, forward strand.
TTTATGATTACATTACCTGGGTAAGGTGCTGAAGAATAGGGTTTAATCTTTGTTTTCTGGTTGAGGAAATAAAATATTCAGAGAGGATTTAAATTAACAAACTGATAATTTTATTTAACTAGTAAAATTATTATATTTATTAATTATTAAACTTATTTTTTATGAAAAAATCTTTGTTATCTCTATTTCTTTTGGGTTTGACACAAGTCTCTTTTAGCCAGGTTAATAAAGAGCTTGTCGATAAGGCTGTGGCAAAAGATAATGCTAAGTTCGTTGAAATTTTTAAAGACATTCATGAAAATCCGGAATTGGGGTTCATGGAATTTCGAACGGCTGGCATTATGGCTAAAGAATTAAAATCTTATGGCTATAAAGTAATAGAAGGCATTGCAAAAACAGGTGTTGCTGGAGTTATTGAAAATGGCAAAGGGCCTATCGTGATGTATCGTGCTGACATGGATTGTAACGCTGTGAAGGAGACAACAGGACTACCTTACGCGAGTAAAAAAGTGGTAAAGCTAGAAGGAGGTACAGAGACTCCCGTTATGCACGCTTGTGGTCACGATGCACACGTAACGTGGTTGTTGGCAGTAGCTAAGTTTTTTGCCGAGAATAAAAATTTGTGGAAGGGTACGGTGATTTTTGTTGGTCAGCCTGCCGAAGAGCCTATAACAGGAGCTGAAGCAATGGTGAATGACGGTTTATATACGAAGCATGGTATACCTGAACCTGATTATTTATTCGGGATACACACCGCTCCAATAGGAGTGGGAATTGTGGCTGCTGCATCGGGTGTGCGTATGGCAGGAACAGACCAGTTTGACGTTACCTTTTACGGAGTCGGAGGCCATGGTTCAACACCAAACCTTTCGAAAGATCCTATTTTAATGGCTGCTTCTGCTATTATGAGCTATCAGTCTATTGTAAGTCGTGGTATTGATCCAAAGAACTCAGCTGTAATCACTGTTGGCTCTGTGCAGGCAGGAAGTGACAATAATGTAATTCCTGAAACGGCTCTTTTGAAAGTTAATCTTCGTTGGTTTACCGAGAAAGATCGTCAAACGATGATTGAAGGAATCAAAAGAATTAATGAGGGTATCGCATATTCGTATGATTTGCCTAAGGAAAAATATCCGACCATCAATTTTAAAGGATGGGCGCACCCTTTAGACAATGAACAAAAGTTGACAAAAGTAGTAAGAGAGTCATTAAAAGGTTTGGTAACGGATCCTCGTTTCTTACTTGATGAAACCATATTACCATCCATTATGGGGTCGGAGGATTTTCATCATTTAATTATTCACAATGAGAAAAAGGATTATTGCTACATAAATGTTGGAATTGCAGAGCCTAAGCGATTTGCAGAATCTTTTAAAGAGGGGAAAGTACCTTTTAATGCGCATAATGGTGATTTCGAAATAGACTTATCCGCAATTCCATTCGGTTCAAAAGTAGGAATTACCTCTATGTTGGCAATTTTTAATCAATAAGCTACGTGAATCCTGAATCGGAGTTAATAATTTAGGCTTAACCTTTCCATAGGTTTAGATTTTCTATATCCAAGAATAGGTTGACCTATATATTTACTTACAACAATCCTTACTTGAGCACTCAAGTAAGGATTGTTTGTTTAGATTGTTCTGTAGCGTCTTTGTAATGTGATGAGCTTGGGAACTACTGCTAAAAGAGCCTTTGAAGTATCTAGTCTACTAAAGACTTCCCATTTTTCTAAGAAGTCAAAATACTTTTTTTTGTAAAACTTCATAAAGCACGACATGTTTTTAGCGCTTAAAATCATTCCTATTCTTAAGGAATATAAATTAAGGTAGGGCTATTCGCTTTTCATAAAAAAACTACAATTTTAGTCCATCCAAAAGCAGTAATAATGGATGTTATTGTTCGATTTTGTCCTTTTCACAAACACAAAAAAAACAGCTAAATACAGCTACTATTTTTTGTGTTTGTAATTTGAAATAATCATGAAAATCCTAATATTTAATAGTTTTCTAGAAACTGGAGACGCATCAAAGGGCAGTTTTATTAGCAGATACTGCTTTTGATTATGAGGCTGACCACGCTAGGGCTTACAATGATGATAGCGAGGTATATTTACTACAAAATATGGAGTAGCGCAAATACAGTAAACCTATCTAGATATCCCCAGATTTAGTATAGAATTAAGAAATAGGATAATAAAACAAATGAAATTATTTTTTATCTGTTTTTAATTGGACGATAATAGGATGTGTATATATTGAAAAGCGTTATTATTGTGTTAATATAACGTTTTATTTATTATATTCGACAGATAATCAATTGTATAAGTTTCCGTACGGCCAAATAGAATAACATTAATAAACATATATGTGTGCAATGAAAACCCCTGGAGTTTATGTAAAAGAACAAAGCGCTTCTCCCAATTTGGTAGTGGAGGCTGCGACAGCTGTTCCTGCGTTTATTGGCTATACGCAGATCGCTAAAATCGGGGATATGTCATTATTAAATAAACCGGTTAAAGTGAACTCCCTTACCGAGTTTAATCATTATTTTGGATATGCCCCATCACCTAAATTTGAGTTGAAGGAAGGGGATGCTCAAGATTTTACTATCTCCTTAGAAGGGGTTGATAACGAGGTGGTATACTGTGTGTTGAAAAGAAAAGATCGTTATAGTCTTTATTATAATCTGAGATTATTTTTTGCAAACGGTGGCGGATACTGTTATATAGTTTCAGTAGGTAACTATGACGATGAGTTATCTAAAGACCAATTTATAAGCGGAATAGATACGTTGTTGGAGGAGCAAGAGCCGACGATGGTTCTCGTACCTGAAGCCGTTAACTTGGAAAATAAGCAAGATTGTTTTGATATACAAACAGCTGTTTTAAAGCATTGTGGTATGATCATGCGTAATCGATTTGCGATTCTAGATATTTATAATGGGTATAAAGATATAAAGGACGAAGATGTTGTTTCAGAATTCAGAGAAGCAATAGGTACTGAGTTTTTAGGCTTTGGTGCGACATATTATCCTTGGTTGTCGACTTCTATCGTTTCTGATGAAGAGATAGATTTCTGTAATATCGACAAGGAAAGTTGGGGAAGGCTGAAGGAATTGTTAAATGCCGGATATCCACATCTTAGCCAATATATTAATGGAATAGATGAAACTAAATATGGAAAACTCGAATTTAATGAGATCAATACAATAAATAAGGTATTGCGCAATCATAGTAAGTTCTATGCTGATATCTTATCAGCGATAAAGTTGCAACTTAATTTATTGCCTCCTGGTGCGGCTATGGCAGGTATTTATACATTGGTAGATAATGCAAAGGAGGTATGGAAAGCACCCGCAAACATAGGGCTTTCAAATGTGATAGGTCCAGTTGTTAATATTTCTCATGCTGCACAAGAAGATTTAAATGTGCCAATTAATGGTAAGGCAGTGAATCCAATTCGTTATTTCGTTGGAGAAGGTGTAAAAGTTTGGGGTGCAAGAACATTAGATGGTAATTCGTTAGATTGGAGGTACATAAATGTTCGTCGTACAATGATTATGTTAGAAGAGTCTATAAAGAATGCTATAAAAACTTATGTTTTTGATGCTAATAATGCTAATACTTGGGGAAGTGTTCGGAGCATGATTAATAATTTTTTAAATAGTATATGGATGAGAGGCGGATTAACAGGAGCCGCTCCGCACGATGCCTTTAGCGTTCATATTGGATTAGGAGAAACAATGACAGCAGAAGATATTTTGGATGGTATTATGCGAGTTAGCGTTTTGGTCGCACTAGTGAGGCCAGCCGAATTTATAGAGATTACTTTCCAACAGCAAATGCAAAAAAGCTAATTATTAATTTATAAAGAACTAAAAAGTTATGGCTGGAGAAGCACAAGATAACCGTTGGCCCTCACCAAAGTTTTATTTTCAAGTAAAATTAGGTGATACTACAGAGGTCGCCTTTCAAGAGGTCTCAGGATTAGAAACAGAAGCGCAAATTATTGAATATCGACATGGCAATAGTCCAGCGTTTTCGACAATTAAAATGCCCGGAAGTAAGAAAGTGGGAACTGTTACTTTGAAGAAAGGCGTTTTTGCAAAAGGTAAGGCATTCTGGGATTGGTTTAATCAGATAAAGATGAATACTATCGAGCGCAAAACATTAACAATCAGTTTGCTTGATGAGTCAGGCACTCCGACAATGGTATGGACACTTAAGAATGCTTGGCCTACAAAAATAACTGGTACAGATATGAAATCTGACGGAAATGAAGTTGCTGTTGAGACTATTGAAGTAGCACATGAAGGCTTAATGATTGAAAATAGTTCATTAAATTAACCAGAAAATAAAGAGAATGAAGATTTTTAATTGGGACCTACAACTGGCTTTTACTTTGACCTAAAAATTCAAGGAGGTGATTTTGCCCTCAAAGAAGTTTCGAGACTATAATCCGAATTAAAGAATTAGGCTATTATCGAAGAAGTCAGTACTGATTATGTATATGTAGTTTCCAATCAAAGGATTAAGAGATTAGATATCTCTTTTATAGTGATTTTCGAATGAAATCTGTCGCTCTTTCAAGCGCCCTTTGACTTGTTGCAAGCTTTTCATAATCATTTTGAAATACATGGTACATAGCTTCCCAAATTTCTAAATTCACTTTTACGCGATGTTCAGCGGCAGCGTATGCGAAATTTACAGCATCATCCAATAAATACTCATTTGTTCCCACCTGAATTAATAGCGGAGGAAGGCTTTCCATTTTACCAAATAGAGGTGAAACTTGCGGATTTTTAGGGTTTGCGTTATTTATATAATGCTTAGCAGATGTTTCAAGTGCGGCACGGCTGATTAAAAGATCTTTTATTGTACTATCTTTCCAAGAATCTCCCGAGAAAGTAAGGTCCGTCCACGGAGAGAAAACTACGCCAGCAACAGGTTTTATCGTGCTAAGGGTCGTTTGTTGCAATGTTGTCAACGCTAATCCACCTCCTGCCGAATCTCCCATGATAATAATTTTTTCAAAACCTTCATCAATGAGCCATTGATAGGCTAAGATTGCTGATTCTGGTGCTGCCGGAAAAGGTGCTTGCTCGGAAAGGGGGTATTCTAAAAGGAAAACGGGGACTTGCGTTAATTCAGCGATTTTTGTACCCATGCCTCTAAAAGCTTTTGCTGACCCCATAATGTAAGCACCACCATGAATGTATAAGATAACTGACTTTTGTTTAGCTTCTTTTGGTGTGCACCAATATCCGTTTACATTATCGCTCGCCACCATGGTCGTTTCTACGGTTGCCGATAGCGGTGCTTGCGCAATAAAGGCATCATAGGATGCTATAGCTGTTCCTTGGTATTGTCCAAAGAATGCTAAGATGTCACCTAGTACGTTTTCTGCTTTTATTTTTTCTTGTTTATTGATCTCGAAATATTGAACGTTTAAGTTTGGAATATCTTGCTGCTGTTTTTTCATTTTAAAAGTTCTAAATTATAAAACAAAGGTACGCGGTTGTGTTGACAGCTATATGTCAGTATATTTTTTTAGTTGGGACTCATGTCGTATGAAAATTTCTAGTATTATGTCGTGCCTCTAAAATTTAAATACAAGTGTCAGCATAATATTATTGATAAAAAGCCGAAAATTAAAGGCTGTAAGCAGCGATTTGTTTTTTCTGTGCTGGATTAAGTAATATTCTTCCATACATTTGCGACGTAATCATAAGGTACATGTTATGAAAGAGGAAATTGAAGATGTTAGTATTAGTCAGCTGATTCTTGAAAAAGAAGCAATGGCGAATGAACGTTTCAAACAAGGTGACTACATGGGCTTTTTGGAACTTCATCGTGATGATGTCACTTATGTAAATCCCATGACTCCAGGGATTCTTAGTGGTAAAATTAATATAAGACGTTATTTTGAAAAGTCTTTTCCTTTAATTACTATCGAGAAGTCTACATGGACAAATGTAAACCTCGTGATTAATGAAGAGAAAAACTTGGTTATACTAACATATAATCAGCAAAATTACATACGTAGTAAAGTTGATGGAACACTCTATAAGGTTCCTCTTTGGAATTGTACAAATATTTATCGACTAACCGATGGAGAATGGAAAATTGCACATAATACTTGGTCAATTGCGCAAGATCCTGCATTGATTTTAGGCTTACAAGAGTTGTTTGCCAAATTAGGCTACTAGCCTTTTTACCAATATCAGTAGTTCTGAGAACTGTTAAGTCTATATAGAAGGACGAAAGCTCTAGTGATGTTATACCTTGTTTATTCCGTATTCTTATTAAAAATGGGTGTTTAACAGGTTATGCTATTTTGACTTAAACTAAGGTTCCTATTTTTTGTTAAGATATAGTATCTTGTATTGCGCTGAAAATTAAATTTATCAATAACCCATAATTTTCTAAAAGAATGAATCCTTTGATTGAACAGCTAAAGAAGTATGGTTACCTAAGTGAAAAGTTGCAGGAGGAAATTGCCAAAAGAACCCAGTTTTTCTCTAAAAACAAATATGAACATTTGCTTAGGGAAGGGCAGATTATGTCTAGTTACTTTGTAATCAGTAAAGGAATCATACGTTCGTATTTTCATGCTAATGGGAAGGAAGTTAACAGCTGGTTTGGCGAAGAAAATGAAATCTTCTGTTCTGTTTTACCGCTCTATAAAAGACGACCATCCTTCGAAAACATACAGTTTCTGGAAGATTCTGAATTATATATACTTTCGGTGGAAGATTTAGATGCTATCTACCAGCAGTTCCCCGAGTTTAATCTTATAGGTCGATTGTTAGCCGAGGAAGTATGTATCATTATGGAGGAGCGTATTACTTCCCTACATACCGAATTCGCGATTGAGCGTTATCATTCTTTAATCAAAAAGCAGCCCAAATTATTAAATCGGATTAATCTTGGACATATTGCCTCTTATCTAGGCATTACAGCCGAAACGTTGAGCCGAATTAGGCGGTAGCGCATATTTTGATGTACATCAAAAAAACGCCTTGATACCGATCTTATCTTTGAACCAAATAAAAAAGATAGGATATGAACTGGATTGCATTAATTATTGCTGGAATTTTTGAGATTGGTTGGCCTGTAGGTCTGAAGATGGCTCAGCAGGCTACTACTGGAAAGGTTAGCTGGGCACTGTTTGGTATTGCATCGATGGCTGTAAGTGGGGCGCTGCTCTTTTATGCGCAGAAGACCATTCCTATTGGTACCGCCTATGCGATATGGACAGGAATTGGAGCACTAGGAACCCTTATTGTAGGCGTTATTTTCTTTAATGATTCTGCAAGTATATTTAGATTACTATCTGCAGGACTTATTGTCGCAGGAATCATTGGGTTGAAAATATTCTAATTAAAGAAGTTTGCCCTTAACTATATCTCTCATGAATGCTTGAGGCAAGTGTCCCCTTGGATAACTAGCCTCAAGCATTTTTAATATAAATGCTTGAGTTGACTCTTCTGTAAAAATAATTTACAGATGGTTGGACAGAATTTTACAATTTAAACTTTTCAAGATTTAGTTATTTCCTACTTGTCTCATCTAAAATGCCGTATTTAAATCATAAAAAACTGGTCTTTTAATCTCGTCTGGTATATTTAAAAGATTGGGCCTTCCTCCTCCATGATTATTTGTTCTTTCTATGATAAAATTTAAACTACAATAGCCAAGTTTGGCTAATATAGCTTCATAGTATCGTTGAAATGGGAGCTTTCTACCTTGATACCTATCCATAGGATAGTTTAAGTCTTCTTGAAGAGTTAGCCAAAATAATAAATTCTTACATTCAGAACTAAAAAAAGTGTTTTGAGAGTTTAGTCCATTTAAAAAAAGGCATTCAAAACCATTAATTATATTTAATGCATTTTCTGGCGTAGTGTTTTTATATATAGAGTTTACTATATCAGCATGGCTATAGGCTACAAGATTTTCTTCTCCCTCTATTTTAAGAAGTACTTTGTAATCGCCATTTTTTTTATAGCCAGGAGTTTCTATTCTAATGTTTCCTATACTTAAATTGGTTTTAATATTTCCTATATCGGAAGCTTTATGCAATTCAAATAAGCTTTTAATAAAAACTAAACCCTCATTATATGTCATACCAAAATCGTTTTATAATAAACTACACTGATTAATGTTTTATAAGATGTGCTTACACATTATAGTTCCTGTCGACTATATTATCTTTTAATCTTGTAAAATATACGTATACCATTTTACAAATTTTCTAAAATATAGCTATTTAATAACTACATTCCTTCGTTCCTTCCATTTTTTAGCTTAATTTTTATTATCCCACCAGGAGTTTCGCTGTCATCATCGTGACAGGGTTTGCCTACGCAAGTAACGTGACGGATATGAATAATCCAGTAGAAACAGTTTTAATAAATATCCAATATGCAGATTTCAATTTTTCATAGAATGTGTCTTTGCCGAATCTCAGGAGGAGATTATAAAAGCCGCGACCATTGAGATTATTGAAATCCTGTATGAGTTCATACTGCTGCACCAAACTAGTCGGAAAAGTAAATTGTAAAGATGTGTTTTGCCTCTAGTTAACAATCAGGTGTTAAAGGTTTTTATTGGTTTTTGACTTTGCCCGTTGTGCGATAAGCCATCAAGCTCATATTTTTATTCTTTTTGAAGAATTTATTCAAATGGCTTTTGTCCGTAAAGCCAAATTCATCTGCAATTTCTTTTATCCGCATATTACTATGCAAAAGCCTGTTTTCAATCAACTTCAATTTGTAATTTGATATATATTGTTGTAATGATTCTCCTGTGTGTTTTTTGAAATAACGACCTAGGTATGAAGTTGATATGCCAAAGCAGTTACTAATTGTTTCTGCTTTTAATTGTTCCGGATAATAAATGTTAGCTTGGATGTGCTGAAGAATACGAATCACTTTTTCTTCACTACTTTGATTTATAGGTTCAGGAAATACCGAGGATATGTTTCTGGCGATATAAATTAACAATGTGTTAACCAGTTGTGCTAAAAGGTGATGATGATATAGGTCTTGGTGAAGATGTTCTTGAATAAGCATATCCATTAGCTGTTTTACAGCATGGTTATCATTTTCATTTTTTATGATGCTTCCAGGCTCGTGCTTTGCATTTTTTAAGATTACCTCAAGCTGCTGTATCAAGTCCTGGTCTTTCTTAGATGATTGTACAAAAACATTATTAAAACGGACAAAGAAGAATTGTGATGTTGTCTCGATTCTAAAAATATGAGAATCATTGGGCGCAACAAGAAATAAATTACCGGGTTGGTAATCAATACTTGCATCATTAATACATTGTTTACCTGTGCCTGAAACAATATAAATCAATTCAAAGAAGGTATGCGTATGCTGCCCTCTCGGACAAACATCCATATACTCTTTAAGTACTAATTCAAAAGGCTCTCGCAAGTGATCTTTAATCATGCGTAAATATACCCTGAAAAGGTGTATAAAAACATTTTTTTAAATGTTGATTGTAGCCTTTAGCTTAAATTTTAAAATGTATATGCATGTGAAGGATTTGGAATGATTGGCTTTAATAAAGGAAAGTCATGGAGAAAGTTGGCTATCTGTGAAATATTTTACAGTTGTAATATTACCCCATAATGGTGTATTATTACAACTGTAATGGTTAAACGATGCTGAAATTTGTTGTATGAATTAATCTTAAAAAAAGACGTAGAATGAAAGCACTTGTTTTGAAAGCATTTAATGCTCCTTATGAATTAATCGAAGTAGAAAAACCCATAGCAGAGAAAGGCCAGGTATTGGTAAAGGTAAAAGCCAGTGGTGTAAACCCTTTAGATTTGAAAATTATGCGTGAACAGGCAGCGCATGCTCAGATTAAATTGCCCGCAATTTTAGGTGTGGACCTTGCTGGTGTGGTGGAGGCTATTGGTGTTGGTGTATCGCAATTTAAGGTGGGCGATGAGGTATATGGAATGGTAGGAGGCGTGTCTGATTTACAAGGTTCACTAGCTGAATATGTTGCTGTGGATGAGGATTTGCTAGCTTTAAAACCTTTAAACCTCACGTTTCGCGAAGCGGCAACTATTCCTTTGGTATTTATCACCGCATGGGAAGCCTTAGTCGAGAAAGCAAATGTGCAGTCTGGAAAAACCGTTCTCATACACGGTGGTGCAGGAGGGGTGGGGCATATGGCCGTACAAATTGCTTTGGCTAAAGGAGCATTGGTTTATACAACCGTTGAGCCTGGTAGAGATCAGTTGATAGCGCAGTATGGTGCTATCGCCATTGATTATAAAAGCCTTTCTGCCGAGGCTTACATAGAAGCGTATAGCAATGGAGAAGGTTTTGATATCGTGTTGGATACTGTGGGGGGCAGTGTTTTGGATGACTCATTTAAAGCATCAAGAAGAGATACTGGGCATGTGGTAAGCATTCTTGGATGGGGCACGCATAGTCTTGCACCTTTATCCTTTCGGGGAGCGACCTATTCTGGCGTATTCACTTTGTACCCTTTGTTATCCGGCAATAACAAAGCTCATCATGGAAGAGTTTTACAGCAAGCTAAACAGCTTGTAGAAGCGGGAAAACTAAAGACATGGGTTGATTCAGAATTATATAGTTTCACCTCCACAGATCGTGCATACGAAGCAATTGATATGCGTAAGAATAATGGAAAGGTGGTCATCGATATTTAATAGACTTCTTTGAACTGTTTATAATCTTTGGCAAGTGCAATAAGTTCATTTTGTAATTCTAAACCTAAGCTTAGATTAATCCACTCATGAAGTTTGTCTTGTACTTTTTGAAAGTAAAATTCTTAATGCTTAGAAAATTCGGTGTTTTTAGTAGATTTTCAATTTTTTCTGAATTGATAATGCTCCTTCTGGTTTCGTTATTCAATTTTATATAAAAATTATAGACTCTACGTTGAATTATAGACGTTTAATCACTAATAGTCGATGTAATTTTTAGTTTTGTTTCGTTCTTCCTTCTAAAGCTACCCGTAGTAAACCTTTGTGGTTATTTAAATTTTTGAAATAAGACGTATTACATCCAAAAGTTGGGCTAGAAAAAAATGGGAGGGGAGCTGAATGGCTCAATGCTATAGGTTAAATTTAATTTTGGGACACACTATGTTGTATGTCCCAAAATTATACTACGCAGTATAGTAGGCAGCGTATCATTTACTTTTGTGCGTCTAACTTTGAAACCTTTCAATTTAATAGTGGAAGACGCTACTATTTTACTTCGATGTATTACAATCTTCTCTTTTGTAAATTATTGTGAAGTCAGCTGATTGATCTGTCTGTAGTCTTTGATTTTTCTCGTTATAGATAAAAGGTTTCTGCTCTAAGTGTTCAGGTGATACCTTAAATGCTATATTAACCGTGTCTTGCACACCTTCTTGCATATAGGTCCATAGGGCATTAACGACATTGTTATTTATCGTTCCTTTTATGGAACCTTTTTTTGAATCTTTTTCAAATGGAATCCAATTCATTTCTCCTACTACTTGATTACTTGTGATGGTAAACACTAATCTAGTCGTATCACGATTTTCACTAGAAATAAAACAATAGCGTTGGTTGTCAGTCATGGTAATCTCCTTGGCAGACTCCGTCGTACTATCTTTTTCGATAGGCGTGTTTTTTGAAGCGCGCTCTTGCGTACAAGAAGCTAAAGCTAAAATGCAAACGATTGTGTAATTTCCTAACATCATAATTAAATACTAACAAAGCTAGTACCAAAAAATGAATATTTTAGAGAAGTTTATCAAAAAAAATATTTCTGCCGACGAGAATCTTTAAAAGTGTTATGGAGAGGTATGTTCTTTTATGGAATGGGGATAAAATAATACCCCTCTCTATTTTAACGTTAAAACAGAGAGGGGTATCGTGCTCCAAAGCAATCCTTAATATTTAAAAAGAATAGCGTTTTGTAAAGTCGGTGCCATCACCCGATAAAGTTACATTCTCATCAACTACTACTTTTCCACCTTTTTCAATTTTCAAACTTATTGGTAATGGTGCACCAGCGTTGATAATCTGAATACCACCAGAGAATGCCATTATAGGTTCTGTTGATTCGATAACATAGGTTTTTTTGCCTGGACCAAAGTTGTTTTTATTTAAGCTTATTGCCGATTCACCAGTTTTAACGACTCCATCTACTTTCCAAACATCTGTTTTTCCTGTTCCTGTTCCACCAGCTATTGCTACGGATACAAAGTCCCGTGCAGGATCTACGTCGGTAAGCGATACTGTTATTTTATAGTTGTTCTTATCCGGCGTGATTTCCTCGTTTTTATCATCACTTTTGCTACATCCTACGGTAAAAATTCCTAAGGTCATAGCAGCTACAACAGTAAAGAAAATGGTCTTTAGTTTAAAATTTTTCATGCTTTTAGTTTTTGAGATTGTTTTACCTACAAATATCCGTAGCTTGCTTTTTTGGCACAATCATTGAAAACAAGGATTCTTTTTCTACGGGTTTACCCGTATATTTTAATCTTTATACACCGTATTCTCTTTTATCCAGGTATTTGTGCTTTAATTTGTTGCTATATGTGTAAGAACCTTTATATATGTTTACTATTTCTCTTTTGTGGTGTGCAGGCCTATGCGCAGCAAATACTGCCGCTAGATGAAAAAGCCTACTTAAGTGGGATTAACCAGCAGATACAAACCGCTAAAAATGAAAAGCTACGTTTGGAAAATTATCTCTTGCTATCTGAGTTTTATGCCGCTACAGATAGTGTGCGGAGTAAAGAAGCTTTAGATAAGGTGCTTGCTTCACCACAAAACAAGCAGTTCAATAGAGGCGTGCTAGATTATTATCAAGGAGTATATTATAGTAATCGAGGAAAGAAAGGAAAAGCAAAGGAATACTTTGGCTCAGCTGTAAAAGAACTTGCGGAAGATAGTGCCAATAAGGAACTATATATCAAAAGCTGGTATAACTATGGCTATGTACAAGTAGAAGAAAAAGGCTATCAATTTTTAATAAAAACCTTAACAGAGCAATGTATACCATTGAGTGAAAGCAGTAAGGACGAGTTGATGTTGGCCTATTCGTATACCCAGATGGGACTAACTTTTATGTCCGTCGGAGATACCGATAAGGCTCAAAAATATCATTTTAAATCTCTAGATATTTTAGATAAGCTACCTCAGGAGGGAACTATCCATTTGATAACCTATTGCAATCTGGTGAGTAATTATTGTTACAAGGCAAAAGGTGATTCTGCAAAAATATACCTTGATAAAGCTGCCGCATTGCTGCGTCCTTATCCTGATTCGCGTCAATTTCCAAATTATTTTTATCAGCAGGCTATGTATTACACCACAAAGCAGGTGTATCCTGCGGCGTTGGAGGCATTACGAAAAGGCATAGATGCTGCAGGTCTCCATGGGCAGACTTTACTGAAGCAAATGATGTATTTCCGGATGTATAATGTATACCTAATGCAGAAGGATTATGCTGCGGCAAAAGCCGTTTTGGAACAAATCTTAGCAGATAAAATTCTTGGTGAAGAAGCAAATAACCGAAAGATAACCTTTACGCAGCTGGCCGCAGTAAATGAAGTAATGGGGGATTATAAGGAGGCTTATCAATGGATGAAAAAAGCAAGCGCTTTAAGTGATAGCTTGCAGCAGAAGAAGCTAGTAGAGAAAATGCACGAATTGGAGGTAGTACACGATACCCATCAGAAGGAGCAAACCATTGATCAGTTGGTAAGGGAGAAAAAGGTAGAAGCTCAGCTAACTAAAGAAAGGAATATGCGTATGCTATTTTTAGTGGTAGCTTTGATTTTAACGGTCATAATTGCAGGATTGATCTGGTTAAATTATCGAAATCAACAGCGCTTAAACAAGCAGATCCGTAATAGCCATCAGCAGGAGCTACAGCATTTAGAAAATGAAAAACTGTATGCGGCATCTAAAGCAGTGCTACTCGGGGAGGAGCAGGAACGGCAGCGTATTGCACAAGATCTTCACGACAGTATGGGCGGCATGTTAGCCAATATACGCCTATCTATTTCGTCTTTAAAAATGGATGATAATCAACTGTTGCTCCAGAAAATTGATAAATCTATTTCGGAGATGCGCCGTATATCCCGAAATTTAATGCCGGAGACGCTAAAGAACCTCGGGCTAGAAATCGCGCTTAAAGAACTTTGCGAGTCTATGAGTAATACGCATTTTGTAGTTCAATTTGAAGCTTTTAATTTGAAGGCTGATATTCCTTTTCCTATACAGCTGTCTTTATACCGCATTACACAGGAGGGGTTGAGTAATGTTATTAAATATGCGCAGGCAACCAATGTTATTGTTCAGATTAGTCAGCACGAACAGTTTTTGAGCCTTACCATTGAAGATAATGGTATAGGTTTCAACCCTCAGGAGGTTGTTTATGGCTTAGGAATTCGTAACATAGAAAATAGAGTCCAGCTTATTGCGGGTTCGCTAGAGGTTATCTCTCAAAAAGGACAAGGTACCACGTTAAATATAGGATGCAATGTTTGATAACGAGAAAATAACATTAGCGATAGTCGATGATCATCCGATGATTTTGGAGGGTTTAAAGTCTTTGTTTCAGGCGGAGGGGAGTCGCTATCAGCTTTTCTGCTTTACCAAAGGGGAGGCTATGCTGGATTTTATTCAGGAGAATAGGGTGGATGTCGTCTTATTGGATATTGTTTTAAATGATGGTAGTGGGCTCGATTTCTGTAAGGCTATAAAGCAAAAGTCTATCCATACGCATGTATTAGGAATTAGTAACCAAGAGGAAAGAAGTATTATATTCCGTTTTTTGGAAAACGGGGGGAGTGGATATATTCTTAAAAATGCAGATGCTATGGAGATTGTTTCCTGTGTGGAAAAAGCGCTAGTTGGAGAGCTTGCATTGAGTAAAAAGGTGTCAGAGATTATGTTGAGTCCCGTATTTGCACCAGTGGAGCTGCCTAGGTTGACCAAAAGAGAAAAGCAGGTGCTGGAAGCAATCTCGAATGGGATGACCTCGGCAGAAATTGCGGAACAGTTGTTTATCTCGGTGATAACGGTCGAAACACATCGGCGCAATCTGCTACAGAAGTTTAAGGCTAAGAATATGTTTGAATTGATTAAGATTGCGACCACCAATAAATTGATTTAGCCGCTATAGCTATTGGTTTTATTGCTACGGCAAATAACAAATCCCCATTTAAATATAAATGGGGATTTGTTATTTGATGAAAAAAATGAGAAGAGATCTGTGCTGGACTATTTCCCTTTACAGAAACTGGACTAGCCAAATCTTTTTATCAAATCATATTTTTGCCTAAATAACCGAAATAAGTCAGTTTAGGCATGGGTTGTTAAGTCAGCTTTTTTAGTAGAAGAAAAAGTGTTAAATTGATTAAAGTGTAGTTTGTTGGATTTATTTTGATAAAAGATGATAGCCGTAATATTTGAAGTTATTCCCAAAGAGGAAGAGAAAGATGAATACCTTAATATAGCCAAAATGCTCTTCGTAGAGCTGGAGAAATTCGACGGATTTATTTCTATAGAACGATTTCAAAGTTTAAGCAATCCGCATAAGCTATTATCTCTTTCATTTTGGCGTGATGAACAGAGTCTAATGCAGTGGCGTAATTATGCTATGCATAGGGAAGCGCAGCAAGCCGGTCGAAGTACAATATTTGACCATTATCGCCTACGTGTTGCATCGGTAGTCAGAGATTACGGTATGGACCAAAGAGGTGAAGCCCCGGCAGATAATATATTTCCCACGCATACAACACAATAATTTGCAGGTTTAATTTCCACGGACTTGGCGCTGAAATTAGCGGTATTAGCATTTTAAGGAGCCAAGTTAATAAGTTACCTACGCTTTTGATTATTTTTAAAGTCGCGAACGCTTACACCGCTATTATTTTTAAAATACCGATTTAAATGGCTTATATCGGTGAATCCAAACTCCTCTGCCAGCTCGCGCATGCGCTTGTCTCCAAATAAAAGGCGATGTTTAATGAGTTTAATTCTGTAGGAAGCAATGTATTCTTTGAAACTTGTCCCACAATTAATCTTGAAATAGTTGCTGAAATAGTTTGTCGAAATCCCAAAAATGGAACATATCAGTTTAGCTTTAAGTAAGTCGGGATTGTGTATGTTGGATTCGATGTAAGAAAGGATACCTTCAATTTTGTTGTCTACTTGTTCCGAAAAATATTGTGGCTTGTTAATCGAAAGGTTTCTTGCTGCTATAACGATAAGTGTATTGGTAAAATGGAGGTTAACATCATGGGAATATAATTCATTGGCCTGCACATTCATTAACATGGCTTTTGTGATATTGCCAACAAGCTCCCTATCCGATTCTATCTGTAAAAAAATGCCCGATGTCTGAGATGCTAGGGAAAGTAGGTTTTCAATTTTAGGAATAGTTTTCCATCGATATCCTGTAAGGAATTTTAGATGAAACTGAATAACTAGAAATTCGGATTCTTTTTTTATTTGGAAATCAAAACCATCATTAGGGGTAATTAATACTAAGGTACCTTTTTGGTAATTGATTGTATTATCGAAGGATGTATAAGTTCCATTGCCTTTTATAACATATAAGAAACGGAAATAATATTTTTCCTTTTTAAGCTTAAGTTCATTCGATTTGAGATAGAATACTTCTACAGACTGAAATTCACTATTATTTATCATGTAATAAATATACTTATTTTCATATTATTTGTACCTAAAAATAAGTGTTGATTTAGAATATCTTTGCCGCAGTAAAAGTTGATTGTTAATTGGTTTTTTTGTGTAGCACATTGATTATCAGTCGTGGGTTTTGTGTTTGGGTTAGAAATGGAAGTAATGTTTTTGAAAAGAATAAGTATGAAAGGAATTATAGTGCGTGAGCGGCTTAATCGTGAAAAATCAGAAGAACTTTTTGAGAAAGCCAAAGGTCTTTTTCCAGGAGGAGTGAACTCGCCTGTCAGAGCCTTCAAAGCGGTAGATGGATGTCCTTTATTTATAGCTTGTGGCGATAAAGCCTATTTATGGGATGAGGATGGCAACAAATTTATTGATTTCTGCTGTTCATGGGGACCTCTAATTTTAGGCCATAATAATAGAGGAATACGCTTAGCTGTAGCTGCTCAGTTAGGCAAAGGATTAAGCTATGGTGCTCCAACAGTATTGGAGAATACACTTGCCGAACTTATAATAAACAATGTAGAGCATATAGAGAAACTACGTTTCGTTAGTTCAGGAACGGAAGCTTTAATGTCGGCTATTAGGCTGGCACGAGCGTATACAGGTAGAGACAAAATTGTGAAATTTGAAGGCTGTTATCATGGACATTCCGATTCGCTACTTGTCAAAGCTGGATCTGGATTAGTCACCTTGGGAAAAACTTCGTCGGCTGGAGTGCCTGATTCTTTTGCGCAGCAGACGATCGTGATTGGATTGGGGGATAGCGCTGCGATAGAATACGTTTTTAGTCAGTTTGCAGACCAGATAGCGGCAGTGATAATTGAAGGTATACCGGCAAACAATGGTCTTTTAATTCAAGAGAAGGGGTATATTAAATTTCTTCGGGAAATTACAGAACAGCATAAAGCTATGCTCATTTTTGATGAGGTAATAACAGGATTTAGGTTGGGTATTGGTGGTGCAGCAGCATATTACGGCGTGAGGCCTGATATTGTAACTTTTGGAAAAATAATCGGAGGAGGGATGCCTGTTGGTGCGTATGGAGGATCTAAAGCGTTAATGTCTATGATATCGCCAGATGGCCCTGTATACCAAGCTGGGACATTATCGGGCAATCCTGTAGCCATGTCTGCTGGAATCGCGGCTTTAAAGCAATTGCTCAAACCTATGTTTTATGAGAAATTAGAACGTAAAACACGTGGTATGGTGACGGCCGTCCAGCAGCATATAACTCAGCAAGGATATGAAGTCGTATTGTTTTCGATAGGTTCTATGTTTTGGTTTTCATTTTCAACGCAGGAGGTAATGCGTAAAGCTGAGGATATAGATCCGTCATCGATGCATAGGCATAAGTTGATGCATAAAATACTTCTTCGCTGCGGTGTGTATTTTGGTCCTTCAGGCTATGAAGTTGGCTTTGTTTCTAGTGCACATACAGCTGCAGATTTGAGGTATACGGTAGAAGTGATTAAGTATGCACTCGGTCAGGTTTTTCAAGAAGATATAGTTCAGTAAAGTATAACAAAGTAAATAGATTGGCTTTGTGATTAACATAAGTAATAATGAAAAGTACAGTAGTATTTTGTGGAGCTAGTTTTGGCTCATCGGAAATTTTTAAAACTCAAGCAGAATTAGTTGGTAGAACCCTAGCTAAAAAAGATATACAATTGATATATGGAGGAGCGGTTACAGGGCTTATGGGAGCTGTTGCTAACGGCGCATTGCAGGAAGGGGGGACTGTTGTCGGTGTGCTTCCCTATTTTTTAAAAACAAGGGAAATTGCACATGAAGGACTTACAGAGCTTGTATTTGTAGATACAATGCATGAGAGAAAAACCAAAATGAACGATTTGTGTGATAGTATAATTGTATTGCCGGGAGGATTCGGAACACTAGAAGAGTTCTTTGAGATGATTACATGGTCTACCTTGGGTTTACATAAAAAACCTATAGGTATATTAAACGTGGACGGTTTTTACGATGAATTACTTTTATTTATTAATAAAATGGTTCAGAAAGGTTTCGTACAACAAGTCTATTTAGAGCTTGTCCTCATCAGTTATAATATTGAAGAGTTGCTTGATAAGATGTAAAATTATCAAAGTCAGTAATAGGATGAGGCAAGCGCCGTCAAAAAAAACTACGACTGTATGTAGGGGCTTGCATACTGGTTAGGACATCTCTTGTAACGAATTTTTTTACAAAAAATATTAATCAAGCATAGCTTAAAGTTACTTAACTTTAATCCTGAAATCATTAGCTATGCTAAAGACGGTGCGTGTTAATTATGTATTTATTCGTAAAAAGGTTTTCTTGTAAATCTTATGAAGCTATTAATAGCTAAGTAGCGCGGAATTCTTGTTATAGCGAATTCGTCGTAAGTCTAGTTTTTAATTTTAGTTGTTGCCTTGAAGAAGAAAAAGGAATATTTATTTTTTGTACCCTGTTTTTGATGAATAGATTAGTCAGTGTTTTATTTGTATTGTTCTTTATAGGTGTGGAGACTGCCATCGGACAACACATTAATGAAGAAGATTTCCGTATTGCTGCAACCCCAGAAAAAGTGATGCATTCCTTTAAGGAAGCGGGCATGGACCCTGTAGAACACCGGCTAACTAAAGAAGAGCTCAAGAAGGTGGAAAGTGCTTTTTTGATTCTACCTCCTTTGCACCAGAAAATATTGCAGAAGCATCTGAAGAGCATAAGCTTTCTGGATGGAATGCCCAATACGGCTTTGACATCTCCTGTTGAATCCAAAGATTCTTTAGCTCAATTTAATATTACTTTTCGGGCAGGTATCTTGAACGAAACTGTGACCGACTGGCTTAATAAAAAGGAGAATACTTGTTTTAAAACTGGCGTAAATGACTCATTATCGGTTT
This sequence comes from Sphingobacterium sp. MYb382, assembly GCF_037572665.1. Classification (NCBI taxonomy): domain Bacteria; kingdom Pseudomonadati; phylum Bacteroidota; class Sphingobacteriia; order Sphingobacteriales; family Sphingobacteriaceae; genus Sphingobacterium; species Sphingobacterium sp. MYb382. The sequence goes on from NZ_JBBGZT010000011.1 coordinate 54,488, forward strand.
GGTTGGATGGCGGTGAACTAGATGCTATACAATATGTATTTTTGCATGAAGCCACGCATGTCGTGGATGCTGTTTTGAAGTTAACACCAAAGGTAACCCAAGTAAGCGATGTGCCTGTTCATACCGATTTCACAAAAGGTATTTGGACCAAAATGAATATGCCGAGTGATACGTATTTGTTTCCTGCTTTAGAAGGCACTCGCTTCAGAAGCGGTAAAGTTGTTTCTAAAGACCAGATTTCAGCCATTTATGAAGCATTGAATAGTACGCCTTTTGTTTCGCTGTACGGTATGGCGAGTTGGCACGAAGATATAGCGGAGTTTTTAACGGTATATCATCTTACCCAAAAGTTGAATCAGCCTTTCCGAATACTAGTTAAAAAAGATAACAAACTTATACAGATTTACGAGCCAATTAATAAAAAACTAGCAAAGGAAAGATTCAGTTTTATGGATGTTTTTTATCGTAGTTAACCGCAATCAAGAAATATTTAAATGCTATAAGTCTGTTATTATTCCGTTCTAAGTGATTTTGTAGGGTTCTGTCTTGCCGCTTGATATACCTGCCAGCTTACTGCTAGCAATGCAATGATGAGCACAAAAAGTCCGACACAGATAAAAACCAACCCATTTAAATTTATCCGATAGGCGAAGTCATTTAACCATTGCTTGGTAATCCACCAGCTTAATGGCGCCGCGATGAAGAAAGCTATCAGGATAAGCTTCACAAAGCTATTGACGATAAGCTGCATAATATTGAAAATATTTGCGCCTAATATTTTCCGGATACCAATCTCCTTAGTCTTGGCCGATACGGCAAATGTAGTCAAGCCTAAGAGGCCTAAGCAAGCAACAAATATGGTGAGGGCTGAGAAAGTGATGAGCAGGTAGCTTGTTCTCCGCTCTGTAGCATACGTATTTTCCAACCGTTGGTCGATAAAAGAATAAGAAAAAGGAACTTCAGGATTATAGCTCTCATATTTACCCTTTATCGCTTGAATAAGAGATTCAATATCTGCAGATTTTGTTTTAATAATAATATCGCCAGCAATAGGCTGAAGAACCATTACCAAAGGGGTAATAGGTTCATAGAGCGATTTAAAATTGAAGTCTTTGACAACACCGATAATCTGTAGCGATTTGTTCTGTCCATCAACAATTGTTTTTCCTAGAATATCATTTCCCCAGCCAAATGATTTTACGGCCGATTCATTCACAATAGCAGTTAAAGAGTCTGCACCATAGGCCTTGGAAAAATTACGCCCAGCTATGAGCTGCATGCCCATCGTAGTGATGTAGTTTTCATCAACATCATAGCGGAGGGTTTTTATCCAGTTTTTAGGCGTTTGTTTGTCGTGAATTAGAAAGTTATTGTTGTAAGAGGAGCCTGCAGGTATATATCCCGACCTTGTTAAATTTGAAACGCGAGAATCGTCTTTTAGTTGCTGAATGAATACATCCTGGTTATCGCCAAGAGGCCACGTTTGAACAACGATTAAATTGTCTTTATTATAGCCTAAATCCTTTTGCTGAATGAAGGTCAACTGTTGATAGATAACAGTGGTGCCAATCACAAAGCTAATAGCGATAAAGAACTGAAAAGTCACTAGAATATTGCGTAGACCAAAATTTTTATCGGTCATATTGGTGGCACTTCTAAATATTTTTAAGGGTTTAAAATTTGATAAAAACAGGGCAGGATATAAGCCGGCCAAGATCCCTACAAATAGATTTATTCCCAAAAAGAATGGAAGTGCGTAGATATTCGATAAAAAGTTAAGATTCAAGTCTTTTTCTACAACCTTATTAAAAACAGGAAGAGCAAGCCAAGTAATGACGCAAGCCATAAGAAGCGATAACGACGTCGTTAATATGGCTTCACACAGAAACTGTATTACCATCGTTTTGCGGCTTGAGCCGAGCACTTTTCTGACAGCTACCTCTTTGGCTCTTTTTGAAGCGGAAGCTGTCGATAAGTTTATGAAATTAATCGTCGCAATGCAGAGGATGAAAATAGCAATGCAAACAAAAATATAAATGTATTGACTATTGCCCGCAGGGCTCAAATCACTAACAAAGTTAGAGTGTAAATGTATATCCTTAAGGGGTTGTATCTCTAGTCCAATATGGTTACCTGAATTTCGGAAAGATTTATAGTCCATCCCAAAGGCGGCAGGGAATTGTGGGCCTGCATGTTTCTCAAATAAATCAGGAAGCCTTTTTGCGAGTATACGATAATCAAAATCAGGCTTTAAAAGTAAATAAGTATAATATCCCGAAGTCATCCATGAAGTGGAGTTTGCGTCGGGCTGATTGCTCATCGAAGCAAAGAGGTCGAATTGTATATGTGAGTTTTTAGGGATATCTGCCAAAACCCCTGTTATTTTTAAGCGTCCCTTTTTATCACTCGTTTGAATGTCTTTGCCAATTACGGCTGTCGTTCCAAAGAATTTCTTCGCTAGTCGTTCTGTGATAACGACAGTATTGGGTTGTTTGAGTACGTTGTTGGCATCTCCTTGGGTAAGGGGAAAGCTAAACAGGTTGAAGAATGTGCTATCCACAAAAGCAAGTTGTTCTTGAGAAAACAGTTTTCCATTTACCTCAAAGACTGGTGCGCCCGCCACCATCAGTCGCGTAGCCAATTCTACTTCTGGATTTTCCTGTTTAAGGGTTTCCGCCACAGGAGGCATCACGTTGGCTTCATTGATTTTACCTCCCGGAACGGTGCCTTGAAACACCACACGCACGATACGATTAGCATTCGTATGGAAACGGTCGAAGCTGAGCTCGTCAAATACGTATAAACAAATTAAAAAACACGTCGCTAACCCTATGGCCAGCCCAGTAATATTTATAAAACTGAACGATGGATTTTTCGTTAGGTTCCGCCAAGCTATCTTAATATATGTTTTTAACATTCGCTATGTTCTTTAAACAATGAATTTAACTATTTATTTTCTTTCTAGCATTTCTTTTGCCATTGTTTTAATTTATTGTTTATTAGTTGTTTACGTGTTGTTTGTTCTCTTTCGTTTGTACGGTAATGAACAAGGACTGTTCGAAAATGAACAGATTAATTGTATTTGTCTATTAAGTAAAAGCATGTTTAAAATTTATACATTAAAATATTGCTCATTTTGAGTGTGCTAAAATAATTCTACGTCAACGTGTCGCTATATTGAAATGATTTATACAATCTTGCTCGTTTAGATTGTTAATTCAGATAGACTTTGATTTTCTAATAACCTTTTTGTTTTATCTTTAAAATCGAATAGTAAATAATTAAAATGAGTCAACTGATACAACTTAAACCATTTACACCGGAAGATTTCAAAACTTTGATTGCGTGGATAGCTGATGAAGGATTGCTAACGCAGTTCGCGGGGCCTGTATTTACTTTTCCACTGACGGAAGAACAACTTCATCATTATCTTGAAGATGCGCATCGTTCTGTCTTTAAAGTTGTGGATAGTACGACCCAGTGCACGATTGGACATGCTGAAATTTATAATAACCAGCATGGTTCTGTCCGTTTATGTCGTGTACTTATTGGTGATGAAAAATTTAGAGGAAAAGGGTTTGGGCAGGCGATTATTCAGGCCTTAATAAGTTATTCATTAAAAGAACTACATGCAACGGCGATTTCCTTGAACGTTTACGCGTGGAATCTAGGAGCCATAAAATGCTATGAGAAAGTAGGCTTTGTCTTAAATGCAGACAATTTCACCACTGTAAAAGTAGGTGAGGAGGTTTGGCATTCTGTGCAGATGGACTGGCAGGGATAATGTTTGAGAAAGAAGCGTGTAGCTAACCCCTCTGGAATGGCTTAATAGATAAAAAGGCTGCATATTTAATATGCAGCCTTTTTCGTAGCTTTTATTAGTTCAACTGTACATAAAAGATAGCACCTTTTCCGCGGTTACTTTTCACAGAAAAGTCCCAGCCTGTTTTTCTAGCTAAGCTTTGGCAAAGCGAGAGGCCAATACCCATCGCTTGCTCAGGGTCGCCATGTTTAGATCTGCTTGCCTGCCCTGTATTGATATATTTAACCTCTTGCTCATTTAATCCGACACCATTATCTTCGATAAATAGTTTTACACTACCTGTTTTTGAGACTTCTAATACCCCAATTTTGATAATTCCTTTGAGCGGATTGAATTTTATAGCATTCGATATCATATTACGAAGCATAAAATCGAAAATGCTCGTATTGCCTGAGAAGGATAATTTTGGATCTATTGAAACGTCTACATCAATTTCTTTCTCTTTTACTTGGTAGTCAAAGAAACTCATGATGGAGTCTACACGCTCCTTTATACTGAAATGCTCTTTTGTTAAGTCGCCACCACTCAATTGGCCTGAAGCCCAAAGTAAGATGTCATTGACCACTTGTTTACCTTTCGTAACCTGAAGTTCGATATCATGAAAGAACTGGTCTATATTCTGCTCATCTTTAAAACCATCGAGATGTCTGAATTTTAATAACATTTGTAAATTGACAAAAGGAGAACGCAAATCGTGAGACGCTAAGGATAGTATCTTTAATTTGAATTCTTCCGCGCGCGTCAGTTCTTTGTTCTGCTGGCGAACTTCGGAAACATAAGATTCTAATTTCAGACTCAATTCGCTAAGCATTAATTTCTCATCGCGCAATTGTCGGTTTCTTTTTAATAGATGGTATATTAAGAAGCCAATAATAGTCTTACTAATTACGATTCCCGCCACAAGGAGGGTAATAATAGTTTCGTTTGTCATTTCTTATAAGTTAATAATTGTTTCAAATATCGGTAAAAAATCAAATATAGCGATGATTTGTTTTACTTATTTATTGATATTCAATAAATAAAAGGCTTTTTTAGGAAATTAATATACTTTTTGCATATATTCTTTATTACAAGTAAATTGTTACATATGTTTTACAACGCCTCCGTTAAAGCATTGAAATAAGTCTATCGTTAATGATATCTTAGCTAGATGAAGATATATATGTTGGCTCTCGTGGCTTTATTATTTGGATGTGCCCTGCAGGCACTAGAAGTTCCGCAACCGAAGATACCTTTTAGCCCAGCGGTAAAAGCGAGCAACCTTCTTTTTATTTCAGGACAGGTAGGATTAGATTCAAAAACTGGAAAATTGGTTAATCATTCCTTCGAAGCAGAGCTTCGGCAGGTCATGGATAACTTAAAAAAACAACTCGATGAGCATAAATTAAGCTTCGATGACCTTGTTAGCACCACCATTTATCTAAAAGATATGGACCGTTATGACGAGCTGAACAAGATTTATGGAGAATATTTTAAAAATAAATTCCCGAGTAGAACTTGTATTGCAGTCAAAGATTTGCCAGTAAAAGCATCCGTAGAGATCTCAGGCATAGGGCTTATGCCTTAAGTAGGGTGGCCTCTCGACGGGATAAACGAAGTTTTTATTTAATATTATATTGACAAAAAGTAAAAAAAGAATTTGCAGATATCTTAAGAATCCCTATATTTGCATCACCAAAACAGAAAGACGGTTTGTCAAAGTCTGATGGTTAACGCGCTCATAGCTCAATTGGATAGAGCATTTGACTACGAATCAAAAGGTTAGGGGTTCGACTCCCTTTGAGCGCACTTAGAAAACAGCTAAGCCTAATTCTCACAAAGGGATTAGGCTTTTTTTTCGAACATAAAACACGCAAACTTATGCTAAACCTTGTTTTATTTGGGCCTCCCGGTGCTGGTAAAGGCACACAATCTGAGCGATTAATCGAAAAGTACCAACTGGTACATATTTCCACTGGAGATCTTTTTCGCGCCCACATAAAAGACCAAACCAACCTAGGACAGCAGGTAAGCCAAATTATTGCTGATGGCAATTTGGTTCCTGATTCCATTACAATTGCTATGCTTGAAGAAGAGATCAAGAAAAATCCACAGGCGAAAGGATTTATTTTTGATGGTTTTCCAAGAACAGTTGCACAAGCAGAAGCATTAGATACGTTCTTAGCGTCTATCTCGGAGAAAATTACCGGTGTAGTAGCTTTAGATGTAAACGAAGAAGAGCTGACTCAACGTATTGCTAAACGTCAAGAGATTTCTGGACGTGCTGATGATGCAGCAGATAAGTTGAAAAAAAGAATAGAAGAGTACTTTAGTAAAACTATCCATGTGCTTCCTTATTATGAGGCGCAAGGTAAACTAGCGAAGGTAAATGGTATCGGAGAAATTGAAACTATTTTCAATGACTTAACTGCTATCATCGACCAATATTAATATTTTAAAGAGTAAGGAATAAGAAGATGGCCCAAGGTTCAAATTTTGTTGATTATGTGAAGGTATGTTGCCGTTCTGGTCATGGTGGCGGAGGTTCTGCGCATTTACACCGTGATAAATTTACGGCTAAAGGTGGACCTGATGGTGGTGATGGTGGCCGTGGTGGACATATCATCTTAAAAGGATCTACACAACACTGGACCTTGTTACACTTGAAATTCCGTAAGCATATTATCGCTCAGAATGGTGAGCGTGGTGGTAGTTCTTTATGTTCTGGAGCTAACGGAAAAGATGAAATCTTAGAGGTGCCTTTGGGAACCATTGCGCGTGATGCCGAAACCGGAGAAATCTTGTTCGATATCACCGAAGATGGTGAAACAAAAGTATTGACACCAGGTGGAAAAGGTGGTTTAGGAAACTGGCACTTTAAGACGCCAACGCAACAGACACCGCGTTATTCCCAGCCGGGTATGCCAGGGCAGGAGCAATGGATCATCCTTGAGCTTAAAGTGTTGGCTGATGTGGGCTTAGTAGGTTTCCCGAATGCGGGTAAATCAACCTTGCTTTCTGTCGTTTCGGCGGCGAAGCCTGAGATTGCTGATTATCCGTTTACCACGTTGGTGCCAAATTTAGGTATCGTTGCTTATCGCGATAGTAAATCTTTCGTAATGGCTGATATTCCTGGAATTATTGAAGGTGCTTCCGAAGGTAAAGGTTTAGGATACCGCTTTTTACGTCACATCGAGCGTAACGCTGTATTACTTTTTATGGTTCCTGCAGATACGGATCGTTCTATTGAAGAAGAGTATAATATTTTGTTAAACGAGCTAACGGTTTACAATCCTGAGCTAATTGATAAGCCACGTTTGTTGGCAATTACAAAAGCTGATATGTTGGATGAGGAGCTTGAAGCAGAAATGGCTTTGACAGTACCAAAAGGAATTCCATCTATATTTATTTCTTCCGTTGCTGGAAAAAATATACCACAGTTAAAAGATATGATTTGGAAAGCTATTAATGCATAAGCAGTTTTAGTAATCCATAAAAAAACCTGATCAATTATTGATCAGGTTTTTTTATGCTTATTGCTTTAGCTTATTTGGAGATAATTTTACCAATACTTTTTGCTAAATTTTTATCTACTGTAATGTAACCAGGGTAGTAGATGTTCTGACTTCCGATTTTGAAAGAAGGCTTAATTTTCAAAACTAAAAATCCTTCTCCTTTTCTAGTGAAAATTTCATTCATCAAATTATCGATACCATTTTCGTGTGCTGTATTGAAAATATTGGCTTTAAAAGTTAAAGGAACAACCATACTTTGACCTTGTGTCAAATTGATGTTCTCATTTACCGTACCTTCGAAAAGTGGCTTTCCTTGAATTTCAATTAAATATTTAAAAGAGTTGATTGCTGTCTTTTTCGCTGTCGGATTTGATACCTTCATATTGATTTGCGCCTCCAAAGGTAAATCTTTGGTCAACATCGCCATCGCTACAGCAGGTAGCGCCGCTAAGTTTACGCCATTGCCGCCCATGAATGTTTCTGCATTTTTTCCTGCTAATTTAACATTCTGTAATGATTCTACTTGGTAGTCACATTTGGCTAAGGCTGCCACCTGGTCTTTGTTGATGGAACAGCTGCTCACCAAAAAGGTAGCAATAGATAGTACTAAGATTCGTAATTTCATGTGTATATTTTATTTCTTTTTTCTGTAAAAATTGTAGGCCAAGCCTAAGGTGAAAACGGCGTTGCCCGCTTTTAAGTACTCGTTGCTGAGTAAGTTAACGTTAAAACCGTTAGTATATTGCAGCTGTAGTCCCTTGTTGAGCTCCAAGCGGGTAAAGAATAAAGGCTCAGCGAAATATGCCTCTTCCTTCGTTTGCTCAATTTTGTTGATCTTGAAGTCCTGCATCGCTACACGACTAAAACGGATAGCTGTACCATAACTTATCGTACGTTTTTTACCAAATAGCTGCACCCTGTCCTGCTTAGTAGAGGAGTAGTTCACCTGTACAAATATTTTGTCAAAATCCATCTCCCGCAATTCTTGCGTTTCCATTCCTCGTAGTCCCGCCCGCCGGTCGTCTTGGCGAGATCTCCCCAAACCATAGCCGGCATACACCTCAAAAAGTTGCTTTTTTGCTTTACCCACTTTGGTAAAGTAGCCTATTCCTCCTTCAACTATCTTTTGGTCGAAGAGCTCCTGGCGTGCACTTTCTTTAGCATGCTCCCGATAGGAGCCGTTGGCCAGTAAAGCTACATGTGGACTAATTGCCACTGCTGCATTCGCACTGAGGTTTCCTTTCATGGAGCTATGTGCTGCTACGTAAACTTCACCACTTTCGCGCAACATGGGCGTGGCAGGAACATTGGGCATATAGAGGGAGCTGCATCCACTAAAGGAGGCTAGACCGATAAAAAAAGAAGGATATAAGTAGTTTTTACGCATATCCTCCTCTTCGGTAATTATTGTGCCAAAAATGTTACATTTAACTCAAAGAACAATGTTTTTGCTAAGTTTAACTATAGCTTTTCATCCCTTTTGTTTTACTCGTTATTTTACGAAATGATGGTCGCTTTAATTAGCTCTAGTTCCATTTCTTTTTGAAGCTTTATAGCTTCTTCTCGTGCTTTCTCCGCAAAGTCTTTTCCGTTTGAAGCGTAGATAATACCACGCGTGCTGTTCACCAGAAGCCCACAGTCTTTATTCATTCCGTATTGACAAACATCTTGCAAGGAACCTCCTTGAGCACCAACACCTGGCACGAGTAAGAAATGATCCGGAGCATGCTCACGAATTTTTAGAAAAGCCTCACCACGAGTCGCACCAACAACATACATGGTGTTTTCGATACTACCCCAAGTGTTTACTTTATCAATTACATACTCGAATAGTTGTGTGCCATCTTGGTTTTCAAAGTTCTGAAAATCCTTACTTCCTTGGTTGGACGTCAAGGCCAATACAATAGCCCATTTATTATCAAATTCTAGAAATGGCGTAACGGAATCATTGCCCATATAAGGAGCGATAGTAATAGAATCAAAACCTAATCCCGATACCTGCTCATCAAAAAAGGCTGTAGCATACATCTTAGAGGTATTACCAATGTCGCCACGTTTAGCATCAGCAATGCTGAAGCAGTCTTTTGGTAGCGCTTGCCATGTTTTTTGCAAGGATTGCCATCCTTTAACACCATAACATTCGTAGAATGCAATATTAGGTTTGTAGGCAACGCAAAGATCCTCAGTAGCTTCAATAATAGCTTTATTGAAGGAATAAATAGGGTCCTCATCATCCAAAAGATGCGTCGGTATTTTCGTTAAATCGGTATCTAAGCCAACGCATAAAAAGCTTTTCTTCGCTTTTATCTGTGCGACCAACTCACTTCTAGTCATTATTTATTAATTAAATCGGTTATAAACTCAAAAACTTCTTTACGGTCATAATCTGCCATACCTTCATGACGCGCAGCGATACGACCATCTTTATCCAAGATGATGGTTGTCGGAATAGACTGACCTAGCCATTCAGAAGGAATCTCACTCTCTGGATAGTAAATTGGTAGATTCAGCTTGTTCTCTTTTAAAAAAGTATGAGCTTTTTCTTTTTCATGCTCTATCTCTACCAACATGAAAACAACCTTATCATTGCCTTTGAACTTCTTTACCAAATTTTGGATCGAAGGCATCTCCGCTTTACAAGGAGGACACCAAGTAGCCCAGAAATTAAGAAATACAACTTTTCCTTTTAGGTCAAGAATATCAACAGGTTTTCCTTCATCATCCGAAAAAACAGCCGTAACAGGCGCTTTATCTTCTGTTGTCGTTTCTGCCGCTGCCGCAGGCACTTCTGCTGGTTGCTCCAATTTAGGCTTGAAAAGACCTACTTTCATCAAACCTTGCTGAATCCAAACACGACTTGTTGGAACCAACAAAAGTATGATGATAAGACCAAAAATGATGTTGCTCGTTATTTTCCAGAATTTCTTTTTGTCCTTTATCATAATGAATACGGGTTCTTAACTATCAAATTTTTCTAATAGACGTAGTAAAGTAGCAAAATCTTTCGGATAATCAGCCTCAAAAGCATATGCTTTCTCATTTATTGTAAAGCTTACCGCTCTGGCGTGTAGCGCAAAACGCTTGATAATCGGTTGCTCTTCCTCGTTTTTAGCGAGTGTGAAACCACGCTTTTTAATTTGTGATAAAAAGATAGGCTTACCACGGTACATCTCATCGTTCACAATAGCCGCGTGCTGTGTAGCCAAGTGAATACGAATCTGGTGCATACGACCTGTGATTGGTTTACATTCCACTAACGTGTAATGTTTGAAATATTGTAAACTGTTGAATATTGTTTCAGCAGCCTTACCTTTTGCTCTGTCGATAGATACATTCTTCTGTCCTTGGTTGAGGATAGGAAGATTAACATGTAGATCGTCAAAGGTATGTGTACCTCCAATAACAGCATGGTATACTTTATTTACCCGGCGGCGCTCAAACTCGATAGATACTAAACGGTAAGTCTCTGGATTCTTCGCGATAAGAAGGATGCCCGAAGTTTCTTTATCTAAACGGTGACATACCTGCGCATCTGGATGATACTTTTTCGCTAAGCGTAGAATGTTAATTTCACTGCCTGCACGGTCATCCAAAGAGGCTACAAAAGGTGGTTTATTGATGACAATCAAGTTGTCATCTTCATGAATAATTAGATCCTCAAATTTCGGAAACTTAAATAGACGGTTTTCGCTTTCTTGCATCCTGCAAAAGTACAAAAAAGAGCTGAAGTAATAGAATGGCAAGATTTCCATTCTCATATTTATTGACTAGTTTTGTTCACAAAAAAAATAAAGATGTCAGTAAATAAGATCATAAAGCGAATAACGACAAGCAGCATTCTAGCGATGAAGGCCAACGGAGAGAAGATAACGATGTTGACTGCTTACGATTATTCTACTGCGCAAGCCTTAGATGAAGCTGGAATTGATGTTTTATTGGTGGGCGATTCTGCTGCCAATGTGTTTGCCGGTTATGAAACAACTTTGCCTATCACGCTGGACAACATGATTTATCACGCTAGCGCTGTAGCACGTGGTGCTAAACGTGCCTTGGTGTTGGCAGACTTGCCTTTCGGAACTTACCAAGGTTCCGTAGATGAGGCTTACCAAGCCGCAGTGCGCATGATGAAAGAGTCGGGAGCACAAGCCGTTAAATTAGAAGGTGGATTAGAGATAATCGATAATATAAAAAAGATTATAAACGCAGGCATTCCTGTATGTGGTCACTTGGGCTTAACGCCGCAGTCGATCAATAAGTTTGGTACTTTTGGCGTTCGCGCTAAAGAAGAGGCTGAAGCCGAGAAGCTAAAAGCTGACGCGTTAGCGCTGCAAGAGGCTGGATGTTTTGCTGTTGTATTGGAAAAAATTCCAGCGCAGCTGGCAAAAGAGGTTACAGAATCTCTAAATATCCCAACAATTGGTATTGGTGCTGGTGGCGACTGCGACGGTCAGGTATTGGTAGTTAATGATATGTTGGGCTTCACCAAAGACTTTAAGCCTAAATTTTTACGTCAGTATATGCAGCTATATAGCGGTATGGTTGATGCAGCACGTCAGTATGCTGAAGATGTAAAAGGTGGAAGCTTCCCGAACGAAAATGAACAATACTAAGCTTTAATATACGCTATGAAGATACTGTGGATTGTCGCATTGGTAGGTTTGTTGATCTATTATATTGGTCGACGCCTTTTTATGGGGATTTCCCGAGCGACGTCCGTCAGTGTGTCGGGCAGGAGAGGCTTTCAACTGGTGGATACCCATAGCACGTTGATGGGGCGAGTAACCAGAAATACCTTTAGTACGGTGGGTTTTGGTATCGCTTTGCTCTTTGTGATATTGATTTTAGGCTTTAAGATTAAGATCATCTTGATAGCGCTACCCTTGAGCTTTTATCTTATCGGTCAGTTTTTTGTATACAACAACCAATTGCGGTTGACGAAAGATCAAAAGCTTTATTTTGATGCCGTAAACAATGAAGTTTGCTTAGCGCGCTTACATGGTGGTGATTTATATTTCAACCTATTGAACGATGTAGCACATGTGGTAGAGGTTAAATCCGTGCAAATGAATCGTGGTGTTCTGTTTGGCTATTATAAGATTCAGCTGAAAGGCGGACAAATGGTTGCTATTTCACACCTGCTTTCGCAGAATGAAAATAGGGTCAATAGCCAATTTTTTGAACGTCTACAGGAACATTTCAAAGCTAAAGTCGAAACAAAGCTTTTTCCAATGGCTTAGACGCCTTTTTAAGTGGAGTTTATAAAAAAATAAAGGGGTGACCATTGCTGGTTGCCCCTTCACTTTTTGTTTCAATGTATAGTATTAGTTCAATTTAATAAGGAAATCTTCCGTATTGGTACGTACCTTTTTCAAGTTTACCAACCAGTCATTTTCCGTATCACGCTGGCCGATCGCCAAAATAGTAACCGATTTTAAGCCTAATTTGTCTAAGCCTAAAAGCTCATCCAATTGTGGCGCGATAAAGCCTTCCATTGGCGTAGCATCAACTTTCAATTCGGCAGCCGCCGCAATTGCTAGGCCAAAACCAATATAGGCTTGACGTGCTGCATGTTGGAAATGCTCCTCTTTCGTTTGTTGCTCAAAGCGGCTCCATAGCATGTTTTTGTAGTCATCAGCAAAGCCGTCAGGCAATCCTCTTTCTGTTGCTTGTTGTGCAAATACAGCGTCAACACGTTCTTTCGTGTATTCGTCATATGCAGCGAAGATAAGTAGGTGAGAGGCATCAACGATTTGGCTCTGTCCAAAGGCGATAGGCTGAATCTTAGCTTTTAATTCTGGATTCGAAATTTCAATCACTTTAAAAGGTTGTAAGCCTGAAGACGTAGGCGCCAAACGTGCTGCTTCAACGATATCGTCAATTTTTTCTTGTGCAACAGCTGCACCATTCATTTTTTTTGTGGCGTATCTCCACTGTAGATCTTGTAGCAGACTCATGTTATTTTTTATTAATTAAGGTAAATATAAAACTGTCGATCGCATCCCTGAAAGTAGCGGTAGGCGCTTCCTGGATTTGATTGTGTGAAAATAATTCAATAGCCATAAAGCCATGAAGCATAGACCAAAAGGTCTTTACCTTCAAGTAGTGGTCGATGGTGCCATTGCCAGCCTCCTCGCCAACAGCCTGAATGGCTTGCATCATTACGTTGGACATCTGTTTGATCTCCGCAACATTGTTTACCGCCTCACAGGAAGGCATACCCAAGCCATACATAATTTCGTAATGCTTGGTCTGCGATGCCGCAAAGGTCCAATAGGCTTTTGCAAGCTCCTGTACCTGCTCCGTTGCCGGAGCCGATGGATTGAGCACGCTTGCTAAGCGCTCTGCCAATGCCTGAAATCCTGTTTTGATGAAATGCTCCAAAATAGCCTCTTTGTTTTCAAAATGCTTATAAATCATCGGTACGCTGTACTCAATAGCTTCAGCGATGCGCCGAATAGAAAGTGCCTGCCAGCCCGATTCTTCAATTATTGCCCATGACTGTGCAATAATTTCATTTTTAAGAGCGGCATTTTGTTCTGCTTTTTTATCCGTTGCTTTCATTGATGTTTAAACATTTAGTTAACACTGTTAGCAAATGTAAGAAGCTTACCCATTCCTCGGAAATGTTTCTTTCAAAGACTACATTTCTTTGACATTTGTCTATTTTTCACAAAGCTTATTTTCGAACTAAAAGTGACGATTTAGGAGTGATATATGCCTTTAATCTACTATAAAGTACGTTATGTTAACTTTTAATTTTCTGCTTTTAGGTTTGATTATTTCGGCTTACCTTTAGTAGTTATCGATTGTGTCGAGGGAGACTAAAGCGTGTTTTAGGAAAATAATGTTTAGCTAAGGGTAATCAGACAATATGGAAATTGAAAAAAAGACGCGTAAAGTATCTTTAGTTTTAGGCAGTGGTGGAGCGAGAGGATTGACGCAAATTGGCGTTATCCAATATTTGGTGAAGCAAGGCTATGAGATTGATGAAGTAGTAGGTTGCTCTATAGGCTCTTTAATTGGTGGAGCTTTTGCTTGTGGCAAACTGGATGAATTGGGTGCCTGGATGCAAGGGTTAACCAAGACGCAGGTATTCCGGTTGATGGACTTTTCCAACTCGGGCAATGGCTTGCTGAAAGGTAAGCGTGTGCTCAATACGTTGCAAAGTGTCTTTTGTGATGTAGATATTGAGTCGTTACCAATCCGCTATGCGGCTATCGCATCCGATTTGATTGCTGAAGAAGAGAAGCTTTTCGCAACAGGTAGCTTATATGCAGCTATTCGGGCTTCCATCGCTATTCCGGGCGTGTTTACAGGGGTACAACTGTCCAACTCTTTCTTGGTAGACGGTGCTGTCCTTAATCCTTTACCGGTCAATCAGGTTGTGAAGAAAGGGAACTTGATTGTCGCTGTAAACCTCGACGGACGACTCGACAAACCCAAGTTGTCACCGGCCAAGCTTAATGCTATTGCACTGATGGAAGAGTCTTTTTATGCTATGCGTCGTCGACTAGCGACACTTACCCTACGGTTGAATCCACCCGATTATCTTATTGATATACCATTAGATGTGGCCGGGATATGGGATTACCATCGCGCCCAAGATCTTATCGACCAAGGTTATGCGCTTGCTGAAAAAGCTTTTGTGCAACAGGATTTACTATCTGCCAAAGAAAGCGTTTAGCCTATCTTAAGAGACGTCATCGTTAAAGAACCACCAATAGGGCTGTCATTAAACAAAACGAGGTCCTCATTTTTTTCTTGCAAAGCTACGCTATAGAGCATCGGTAAGTAGTGCTCGGGGGTTGGTATAGCCAGCTCGAAGGCGCTACCTTGCTTATCGAAATCAATCAATGCTTGGTGGTTGCCATCTAAGATAAACCCCTTCATTTTGTCACTCGCTTCTAGCGCCCAATCAAAAGCGTAATGGCTGTTTAGATGACCCCATGATATCTTCCGTAAGTTGTGCACCATATTGCCGCTCCCTACAATTAAGACTCCTTTATGGCGTAAAGGGGCTAAAGATTTGGCCAATTCATAATGATAGGATGCCGGCTGCATATAGTCGATACTCATTTGGATAACGGGAACATCGGCATCTGGATATAGGTGCTTAACGACAGACCAAGAGCCGTGGTCTAAGCCCCATTCATGGTCAAGGCCCACGGGCGTTGGCGTTAGCAATTCTTGAACAGCCTCGGCCAAGGCTGGTTGCCCTGGAGCTGGATATTGCACATCAAAAAGTGCCTGTGGAAATCCGCCGAAGTCATGAATCGTGCGCGGATGCTCCATCGCTGTAACATAGGTTCCGCGCGTCTCCCAATGTGCCGAAATCACTAAAATAGCCGTAGGCTTTTCTATTTCCTTTCCCAAAGACCGGAAAGAGGCTACAAATTCATTGTCTTCTATAGCGTTCATCGGGCTTCCATGTCCCAAAAATAGCAAAGGCATCTTCGCGGTATTTTTTGTCTCATCGAGAAAACGATGTAAGTGTTGTAGCTTTTTAGCGATAGGGTCAAACGGTAGGCTGGAACTTGTTGTCATAGTATACTCCTTAGTCTGTGCTTTGATTCAAATGTAGGAATTCTTCTTTCCTTTTTATAACCCCTTAACAAATAATGACGTTAACCTGTTTCGCATTTTTTTCTTAAAAAGAGCAAAGGATAGTTTTATATATTGCTAATATTTTTAGTATTTTTGTTCAATCTATTAAAGAGATTGTTATGGAGCGGAGTATTGTACATTGTGATTTGGATACCTTTTTTGTGTCGGTAGAGCGCTTGGAAAACAGTGGTTTAAAGGGTAAGCCTGTTTTGATTGGTGGTCTTTCCGATCGTTCTGTCGTTTCCTCCTGTTCTTATGAGGCGCGTCGCTTTGGCGTGCATAGTGCAATGCCTATGCGTATGGCCTTGCGTATGTGTCCTGAGGCTATTGTAGTACGTGGCGATCATGACCGCTATAGCTATTATTCCAGTATGGTGACCGATATCCTTGAGGCGCGAAGTCCCTTACTCGAAAAAGCGAGCATCGATGAGCACTATCTCGATGTGACGGGAATGGATCGATTCTATGGAAGCTGGAAGTGGACCCAAGAGCTGCGTCAATACATCATTAAGGAAACAGGCTTGCCCATCTCTTTTGGCTTCTCTGTAAACAAGACCGTCAGTAAAATTGCAACTGGGCAAGCGAAGCCCTGTGGCGAGCTACAGGTGGAAGGCGGGGTGGAGCGTGAATTTTTAGCGCCTTTATCGATTCGTAAAATACCAATGGTAGGCCAGCAATCCTATACGTTGCTGCGCAATATGGGTATCCATAAGATTAGTAGCTTGCAAGCGATGGAGGTGTTTACGCTACAGCGTGTGTTGGGCGAAAATGGTGTCACCATTTGGCGTAAGGCAAATGGTCTTGATGATAGCCCAGTTGTTCCTTTTCGTGAACAAAAATCAATGAGCAAGGAGACTACCTTTCTGCAAGATACCATTGACGTCAACCAATTGCGCAAAGAGCTTATAGGCATGGTGAGCGCCTTGGCCTTTGATCTCCGTAAGGATAAAAAGCTCACCAGCTGCTTGACGGTCAAGATTCGCTATAGCAACTTTGATACGCATACCAAACAAATACAATTAGGCTATACCAATTCGGATGCTGTATTGACCGAACGTGTCTTGGAGCTGTTCAAACTGTTGTATAACCGGCGTATGCTGATTCGCCTTATTGGAATCAAGTTTTCGAAGCTTATTTATGGCGCCTATCAGACCGACCTCTTTAGCGACCGTGCTACAGATATGAACCTGCTGCAAGCGATGGATAAGATGCGTCTGCGCTATGGTACAGGTGCCGTTATGAAGGCTATTCTTGCGCCTGATCTTCCTCAAAAAGAAAAAGATGCTACTTAATCTGCATAGTTACTACAGCCTGCGTTATGGTACGCTGAGCTTGAAGCAGCTGATTCAAGGAATGAAAGAAAATGGCTATAAGCGTGCCGTGTTGACGGATATAAACAACAGTTCGGCCTCCTTAGATTTGGTGCGCGATGCGCGTGAAGAAGGGGTAGATATCCTTACGGGAATGGAGTTTCGGGCCGAGGGTAAGCTTTGCTACATCGCTATCGCGATGAATGCGCAGGGTTTTCAGCAGATTAACGCCTACCGCAGTATGTTCAATCGGGAAGAACGCTCGCCAGCGGAAAGAGCGCCTGATTTTAGCGACGTTTTTGTGATCTATCCTTTCCATCAACTCGGGTGTTTTACCCTCCGGGAATATGAATATATCGGCGTACGACCTGCTGAACGCTTTAAAGCGCAGCGCTTAGCGGAAGATTTACTTGCTCGATGTGTAATTCTGGCGCCCGTGAGCTTTCTTCCCGAAGACTATATACTACATCAGCAATTGCGTGCTATAGATCAAAATCTGCTTATCTCACAGCTGCAGGCAGCAGATTGTGCATCGGCCGATGAGGTGTTTATGCCACAAGCGGCGTTAATAGCCTTATTTCGGGAGCTTCCTGTACTTCTTCATAATACGGAGCGGCTACTATCTGCCTGTTCCTTTACCTTCGATTTTAAGCAGCCGAAAAATAAAAAACACTTTACAGGCGATGCACAGGAAGATATGAAACTCTTGTCAGCGCTTACGTATGCTGGTTTTGAGCGACGCTATGCGTCGGATGATGAAATAGCGCGTCAGCGTATCGCTCGAGAGCTCGAGAGCATTCAAACCTTACATTTTTCGAGTTATTTCTTAATCACGGATGATATTTGTCGCTATGCTCAGTCGCGCGGTTTTCATTATGTAGGGCGGGGTAGTGGTGCCAATTCGGCGGTAGCCTATTGTTTGGGAATCACCGATGTCGATCCCATTGCCTTGAAGCTTCCTTTTGAGCGTTTCCTCAATCCTAAGCGTAAAAGTCCTCCAGATTTCGATATTGACTTTAGTTGGGATGAACGCGACACCATGTATACTTATATTTTTGAGAAGTACCCCGAAGGGCATGTGGCGCTCATGGGCGCCGTGAGTACCTTCCGTTCCCGTAGCATTTTGAGGGAGCTCGGTAAGGTGTATGGCTTACCCAAAGGTGATATTGACAGGCTGGTGCATGAGCCAGAGCATATGCTCAATAAGAATGAGGTAACAGCTTTGATTTTAGGTGTCTATAATCGGATGACAGACCTGCCTAATCAGCGTACGATTCATGCTAGTGGCGTCTTAATTTCGGAGCTTCCTTTAACCTGTTACTCGGCGCTTGATTATCCCCCGAAGGGGCTGCCTACGATGCAGATTGATATGTATGTGTCTGAAGATATCGGTTTCGAGAAGTTTGATATCCTCTCGCAGCGCGGTATTGGTCACATTAAAGATTGTCGCCGCATCGTGCAGCAAAATAGAGGACTCACCATCGATACGCAGCAGCCTAAGCGTTTCTTTGAAGACCCACATATTGCCAAGCAGCTGCGGTCGGCCAATACCATTGGTTGTTTTTATATCGAGAGCCCTGCCATGCGCCAGCTGCTCACCAAGCTGCGTTGCGATGATTACCTTACTTTGGTGGCTGCTTCGTCCATCATACGGCCTGGTGTGGCTAGCAGCGGCATGATGGGCGAATTTATTCGGCGCCACCATGCGCCGGATAAGGTGGTTTATCCGCATCCCGTCTTTGAAGAGCAACTTAAGGAAACCTATGGCGTGATGGTCTATCAGGAAGACGTGATGAAAATAGGAAATGCCTATGGCGGCTTAGATATGGCTGATGCCGATGTGTTGCGTCGCATGATGTCGGGCAAGTACCGTAATAAAAAGCATCTTATAGAGATTGAAGATAAGTTCTTTGCCCACTGTCGTGCGATGGACTATCCGGAGCAGACGAGTCGGGAAATTTGGCGGCAGATGGAAAGCTTTGCAGGCTATTCCTTCAATAAGGCACACTCGGCATCCTATGCTGTGGAGAGCTATCAGAGCCTCTATCTGAAAACATATTTCCCTTTGGAGTTTATGGTCAGTGTATTAAATAATTATGGGGGGTTTTATAATCGAAAGGTTTATGTAAATGAGGCGCGTGTTGCAGGTGGTAATATCTGCTTGCCCTGTGTCAATCATAGTGAATTTGTAGCCTGTATTTACGATAAAGATATTTACCTCGGCTTTGATTGTTTGCTGAATTTAGAAGGACGGCTGGCGCAGCGTATTGCGAAAGAACGACAACAGGGAGGTGCTTATCTGAGTCTACAAGATTTTATTCAACGCACCTCCGTCGCTATTGAGCAACTCGTTATTCTGATTCGTGTGGGCGCATTTCGTTTCCTCGGGCAAAGTAAGAAAAGCCTCTTGTGGGAAGCCCATCTGTATCTGAGTAAGCATAAGCAAAAACACCAAGCGCCCGTGTTGTTTGCCTCCGTGTTGCGCAAGCCTGTATTGCCTCCGTTGGAAGACGATATCTTGGAAGACTATTATGACGAGATGGAGCTGATTGGCTTTGGGGTGTCAGGCACCTTGTTTGATTTGGCGAGAAGCGACTTTAGAGGGGCTGTTATGGCGCAGGAGCTGCTAAGTGTGGTTGGGCAGACAGTGCGCATGGTCGGCGATTATGTGGCGGAGAAAACCGTACGCACCAAGCGTGGCGAGCTGATGAAGTTTGGAACTTTCTTCGATGTCAAGGGAACCTTCTTTGATACGGTGCATTTTCCGCCTTCCCTGCAAGGGTTTCCACTGCGCGGACCTGGACTATACCTTATCGAAGGAAAGGTGACTGAGGAGTTCGGCTGCGCCGCGATAGAGGTTCTGCGCTGCGGTAAGATGCCCCTTAAGGCTGACCCGCGTAGTGTATAGCCGGCTTAAAAGCCGACTATACGTAGTTGCCAAGTACGGCTATCCATCCATAACCACTGGTTGCGCAGGCAGGAGTGCCCCAAGATAATCTTTAGTGTTTCCTGCGCCATCATCAACCCGAGGATTCCCGGAACAGTACCCATCACGCCGTTGAGGTCGCAGCTAGGCACGTCCTCTGGGTTCGGTGGTTCGGGGAAGATGTCGCGTAGGTTTTTGGATCCTTGGTGATTAAATACGGCTAGCTGAAGCTCGAAATTCAGTACGCTGCCATACACTAAAGGCTTTCCATGGCGCACGCAGGCATCATTAACCGCGTAGCGTGTCGCGAAGTTATCGCTACCATCAATGATAATGTCGTAGTCGGCAATATGCTTGTCGATATTTGTTTCACTTAGTTTTTCTATGATGGGCAGATAGGTTACGTGGCTGTTTAAAGCCTGTAGGCGCTCGGCGGCGCTGTCTACCTTCGCTTGACCAATATTACATTCGCTATGGACAATTTGTCGATGCAAGTTGTGCTCCTCCAAAAGGTCAAAATCTATGCAGGCAATGGTGCCAACACCTGCGCCAGCTAAGTAGAGCAGAATGGGGGAGCCTAAGCCCCCTGCACCGATAACGAGCACCTTGCTTTCTATAATACGGGATTGCCCCTCGATACCGATATCCTCCAAAGAAATCTGTTTCTTATAGCGGAGTATTTGTGCTTTATTGAGTTTCATAAATTGCGGTAGCTGTACTGTTATATTCTTGTTGCCAATCTTTCCATACCGGCTGGTAGCCGGCTTCTTGTATTTTGCGGGCGACCGTTTCGGGCGACCGCTCATCAGAAATTTCAAACTGCTCTAATGATTGAGGTTCGACTACGTAACCGCCTGGATTTGTTTTAGAACCAGCGCTCATGGAAGTGATGCCTAATGGAATCACATGATCCCGGAAGAAGGCATGCTCGCGTGTGGAAAGGGAAATCTCTAAATCTGGATTCCATAGCCTATAGGCACAAATAAGCTGTAGGAGCTCGCGATCTTCCATCAAGAAGTTGGGCTCAATAACGCCTGTCGCTGGACGTAGGCGCGGAAAAGAAACAGCGTATTTGCTGCGCCAATATTTCTGTTGTAAATAGTCAATATGAAGCGCATTGAAAAAGCTGTCAACACGCCAGTCTTCCAAGCCAAGAAGCACCCCGAGGCCTATTTTATGCATGCCTGCTTCGCCAATGCGGTCGGGTGTTTCCAAGCGGTAGTTGAAGTTCGATTTTTTTCCCTTCGGGTGATAATTTTTGTAGGTCTCCTGATGATAGCTTTCTTGGTATACTAAAACGGCATTAACTTTTGCTTGATGTAGTCTTTGGTAACATTCAGTTTCTAAGGGTTGTACTTCAATAGATATTTGTGCAAATGTGTTTTCGAGCAACTTCGCCGCCTGCAAAAAATAATCCGTGTTTACACTGTTGTTGGCTTCGCCAGATACCAAAAGGACATGCTGGTAGCCCATAGCTTTCAGGGCTTGTGCTTCCAGCATAATCTCTGTGGAGCTCAAGGTGCGACGTCGAATTTTATTGTCCATACTGAACCCACAGTAGGTGCAAATATTATGGCATTCATTGCTGAGGTACAGCGGTGCATAGAGCTGTATATTTTTGCCGAAGCGCTGCACTGTCAACTGATGTGAGAGTGAAGCCATCTCCTCCAAATAGGGCGCTGCTGCAGGAGATATCAAGGCCATAAAGTCGTCAATATTGCGTCTTGTTTTGGCAAGACTACGCTCCACCTGTGCAGCGGAGGTTTGGTATAGCTGTGCTTTGATCGCCTCCCAGCTATACTGCTCAAAGCGGTCACGAAAGGTATTAGCCATGTGGATATGCTTGCGTTAAAAAATCGGTGAGCGGACTGCTATGTTGTGCCTTGCGGCTTTTAGCGCCTAGCTTGGCGGCATAGGCCATGCGGCCGCTTTGTACGGCTAAGGCGAAGGCCTGTGCCATGAGTTGTGGATCATCTGAAGCTGCAATTGCGGTATTTACCAATACAGCATCAGCACCAAGCTCCATCGCCTTGGCTGCATCCGAAGGAGCGCCAATACCAGCGTCAACAATAACAGGCACTTGACTTTGCTCGATGATAATCTCTAGAAACTCTATAGTGCGCAAGCCTAGATTGCTGCCAATAGGGGCGCCTAAGGGCATAACGGCAGCGGTGCCTACATCTTCTAGACGCTTACATAAAACGGGGTCGGCGTGGATATAGGGTAATACCACGAAGCCTTGCTTAGCCAATTGCTCACAGGCTTTCAAGGTTTCTATAGGGTCGGGAAGCAGGTATTTAGGGTCTGGATGAATTTCTAGCTTAATCCAGTTTGTCTCTAAAGCATCTTGCGCTAGCTGTGCCGCTAATACGGCTTCTTGTGCTGTGCGTGCGCCAGACGTGTTTGGTAGGAGGTGGATATGGGGCAATTGCAGATGAGATAGCATATCATCTGCTGGTGCTTGTAAATCTATACGTTTTAGCGCAACGGTCACGAGTTCGCTTCCCGATGCTTGTATGGCTTCCGCCATCTGTTGGCTGCTGCCAAACTTGCCCGTTCCTACAAATAGACGGGAGTTAAATGTTTTATCGCGTAGCTGTAAAGGTTCCATGGAGTGAAGATTGAAGGTGTTGAATGCAATGTTTTTTGTCCGTAGCCTCGTTAATCAAGCTAGATACAGCGATGCCATGTAGGCCTATTGTGCGTAAGGCACCAATGTCTGCCGGTCCAACGGCGCCAATGGCATAGATTGGTGGATGAGGTTGCTCTTGTAATTGTTGGAAGATGCTTTCATAGCCTGAAAAACCTAAAATAGGGCTCAGCTTGGCTTTGCTCGTCGTGAAGCGTAAAGGGCCTAATCCTATGTATTGACAACCCTCGGCTATGCGCTGTTGCACATCCGTAATCGTGTTGGCTGTGCCTCCAATAATTTTGTGTGCACCGAGCAATTTACGCGCTTCGGCGATGTCCTGATCTTCCAAGCCTAGATGTACACCGTTGGCATCGACGGCTGCTGCAATAGCTGGATGGTCGTTGATGATGTATATGAAGTTATACTGCTCTTGAAGTTTTTTAACCTGCTGAGCTGTTTGTGTAAATGTTTTTTTATCGAGCTGCTTTCCGCGTAGCTGAATCCAGTCGGCGCCTGCATCTAGCGCTTGCCAGATACGGTCTATTTGTTGGTCGCTCGTGTCGCCCGATGATATATAGTGTAGTCTACTGTACATGATGATAACCTAGTAAAGTTGGGTTTGATGCTAAAAATTGTACGGTATATTGCTTGGCCGCTTTGCAGGCGGAAAATAGCGTATGGCCGCGGCTCTTATAGGCACAAATAGCGCTCGATAAAACGCAACCGGAGCCATGCTTGTCCTGAATAGCTATGTTGGCATCCGGTGTAAGTAAGCGTACTTCGCCACGTTGGTAAAGACTGTCAAAGCCCGGTTGATTTGGGTTATGACCTCCCTTTAGTAATACGGCGCAGGTATAGCTAAGGCGAATGCAACAAGCCTCAACGGATTCATTCGTTGCTCGGAAAAAATCTATCTCCTGGTAGTTGGGTGTAATCAAATCGATACATGCCAACTGTTCGGCTGTAGGTCTTTCTCCTGCAAAGAAATCTTGCCCCGTTGTTGAGCGCAGCACAGGATCCCAGCAGATGAAGAGATGCTCCCGATAGCTACGTGCTATTTTCACAAGCGACGCGAGCTGGGATATATCTTTAAGAACGCCAATTTTCAGCGCCTCTATAGGATATTGTGCACAGAGTAATTCTACATTTTCAAGGAGCTGGTACTCCGGAATCCAATCTAGTTGGTAAAAATGATACTCTGTTTGTAGCGTCAGACAGCTTAAAGCACCCAGCCCATAGCTTCCTAGCTGCTCAAAAGTCTTGATGTCAGCAAGCATGCCGGCTCCTGCAGAAGGGTCGAAGCCCGCTATTGTTAAGACGAATGGATGAGTTTGTAGCATCGTATTAATTCTTTTGTAGGCGTTTGACTATGCCAGATGGCTCCACATAAGGCATAGTCTGCAAAGCCTTTATCTTTTATGATAGCCAGTTTTGTAGCATCGATTCCCCCAAGCGCAATAGCTTCCGTATGTTGGTTTACACGCTTAATAGGACTTTCAATTTGTTGCTCGCAGCCATAGCCTTCCTTGGAAATGCTTGGAAAAAGTGGACTGATAAAAGCAAACTTAAAAAGGCTGCTTAAAGCATTAAATTCATCCCAGCTATGGGTAGATGTACTCATGATAATGCCTTCAATCTTTTCCTGCGGATAGTTGCCCGCTTCTCGTATTGGTGTCGGAATATGGAGGCTTTGTATACCCATCACGAGGGCTACTTGCTGCTGTTGGTGCAAGACAATACGACTCCGCTCTTGCTCCGAAAACTGGAGCAAGTAGGTGAGCATTTCCATAAAAGAAGCCCCCGGCCTCCTGACGTGTACCCACATCTGGGGTAGGCGTAAGGCTTCTTTTAGGAGCTCAATTTCCTTAGGATGCTGATGCGGTAGGGTAATCAAGCGCATATTAACTGTATATCTCTTTTCCTTGTTCGATAAATTCGGTAGATTTCTCTTCCATACCTTCTTGAACGCTATCACGAATCTCCTGTGTAATCTTCATAGAGCAGAACTTCGGTCCACACATGGAGCAGAAATGTGCCACCTTTGCGGCATCCGCTGGAAGTGTTTCATCATGAAACTCGCGTGCTGTATCTGGATCTAAAGCAAGGTTAAACTGGTCTTCCCAGCGGAACTCGAAGCGTGCTTTGCTCAATACATTATCGCGGTGTTGCGCTCCAGGATGTCCTTTTGCTAAGTCGGCCGCATGGGCAGCAATTTTGTAAGTTATTACTCCGTCTTTGACATCTTTACGGTTTGGTAAGCCTAAATGCTCTTTGGGCGTTACATAGCAGAGCATGGCACAGCCATACCAGCCAATCATAGCAGCACCAATGGCCGAGGTGATGTGGTCATAACCGGGAGCAATATCTGTTGTTAATGGACCTAATGTATAAAAAGGAGCTTCTTTGCAGGTTTCTAGCTGCTTGTCCATATTCTCTTTAATCAGCTGCATCGGTACATGTCCAGGGCCTTCAATCATCACCTGCACATCATGCTTCCAAGCGATATCCGTTAATTCCCCTAAGGTTTCTAGCTCCGCAAATTGTGCCGCATCATTGGCATCTGCAATAGAACCTGGGCGTAGACCATCGCCTAAAGAAAAGGCCACATCGTATTGCTTCATGATTTCGCATATATCCTCAAAGTGGGTGTATAGGAAGTTTTCTTTGTGGTGGAAGAGGCACCATTTAGCCATGATGGATCCTCCGCGGGATACAATACCTGTCACACGTTTCGCTGTCAGGTGGATATAGCGTAAGAGTACACCAGCATGGATGGTGAAGTAGGATACGCCTTGTTCGGCTTGCTCTATCAGTGTGTCACGGAATATCTCCCAAGTAAGATCTTCGGCTACGCCCTTAACTTTTTCCAGTGCTTGATAAATAGGGACAGTACCGATAGGAACAGGGGAGTTGCGGATGATCCATTCACGGGTTTCATGGATATGCTTGCCTGTTGATAGGTCCATAATCGTGTCGGCACCCCATCGGCATGCCCATACTGCTTTTTCCACCTCTTCTTCAATGCTTGAGCTTACCGCACTATTGCCAATATTAGCATTTATCTTCACTAAGAAATTGCGCCCGATAATCATTGGCTCACTTTCGGGATGGTTGATGTTGTTTGGGATGATGGCGCGTCCAGCTGCAATCTCACTACGCACAAATTCTGGCGTTACTGCTTGAAGTGGTGTGTTGGCACCAAAGCTATGCCCTGGGTGCTGCTGGCTCATGTCGGCCGTTGCTTCTGCCAGCTGCTCGATACGTTGGTTCTCACGTATCGCTATGTATTCCATCTCGGCAGTGATTATGCCTTGCTTAGCATAATAAAGCTGGGTTACATTTTGTCCTTCTTTAGCCTTTTTAGGCTGATGTTGGTAATCGAAGCGCAGTTCTTTTAAGTTGGGGTCATGAAGACGCTCTAGTCCGTAGTTGGAGGTGATGCTCGGTAGTATCTCTACATCGTTACGCTGCAGGATCCATGACTCTCGTATACGCTCAATACCTTGGCGTACATCGATGGTTAGGTTGCTATCGGTGTATGGACCCGAAGTATCGTAAACGGTAATTGGCGGATTTTCCTCAATCTTTCCATTGCTCAAGCGTGTTGGATTAAGGCTGATTTCGCGCATAGCTACCTTAATCGGGTGTAGCGTGCCTGGAATATATACTTTTCTAGAATTTGGAAGTGGTTGGGTTGTGATTTGCTCTTTCATATATGTAGGATTTAGCCACCTTGGGTAGCGGTAATGATGAGGATGTCGGCTTGGGTAGGAACAGCTGTCTGTTCCCATTGAGGGCGTGGAATAACCTGATTGTTGAGGGCCACGGCAATGCCTTTGGCTTTCAATTCGGGTACACAGCGATGTAATAATTCCTGTAGGTGTACCGGGAAAGGGGCCGTTAAATGATGTGTTTGATGATTGATTGTTACTTGCATAAGCTAAAGTTTTATTAAACAATAAATACTTTAGGGATGCTCGCAACAAAGGCTATGGATATAGCCTATTTATGTACGAAGTGGTTCTCCTACTTTTCCCTACGCTAGTATGAACTAGATCAGGTTCCAAGGGTAAAATCTCAGCCTGTACGAATAGTACAGACACCCCTAAAGTATTTTAGTATGGCACAAGTATAAGTATATATTTTAGTTTAGCAAAATTAAATGGATGTATAAATATCACCGATAATGCGAATTTGGTGAGCTTTTTTTGTGATTATTGGTGAAAAAAGCCTCTTATCCGACCTTTTTCGTAATTCTACGGTTTTTGAAATTTCTTTTATAGGTATTCGCTGATTATCATAAAAAAACTCCTAGAGTTGGGAGCTCTAGGAGTTTACTACTAACCAATTATTAACCTTTATTATGAAATTACTACTATAACGGAACCATAGTTTGTTTAGTACAGCATTTTTATGCTTTAACATTATTTTAACAAATTGTATTGTGCTTATAGGGAAACCAAGTTTTAAATAGGAAATCGGTATACAAACAAATATTATCTATTTTTTGCTGCAATAAAAAAACTCCTAGAGTTGGGAGCTCTAGGAGTTTACTACTAACCAATTATTAACCTTTTTATGAAATTACTACTATAACGGCATGTACTTACGCTTTAGTACACGGATATTCTGCTTTAACATTATTTTAACAATTTAACGCCATATTACGGATGATTGCCTTTCCTTTTGAGGCTTAAAAGTGTTTTTGAATGTGGGCGGTGAAGGCTTTTTGATACTGGTGCATAAAAAAACTCCTAGAGTTGGGAGCTCTAGGAGTTTACTACTAACCAATTATTAACCTTTATTATGAAATTACTACTATAACGGCATGTGCTCACGCTTTAGTACACGGATATTTGTCTTTAACATTATTTTAACAATTTGAGCGATAGGAAGTGAAGATTGGGGATTTAAGTGTGCTTAAATGGTGTTTTGGGTATTTGTATTTTTACGTTTAGCTATTGATATAAAAAAACTCCTAGAGTTGGGAGCTCTAGGAGTTTACTACTAACCAATTATTAACCTTTTTATGAAATTACTATTATAACGGTATGTTGAAGCTGTATAGTATATTCGTTTTTTGCTTTGACATTATTATTACAAACGTTCAGGTATTCGTAAAATAAATGGGCCCCAGCTATCGTCCTCGTTTGCAACGAGGATGCGAGAGAGGAGCGTTTGCAACGCTCATAAAGACTTTTTGTTAAGGGAGTACGTGTCCTTAGCCAGGACTTGGCCTTCAAAATTTTCTTGATAAAAAGTTTTACAAAAATCAAGGCTGTGCCTATGCTGCTAT
Source organism: Sphingobacterium sp. MYb382 (assembly GCF_037572665.1). Taxonomy (NCBI): domain Bacteria; kingdom Pseudomonadati; phylum Bacteroidota; class Sphingobacteriia; order Sphingobacteriales; family Sphingobacteriaceae; genus Sphingobacterium; species Sphingobacterium sp. MYb382. Next base: position 82,573 of record NZ_JBBGZT010000011.1, read on the forward strand.
CTACGCTTGAAAATTCCTAAACGAAATAAACTCGCTTCGCTCAAACAGTATTTCGCTTTTACGGAATTTACGTCGCTACGCTTTACGCAGCACACGGCAAGGCCGTCTTTTTGTTTTGTGTAGGTTTTGATTTATTGGTTTCTATTTAATGTAGAGTCTATCCAAATTGTCATGCTGACCCTTCGACAGGCTCAGGGTGACATGTCGAAGCATCGTTTGGAAATATACCTTGAAATCACTGTTTATACGACTCCGCCGGAGTCGATTTTATAAATCATCTATTTTCTATACATATATTACCCCTCCGGGGTAATGATTTGTATTTGTTGGTTGTTATTTTATTTATTTATAGGGTGTTAAGGGGTTAAATCCGAAGGATTGACATATTTATAGCTAAGCATAACCAAGAGAAAAGACGACCCCTGCGGGGTCGAATATTATTATCGTCCTCGTTTGCAACGAGGATGCGGGAGAGGAGCGTTTGCAACGCTCATAAAGACTTTTTGTTAAGGCAGTACGTGTCCTTAGCCAGGACTTGGCTTTCAAAATTTTCTTGATAAAAAGTTTTACAAAAATCAAGGCTGTGCCTATGCTGCTATCTACGCTTGAAAATTCCTAAACGAAATAAACTCGCTTCGCTCAAACAGTATTTCGCTTTTACGGAATTTACGTCGCTACGCTTTACGCAGCACACGGCAAGGCCGTCTTTTTCCTTTCTGTCGGCTTTGATATATTGGTTTCTATTTAATGTAGAGTCTATCCAAATTGTCATGCTGACCCTTCGACAGGCTCAGGGTGACATGTCGAAGCATCGTTTGGAAATATACCTTGAAATCTCTATTTATTATAGGCCCCTCCGGGGTAATTATTTGTATTTGTTGATTGTTATCTTATTTAGGTATGGGATGTTACGGGATTCAATCCGGAGGATTGACATATTTATAGCCTAGTTTGGACGGAGGCACGACCCTGGCAGGGTCGCATGTTTATGTGTGCCAATGCTGCTATCTACACAGCATATGGTAAGGTCTTCTTTTTCTTTTAATTACCATTTCAAGTTTAGGTATAAAAAAACTCCTGGCTTATGGGTAAACCAGGAGTTTTTACTATGAACCAATTATTAACCTATACTATGAAAATATACTCTTATAACGGCTTATTGTTTTTTTTGGTATTTATATTAATCTTCTTTAACGTTATTTAACAGGTTGGTGCTCATCTAGTGGCGAGAGGTTTACGAGATGTTTTTTCTTGATCTTATTTGCCCTACTATTTTAAATTTGGTCTTAAATAGGGTGTAATAAAAAACTCCTGAAGTAATGGGCTTCAGGAGTTTTGTGAAAATAAATTTTAACTTATTATATGAATACTACTATAACGTGTTGTTGTCCCAGTTCGTACAATTGGATATGGGCTTTAACTCTTTTTAACGTGTGGTCTGAAAATTAGCTTATAAATCAATAACAAAGATTGAAAGGTGATGGCTAAGCATAAAAAAACTCCTAGAGTTGGGAGCTCTAGGAGTTTACTACTAACCAATTATTAACCTTTATTATGAAATTACAATTATAACGCCCTGTTAATCGTTTTATTTTAACAGCCTTTGCCGTTTAACAATAATTAACAATTAAAAGTCTTTAGCTGGTTCGTATTATTTCTTTGCGTTTTTTCTTCTTGTTTTCTCCTTAATGATTAAGCCCAATTCACGACTCGTCTGTCCACCTACCGAAGTATTCTCTTGTGCACGACGGAAAAGGTAAGGCATAACCGCTTTTACAGGGCCATATGGCATATATTTAGCCACGTTGAAACCCGCTGCTGCCAAGTTGAAGGATAAGTTCTCCGACATACCTAATAACTGAGCGAAATATATATGGTCATTTTTAGGAGAGATATTACGCTTCAATAGCTCTTCAGCCAATAAACGGGAGCTTTCTTCATTGTGCGTGCCCGCCATAAAACCAATACGGTTTACATGGTCTAGACAGAAGGAGATAGCCTCATTGTAATCGGTGTCGGAAGCTGGTTTGTTAGGCTGAATAGGGGATGCATACCCTTTTTCTGCTGCACGTTGGCGTTCGATTTCCATATATGCACCGCGCACAATCTTAGCTCCTAAGTAGAAGTTTTGTGTTTGCGCGTAGGCGAAGTCAGCTTTTAAAGAAGCTAATTTATCACTACGGTACAGTTGGTAGGTATTATAAACGATAGCCGCTTCTTTATTGTATTTCTCCATCATGTCGCGTGCTAAATCATCAATGGTATCTTGAATCCAGGAGTGCTCTGCATCTACCAATACTTTGATGCTTGCTTCATGACAAGCTTTACAGATACGGTCTACACGGTCGTATACTTTAGCAAATTCTGCTTGCTCGGCTTCTGTCAATGTTTGTTTAGCATCTACTTTCGCAAATAAATCGAAACGACCTAGGCCAGTAGGCTTAAATACACAGAAAGAAATTAATGGGTTTGCTTTAGCATATGCTACAGTACGTAGAATCTCGGCACAAGTTTCATCGAAGCTAGCTTCCGACTCTTCGCCTTCTACAGAGTAATCTAAAATCGTTGTTACTTGACCTTTTCCAAGATCTTGAATGGCTTGCGCACAGCCTTCGATGGATTCACCACCACAAAATTGTTTGTAGATCGTATTCCTGATAATTCCTTGGATAGGAAGACCTATATTTAGGGCAAAATTGGTTAAAGGTGTACCAATTTTGATTAAGGAATTACTGGCAACCATCTTGAATAACCAGTACGCTTTTTCTAAATCCTTATCACTTTTATTACGAAACGCAATCTCTGTATTATTAAAATCTAGTTTCATTTGGCTATTTTGACTCATATAGTACCGTAAAAAAAAATTAATTATCAAAAGTAAGTAATTATTTTGATTAGCCTTATATTTACAGACCCGACAGCGGGAAGATTAGACGATGAAAACATTTACTTTAAAGGGCGAATATATCCAGTTAATTCAGCTGCTAAAAGCGTTAAACTGGGTAGAACATGGTGCGATGGCGCAGTATGTGGTGGAAGAAGGAATGGTGCTATACAATGGTGAAGTGGACTTCCGCAAGCGCTTGAAAGTGCGTGTTGGTGATGTCATTTCCTTTGATGGGCAAGAGGTGAAAATCATATAGGTATTCGATTAGATGATGAAAAATATTGAAAGTATAGGCTATGCTGTTTTCTTTGAGAACAGTTTGGCTGCTTTACAGCAATTTATAGATGCTGGTAGCTATTCGCAGGTTATTATACTAGTGGATAGAAATACCAACGACCACTGCTTGCCTGTGTTGCAGGCGGCTCTTCCTGATCTTGTCGATTACGACGTGATAGAGGTCGATCCAGGTGAGGAGAACAAGAATATAGATTTCTGTATTGGCGTTTGGAACACGATGCTAGACTTCGGCGTAGATCGCAAAGCCTTGATGATAAATCTAGGTGGCGGTGTGGTTACCGATATGGGCGGATTCGCAGCATCAACTTTCAAACGTGGTATTGACTTCGTGCAGGTGCCGACAACGCTCTTAGCGCAAGTGGATGCTTCCGTTGGAGGTAAGACAGGTATTGACTTGGGTAACCTAAAAAATATAATCGGTACGTTCACACAGCCACAGGCGGTGTTTGTAAGCGCCGAGTTTTTGAAAACATTAGACGGGCGTCAGCTGCGTTCTGGTTTTGCAGAGGTCATCAAGCATGGATTAATCTTTGACCGCGACTTGTTTGCGCTTACCAAGACGGTAGATGAGCAGCAAGATGCCCTAGATGCTATTGTTCACCGCTCGGTGGAAATAAAAAATGCTGTTATTACACAAGATCCTACAGAGAAAGGGGTGCGTAAAATCTTAAACTTTGGGCATACCATTGGGCATGCCGTAGAAGGGTATTCCTTGGAGCATGATGAAAATCCTTTATTGCATGGGGAGGCTATCGCGGTCGGTATGATTTGTGAAGCGTACTTGTCGCATAAGGTTAACGGATTGACTGCAGAAGGCTTGCAAGAAATTACTGATTTATTTATCGCGAAATATGAACCAGTAGCCTTGGCTCCAGCTAGCTATCCAGATTTAATAGCGTTGATGCGTAACGATAAGAAAAACGAACAAAATAAAGTAGGCTTTGCTTTATTAAGTGAAATCGGCAAATGTGATTTCGACCTGTATGTGAGCGAAGATTTGATTTTGGAAAGTTTAGACTACTACAATAGCTTATTGCAGTCTTAGTCCTATAATTAATTTATATATGGCCTCTTCTATTTTGGTTTCCGGTTGGGAAAACATAAAATAGAAGAGGCTTTTCTATATTCCCGGAGGGAAGAAAAACTGCTTTTTAGGAATGCTAGGTTAAAAAATTAGACGTTCCGCTTGGATAACAATCAAGCTGCCATCTGCCTGGGTGGTGAAGAATAGGTAAACGACTCCACCATCTTTAATTTTCATTTTTTTACGTACCTCATCCACTTTTAAGGGAAAGTTTTTGCTAATGACATTGGCTTTGGTAATCTTATTTTCCTTCTTGAAAGTCGAAAATGGACTAACATGGATGATGGTGAAAACTTTACCAAGGAAGTCCTCATGCAGCATCGTTGCTGTGTAGAGGTGGCTATGTTGGTGCAATTTTGTTAATCCGTAGTGAAGCGCCGTCGTTTTGAAGGCGCCAGCTTTCGTCAGTGCCACATCGGGCTCGTAGAGGTAGCGTGAAGGGGCGCCCAATAACGGTTCCGCCTGTTTTTCTGTGGCGAGGGTGAAGGTTAAGGTTTTTGGCGACTTACCTTTGCTTAGCGCAACACTATGGAGGTTTACCTCGCCCGTGTAGCCCTGCTCTTGTATGAATAAAAGCTCCTTGCAGTCATTATCCATACTGATGATATACACGTCGCGTACCTCTTCTAAATCTTGCAGCGCGAGGCTGATATCAAGGAGTGGGGCAAGCTTGGTTATGACGATAGGTGCCTTGCTAAAAAACAAAGGCTGTAGCGCCACCACATTGGGCTCGCAATCGCTAAGCTTAAATACTTTCTGTTGGTTGACTCTGCGTGAAGGATCGGTGTATATATAGTCGTATTGTTCCTGACTTTGACTCAGATAGCTGATGCCATCGCCGCTGTGGAATTGTACATTCTCAACACCTAAAGCTCCAAAATTGTATTGTACAATTTCCGAGAGCCCTTCATTACGCTCGCAATGGGTAACTTGCTTGCTTACCGATGCAAAGTAATAGCTATCGATACCGAAGCCTCCCGTGAGGTCGATTAGCGTTTTGTTGGGTACTAAAAGGGCTGCCTTATAAAGAGCTGTTTCCGTAGATGAACTCTGCTCTAGGTTGAGCTTATCCGGGTAGTATAAATCGGCTTGCGCCACAAGGGTAGGTATTTTCTTGCAGGCGCGTTGTCTGCCATCCACCTGGCGGGCCAAGTCCGTCGCGCTGAGCTCCGGAAAAGGGCTTTTGCTCAAAGCCAAGGAAGCAGGATCTGCATCCTGCTTCGACTTGATATAGCTTTGTACTGCCTCAGAAAGGATTGCAGTATTCATTTAGATGTTTTTAACCAACAATTGACAGGTGTAGCTGTCCTTAAGTTCACGAATAATCTTTTTGTTAACCAATACACGGTCTATTGTCGCTTGATTAAAGTAACGAATGGTAATAAGTTCGAGTCCTTTTTCAAAAGAAACGGTATAGCGCTGCTTTAACTCATCAAGTAGATTGTCTATATTTTTACCCGTATCGTCAATGCTCACCGAGAAGCTAATGGCACTGTTGTGCATCATATTGTTCTTGATACGGTGTTTATGGAACAAGTTGAAGATATGACTTAAGTTGTCCTCTAAGATGAAAGAGAAGTCGCGTGGCTGAATATTAATCAACACTTGATTGACCTTGAAAATAAAGGAGGGAACAGGTAAGCCTTGATTTAGCGCATGAATAACGGTGCCTGTCGCTTCCGGATTGAGGAAGGAGCGTACATTCAAGGCTATATTTTTATTCTGTAGTGGTTTTATTGTTTTTGGGTGGATCACGGTAGCTCCATAATAGGTAAGCTCGATAGCATCCGTATAGGAAAGCTCTGGAATAAGCTCCGTGCGGTCAAACCATTTTGGGTCGGCATTCAAAACGCCGGGTACATCTTTCCAAATTGTCAAATCTTGTGCATCAAGACCCGAAGCAAAGATGGCAGCCGAATAATCGGAGCCTTCACGACCAAGGGTAGTGCTGAAATTTTCGGAGGTAGAACCTATGAAACCTTGGGTAACGACAATGTAGTTTTCCAATACAGCAGGTAGCTCTCTCTTAATTTTTTCGGCAGTCTTATCCCAGTCTACGATAGCCTCTCTGTAGGTGTTGTCCGTGAATATATAATCACGCGCATCAACCCATTTAACGGCTAGTCCAGTATGTGCTGCATAGGTAGCTAATATTTTGGAAGATATCAGTTCTCCTAGAGACACAATTTGGTCGTATAGGTAGTCGTAGGAATCTTGAGGTTCTTCTTCAAGAATCCATTCGATTTCCACAAAGCTATTGGCTATTTCATCAAAAATAGGATGCGCAGGATCTTCGAAAAGGTCAGCCAAGAGCTGACGGTGGTTTTCTTTAACTTTTTCAAGTGCTTCGAATGCTTTTCCTGTTTCTTCTACAAATTGAAGAGCTACTTGTTCCAGCTGATCGGTCGTTTTTCCCGTTGCCGAAACAACCACCAAAAGCGGCGCTTTAGGCTGACTAGCGATGATTGCTGTTACATTTTTTATATTATCTGCATCTTTTACGGATGCACCACCAAATTTGAATACCTGCATGTGTCCTATTAATGGAAAATTACTATTTTTTGAAAAGGCTGCTCACCAATTGATTGCCTGTTTCTGTCAGTAGGCCTTTAAGATCTTTATAAGGAACAACAACGGTTGTTGAACCTTCAGAATAGGCTTTTATTTCGTATACATTGTAATGAAAAACAAGTCCTTCACGTGTCATACCGAAGTTATCGGCCATCGTGAATTTGTTGTCGTCAAAGAAGTAGCCTGAACCAAAAGAGTCATTCTCCTGGAGGCTTTCCACTTTGCGAAAATGCTGCTCGACTATTTTCTTAAGACTAACCGTATCTTGTATAAAATCTGTTAAGGCTAGTTGTTTTTTATTTTTAATATCATAGTTAAACCAAAGCTCAACCTCCATGCCATGTGCTCCTCCCGTATATTCACTTAATGAGTTGGCAATGGTTAGGAAGCGCCCTGTGTTGAGTAGAACACGTGCATCTTGGTTTTTAAACCAACAATGGAAAGCGCTGTTGCCCGATGCTATTTCATCTTCAGCATACTCGTTGAATCCACCCAAGAAGCTTTCAGCAACTTGATTTACGGAATCTTCACCATCGATGAATAATGCATTTTTTACTAATTGCTGTATTTCCGCATTAAAAAGGGGATAGGTAGCCGTAAAGGTTGTGCTATCCATTTCATTCGCTTGACCAGAAAAGTAAGGACTAAACTCTTGGAATTGTTTAACCGTATAGGGTAGTGAATCTTGAAAAATTCTATTTGCCTGCTCTTCGTTTGCTAAAATTTTGTTCCAACCAGCATCAGGTCCGCAAGCGATGAAGCTTGTGGCTGTAGCTGCCGCTACGGCCAATGCGATATATAAGCTTTTTATTTGCATTAGTCCCTAAAGTTTAAGGCTACATTCACCCATCCATTATCAAAGCTCGCCCCATACTTCTTGTAAAAGTTTATTGCCGGTTCATTCCAATCCAATACCTGCCACAGCATACCGCTGTAGTTTTTCTCTTTGGCGTAGGCAATGGTTTGGTCGAGTAGTAGCTTGCCTATGCCGCTACCACGCTCGCTATCCGTAACAATTAAATCTTCGAGGTAAAGGCGTTGACCTTTCCAGGTTGAATAGCGTATATAATAAAGTGCCATCCCGACGATGACGTCATTTTTCTCTGCTACAAAAGCACCCCATACCGGATTTTCACCAAAACCAGAGGATACAAACTCCTCCATGGAAACGGTGACCGCATTGGGTTCTTTTTCATAAACGGCTAGCTCCTGAATCAAGTCCATAAGGGACTTGCAATCTGATTCTTTAGCTTTCCTTATTGTTATCATCTTTTAGTTTAAAATGTTTAGTAACGCGTTTTCCAAAAACAGTGCTGCCTAAGCGCACCATATTACTACCTTGCTCTACAGCTAGCTTGTAGTCTGCCGACATTCCCATCGATAGGATGCTGAACGCATCGTCTTTACGGAAATAGCTCGCCTTGACCCCGTCGAATAGCATCTTAAGCTCGTAGAACTCTTCTTTAACAATCTTCGGATTCGGACTATTTGTCGCAATACCCATCAATCCGCAGATGCGGATGTTTTTCAACTCAGCAAGCTCCTCGTCGCGCAGTAGCTCGATAAGCTCCGCATGGTCAAGACCGAACTTAGTATCCTCGTCTGCAATATGGATTTGTAACAAACAATCGATGACACGCTTGTTGCGCTCGGCATGTTTATTAATCTCTTTGAGTACTTTTAGCGAGTCTATAGAATGAATCATTTTTACAAAAGGAGCGATATACTTCACCTTGTTGGTTTGTAAATGACCGATTAAATGCCATTCAATATCCTTTGGCAGTTGCTCATGTTTGTCAACAAGTTCCTGCACCATATTCTCGCCGAAGATGCGCTGACCAGCCTCATAGGCCTCCATTATCTCTTCGTTGGGTTTTGTTTTAGATACAGCAACCAAGGTAACTGCAATGGGAGCAAGCTCCGCTTGTAAAGACGCTATGTTTGTTGTGATACTCATTTCAGTGTAAAATCAAAGTTCAAGGACTTAAAAAGAGGTTATTCAGATGCCTTTTTGTAATTTTGTACAAACTTACAAAATGCAACGCTTATTACTCATTATATTCGCATCGTTTTTTTTAGGAATTTCCTGTAAAAAAGGGGCTCCAGCAGGATTATTATCCGAAGCTAAGATGGTGGACATGTTGGTCGAGGTACACCTTATCGATGGCTATCTGAATAGTATTCAAATCGACAGCTCTCGCCGGATAATTGATGGGCTATATGGTCAGGTTTTTCAGCGCTATGGTATTGACTCCGTTCAGTTTAAGAAAAATATGGATTATTATTTGAGTAACCCAGATGCTGGCGAGGCTATTTACAAGGAAGTGACTGATCGATTGATGAGCTATGAAAATGTGTATCGTGCTGAAGATTCGGTACGTAATGTTTTTGTGAGCGATAGTCTGCGCAGACAGCAGCGTTATATCAGGATGCGTGATGACGCTATAAAACTGATTATGGATGTGCCTAAGAAACCACTTCCTTTGGATTATAAAGCTTACCGCGATCATTTTGTGCAAGAGTTGGGCTTAGGTATTAATGTCTACGGACTGACGATTCCTTTGCAGGCTACGCCTGATAAATTGCCGGAGCCTACTTTGCAGAAGGCCGGAGATGCACAGCAAACAGAGCCAGCGGCTCTAGATACCAGTGCTCGTAGTGACTTTTAATTGCCACACGAGACGTAAAAGAAGTTAACAGATATGATTTTTCCCCAGAATGCGAGCGATAAGTTAGGCTTCGCAGAAATAAAAACATTAATAACATTAAAGTGCCTGACGGAGCCAGGGCGGGAGATGGTCGCTAAGATCCAACCGCAAGTAAAGCTCGATCAGATTGATAAATTTTTACGACAGACGCATGAGTTTAAAGATTTACTCTTAAACGATGCTCCACTGCCAGTAGACCATCTATACCCGATAAAGCCATTGGCCGAGAAAGTACGCGTAGAAGGAGCTTTCCTGTCGGAAGAGGAGTTTCACCGTATTCTATTGTCCTTACGCACCGTCTTTGCGGTGATTCGTTATTTCAATGAGCGTGAAGGGTTATACACACACTTAGTGATGCTGTTTGAGCACTTACCTATTGAAACGCAAATTGTACGCGCCATTGAACAGGTGATTGACGACCGCGGTCGGATGAAAGAAAATGCGTCTCGTTTGTTGTTGGATTTGTCACAGCAGATTTTAAAGAGCGAGCAGGAAGCACGCAAACGTATCGACCAAGTTTTTAAACAAGCGCAAAGTAGTGGATGGACAGCTGATGGTAATTTAACCATTCGTGATGGGCGTTTGTGTATTCCGATTTTAGCAGAAAACAAGCGTAAGCTAAAAGGGTTGATTCATGATGAGTCGGCAACTGGACAAACCGCTTATATTGAGCCTGAAGAGGTGTTTCACCTAAATAATAAGATTCGTGATTTGGAGTTCGAAAAGCGTCGCGAGATCATTCGGATTTTGATAGACTTAACGAGCCAATTACGCCCGCATATTCCTTTGTTGATGTCCTACCATGGTCTATTAACGAAGCTTGATTTCGTGCGTGCTAAAGCGTTGTTTGCCATCGATATGGAGGCCGAGATGCCAGAGCTTTCTAAAGAGCCCGAAATTTCTTTAGTGAATGCTCGTCATCCGCTATTGCTATTGGGGGCTGGTACGGAAGGACGGTCGACGGTTGTTCCTTTGAATATTAAGATTGACAGTGAAGACCGCGTAATCTTGGTGTCGGGACCCAATGCAGGGGGTAAGTCGGTATGTATGAAAACCGTCGGTTTGCTACAGATGATGGTGCAAGCAGGCTTATTGATTCCTGCCGAAGATACCTCTAAGGTTGGTGTCTTTAGACAGATTTTTGCCGATATCGGTGATGACCAGTCTATCGAGAGCGACTTGAGTACCTATAGTGCTCACCTTTCGAAAATGAAGCACTTCACAAGCTTTGCCGATGCACGCACCTTAGTACTGATCGATGAGTTCGGTACGGGAACAGATCCGCTATTTGGTGGCCCTATTGCAGAGGCCGTGTTGGAGGCTTTGCACAAGAAAAATATCCGAGGTGTAATCACTACGCACTATTCCAACCTTAAAGTTTTTGCAAGCAATACCCCGGGTATTGAAAATGCTTCTATGCTGTTTGATAATGTGGCTATGCGCCCATTATATATCTTGCAGGTTGGTAAGCCAGGTAGCTCTTATGCCTTTGAGATTGCGCAAAAAATCGGTTTAAGTAAAGATATATTAGAAGCTGCAAAACAGAAAGTTGGCACGCAGCAGAAGAAAGTAGATACCTTATTGGTAGACTTGGAGCGTGACAAGCGTTTGGTACACGACACGAAGGTGGCCGTGACAAAACGGGAGCGTGAGCTGATCAGTCTACAGGCGGAAGTAGAGAAGCTGCAAGCGCACCTTGATGAGAATAAAAGACTCATCTTAAAGGAAGCTAAAATTGAAGCGAAGCAGATATTGAAAGATGCGAATAAGCTCGTAGAGAATACGATTTCGGAGATTAAATCGGCGCAAGCCGATAAGGAGCGTACGAAGTCTATTCGTAAAAATCTACATCAGGCTATCGATCAGCATACAGAGGCGAAGGCTACATCCGCGCCAGCGAAGAGCTTAACGAATCCTGTAAATGAGGAAATCGTTGTTGGCGACTGGGTTAAAATATTGGATAGCGATACGCAAGGGCAGGTGCTGGAGGTCTCGAAAGGGAATAACCTGATTTTGGCCTTGGGTGAGCTGCGTACAGTCGTGAAGAAAAATAAAGTCGAGAAACTGACGGGTGTTGAGAAGAAGAAGGTGACGCGTAAGTTACGCTCTTCATCGACAACTTCGGCGGCCGACTTTAGTCCGGAAGTTGATGTGCGCGGTATGCGTACCGAAGATGCGCTACGACAAATGGAGTTGGTGTTAGACCGTGCGGTGATGATCGGTTATCCGAGTTTGAAAATTGTACATGGAAAGGGTGATGGTATCTTACGTAAGTTCGTGCGTGACTACCTTCGTAAATATAGCCATGTTTCTCATTTTGAAGATGAACATGCTGACCGTGGTGGAGATGGAATAACTTATGCTTATATTAGCTAAACTAACGCATAACCATGACGGGCTTCACCTTAGATTTTGAAAGTCAGATTCTTCCTATTCTTGTTTCCATTCTTTGTGGAGCAGCAGTAGGCTTTGAGCGGGAGTTCAAGAATAAATCTGCTGGATTTCGAACGTTAATTTTGATTTGTTTCGGGTCGAGTGTTTTTACGTTGCTATCGCAAATAGGGCTCCGTTCTGACGACCGTATCGCCGCAAATATCGTAACAGGTATCGGTTTCCTTGGTGCTGGCGTAATCTTTCATGGCAAGTTTTCCGTACAAGGGTTGACCACAGCAGCCGTGATTTGGACCATGGCGGCTATTGGCATGATGATTGGCTTTGGGAATTATGGCTTCGGCATCTTATTGACCTGCTGCATGGTTATTATCTTGTCGCTATTTCAGCGCATGGAGCTTTTGCTGGCTAATATCTATTTTGTACGTAGCATACGCATCACCTTTGTCGATGTTCAGCTGTCGCATCTACGCGAGTTTGAAGTATTCATGGCCGACCATCATGTACGCTTGACGCGACGTGGATTGGAGAAGGAAGGGAATCACCTTTCTGTACTTTATGAGGTTTCGGGAAAGCAAAAGAATATACGAGAGGCCAATGAGAAGATTGTAGGTTTAGATTATGTATATGCATTTAGCAGTTTATCAACCAATAATTAACGAAGAAAAATAACCTGCTGCCGCAGGAATGTATAACGGAAAACCGCACAGCAAACAATGCCTGTGCGGTTTTTTTGTAACTTTTATTTTCGCGCTCTTCTTTTTTTTAGGGCCTAAAAAAGCCGTATCATTTGCATGATACGGCTTTTACTATCTTTAGGCTAGGCCTTATTTTTTGGCATACAATTCAGCACGTTGCGCTTGAACAACTTCCGAACTGATGTACTCATCATATGTCATTAACTTGTCGATGATACCGTTTGGCGTCAACTCGATAATACGGTTTGCTACAGTTTCTGTCAACTCGTGGTCACGAGATGTGAACAACATAGAGCCACGGAAATCTGTCATACCATTGTTTAATGCAGTAATCGATTCTAAGTCTAAGTGGTTGGTAGGCTCATCAAAGATTAAGAAGTTAGCTCCTTGTAGCATCATTTTAGAGAACATACAACGCATTTTCTCTCCTCCGGATAATACAGATACTTTTTTCAATACCTCTTCACCAGAGAATAACATCTTACCTAAGAAGCCACGGATGAATTGCTCATCAGCCTCTGGTTTCGATGTGTAGTTACGCAACCAGTCTACTAAGTTTTCACTTACACCGTCGAAATATTCCGCATTTTCAATAGGCATATCTGTTGGAGTGATGGTGATACCCCATTTGAAGTCTCCTTTGAAATCTTTATCTCTACCCGAGATGATTTCGTAGAATGCTGAAGTAATTAATGAGTTGTCACCCAAAATCGCAATCTTATCGCCTTTATTCATCATGAAGGTGATGTCTTTGAAGAATACCTCATCGTTAACGGTTTTGCTTAGGCCTTCAACGTGCAAAATTTGATCTCCAGGCTCACGGTCCATTTGGTTGAACATGATAGCTGGATATTTACGGTTTGAAGGTTTGATATCATCAATATTGATTTTATCTAACGCTTTCTTACGTGAAGTAGCTTGTTTAGATTTAGAAGCGTTGGCAGAGAAACGACGAATAAATTCTTGTAGCTCTTTAACTTTATCTTCCATTTTCTTGTTCTGATCCGAACGTTGTTTCAACGCTAATTGTGAAGACTCATACCAGAAACTGTAGTTACCAGAGTAAATCGTCATTCTGCTGAAGTCGATATCTACGATGTGCGTACACACGTGATCTAAGAAGTGACGATCGTGAGATACCACCAATACAATCGCTTCATAGCTCGCTAAGAAATCTTCTAACCAAGCAATGGTTTTGATGTCCAAGTCGTTGGTAGGCTCATCGAGAATAAGGATATCTGGTTTGCCGAAAAGCGCTTGTCCTAATAACACACGTACTTTTTCGTTACCGTCTAATTCTTTTACCAATTTGTAGTGTTGCTCTTCTTTGATGCCTAAGTTGCTCAATAGGGTAGCAGCATTGCTCTCCGCATTCCAGCCATCCATTTCCGCAAAAAGACTCTCTAGCTCACCAGCACGCTCACCATCGGCATCAGAGAAATCTTCTTTCATGTAGATAGCGTCTTTCTCTTTCATTACCTTGTAAAGCTCTTGGTTACCCATCATGATGGTTTCCAATACCGTGAACTCGTCAAATTCGTAGTGATTTTGTTTCAAAACCGACATACGCTCGCCTGGTGTAAACGCGACCGATCCGGTGGATGGATCTACTTCTCCCGATATAATCTTTAAAAAGGTAGATTTACCTGCACCGTTAGCACCGATAATACCATAACAGTTTCCTGTAGTGAACTTTAAATTTACATCTTCGAATAGCACACGCTTGCCAAATCGAAGCGATAAGTTTGAAATATTAATCATAGCGGCAAAGATACGCTTTTTTATTGGATTTGTGCTGTTTGAAATGCAAGTAGACAGTCATTTAGTGGTCTAAATTAAGATGGGAAAAGAACGGTTCCGACTCCTGTGATACCTTGTGCGTAAAGGGATGATAGATGGCTGGTTCTGCTTTTTTATAGTGTTTGCTTTTAAATTTATTGAGAGGGAAGGAATAGAAAAATGAAGGAGGCAAAGTGTTGAATATATTTTTACGGAAGCTTCTTCGATAAAGGAGATGGTTCGCGTTACTCGGAAATAATTTTTTGGAATTTGTATTTTTTAGTTTGTTGTAAAGGTTTAGTATAATTAGGTTTTTGTAGTGATTTTAGTTAATTTTAATACATTATAAACTAAAAAAATAATTTTATGAGAAAAATTGCATTAGGCTTAACGATTTTAGCGGGAGCACTATTTACACAGAGTGTAAATGGTAATGGACAAGAGGAAAAAATGAATAGATGCTTAGTTGTGTACAACTCTGTTTTAATGAGAGGAGGTAGTGAGGCCGAGGCCAAGTACCTATTTGACGCATGTATGATAAATGCTCCTGTTAATGAAGATTTTCATCCACCACAATAACAATATGTATTTAGATTTAAGTTGAAGTTATTTTTTCATTTTCCGAATTAGGTAATATTTATATATAGGAGAACGTAAAAAACTTCTAGTAAAAGGATGATAATAAAAGAACAAAGCTGCATTAGCTTTTTGATCAAAAGTCGCAAAATTACATTAAGAAAAAAGGAGCGAGAAGCCCTTGACGCTTACGTTAAAAGAATGATTTATTTGATTAATTATAAGTCCTAATAGAAGCCCCTTATTTGGGGCTTCTATGCTGTTTCTTTGAAAAAATCTGCTAGGGCTTTATTTTTCACTTCTGAGTACAACCAATTTTATCTGTATATATAATTATGCTGTGATTCACCTAAAAAGTCCTTAATAAAAATCAGGGTTTAGAACAGTGTACGAAATCTGTAGGTAGAGGATTTACATTGCAAAGTTTCAAAATGATAATCTAAGCTTTGGTAGTGATTGTGGTCTATTTAAAATATTCAAATAATGTGTTAGATTTCGTATAGATGATTTTGGTACAGCCCCACGTAAAATTTGAAAATAAAGCCTGTTTGAATCAATATTTAATGGATTTTATAGAAAACTAATGTTTTTTAATCAACAGATATTTAAATATATATTGATTAACAAATATTCTTGTGATTATATGATGTGACCCTTGGTTGGTAAGGTTTGATAGGAACACGCATTCAAATAATTAGCTTTGAACTAGCAAACGTTTATTATATTTAGAAGGCAAAATAGAGCCATATGGAATTACAGCGATTAGTATTAAATAAAAAGAAACTAAATTGGTTTTTTAAACTATTCTTTATTGTACCAATTTTAATAGCTTCTTGTACAACGTTGAAAAACCAAAAAAATGAAGTTTCTGGTGGATATAAAGTATTAGCAAGTGATGAGACTAAGGATAGTCTTTATATTCCATTGCATGTATCCTATTATAAAAATCAAAAAATAAAAAGTTTAAATGTTCAACTGCTAGATAAAGACGATAAAGTACTTGAATCCATAAAATACGGTAATATTTCCGATGTAAAGATACCTAGAGTGGATAATTTAGAGTCAATTTATATATACGATATTTATGGACATATCAAAATAGCAGGTTTATCCTATTTTACTAAAGAATATGAATTTATAAAAATTAAAGCTTATTTATTTAAATATAAATATCTTATTATGGATGACGATTATAGTAAATCGGAACTTAAAATACTAAACAGGCAACTAAAAAAAATGAAAAGAGATGAGGCTAAGAAATTAAAGCCTTAGTGTAAAGTAAGTTATTCTGCTTATAAAATCTTACTCTATTTTTCTAATTATAAAAATAAATTATCTCTTCCGTTTCGTCACCTTCCAAAAGCAAAATACGGGCTAAGCTTATGCTTTTTGTTTTGTAGCCAGCAGGATACCATTTCCATACCTGTGACGGAGAAAGTGATGCCGTTGCCCCCAAAGCCTAAGACGAAATAGGCATTTTTAAAGTCGGGATGTGTGCCGATGTAAGGTAAGCCATCTTTAGTTTCGCCGAAGGTGCCACACCACGCGAAATCTTCATAAAAAGGTGCTGCAGGGATAAGCTTTTTAAAATCCTTCTGTAGCGACTTGGACTTTTGCTTGAGTAAAGCATCTCTTTTTATGGGGTTGCTAAAGTCTTCATCTCCACCACCAATTAAAATACGATGGTCATCCGTGGTACGTAAGTAATTATACGGTTTAGCGGTGTTCCATAGCAATAGATCCTTATATTTTTCGGCTGTTATCTCATCAACTTCCGAAACGATGGCGTAAGTGCTGAGTAGGTTCACAAAATGCTCCTTTATCATTGTACTACTCTCATAGCCCGTACAATAGATTATTTTCTTAGCTTTTAGTTGTAGGCCAGTAGCTAGCTGTACTATGGAATAGCTTTTATGGGTAGATACCTCCGTCAGTTCCGTTTTATCAAATACCTTTAAGCCCTTACTAATATTATAGTTCAGCAATTCATGGACAAGCTTAAAAGCATCAACACTAGCACCCTGTTTCGAGAAAATGCCACCATAGTTTTGATATATTCCTAATTTTTGTTCTACATGTTCTTGTTCTATCCATGCTACGTCAAAACCAGCATCTTTACGGGCTTCAAGTTCTTTTTTTAGGGCGTCTACATCCTTCTTAAAGGAAGCCAAATAAAGTGAGTTTTTCTTTCGGAATCCCGCTTTAGATTTAATTTTCTTGCATAGGGCAGCCAAGGTATCGATAGCTTCGGAACATGCTTTATAGCTGGCAATAGCACCTTCTTCACCAATCATGTCGATCAATTGGTGCAGCGGCGTATCGATTTCATACTGGAGCATGGATGTGGTCGCCGATGAGCTTCCATTGGCGATTTCACGTTTATCAATTAAGATGGTTTTATAGCCATCGGCAATACACTGATGCGCTATTAAACTGCCCGTAATGCCTCCGCCAACGATTAGAATATCGCAGTCTTCATTTTCCTTTAATGAAGGATAGGAAGTTAATATTCCATTTTTTACTAACCAGAAAGGTTCATTCGACTTTAAATCCATATGCTTATGTTGCTCTATAAGTTTAACAAGTTTGTAGCGCTGTTGTTTGGCAACAATGGGAGGAACTCAGCTTGAAGTAAAGGTTATGTTTCGCTCACTATCTTTACTTGGCTTTGTAATTTTGTGGTGATGTCAACATGTATTAAGGTCTTACAAGTATAATTTTTTACCTTTAGGTATTAGGTTCGGGATTGCGCTAAAGTCGTTCTAAACCATTTGAATTTATCAATTGCCTTTATGAAAAGATTATTTTTTGCCACCTGTTTTTTATGTAGTACCCTATGCTTACAAGCGCAAGATAAAGCGGCTATACTTCAGCATAATGCTTCTTTTGAAGGAGCTGAGTCACACTTACCAACCTATAAAGTTATCTATCAGCTGGATAGTAACCAACCCGATGTAGTGAAGAAAGCTTTCCGTAATATCCGTAATCTTTTGGGCGACCCACGCTTGATAGGAAAGCTTAACGTAGAGCTTATCACCTTTTCAGGAGGAACGGAAGTGATGCTGAAAACGTCGCCATACCATGACGAACTTGTTGACCTTATCGAGCGCGGCGTGCAAGTGGCGCAGTGCACAAATTCATTACAAGAGCGGAAGCTTCAAAAAGAAGATATCTATCCTTTCATTGCTTTTGTACCTAGCGGTAATGGTGAGCTCGTCATTCGTGGTGCTGAAGGTTGGGTGATTATAAAGCCATAACTTTTCTTTTGATGAAAATGTATATGCTTCATTAGCTAAGCCTGTACCTTTTCCTGTGGTGCTTGTTTACCATTCGTCAATAGGATTGGCCCATTGGTCAAAGTATTTTTCGTAGAACCCACTATAGCTGCATTTTCGCCTTCGAAAAAAGAAGACGATTATGTGGAAATTAGCTTTGTTGATTGCATTATGGGTTTTGTCGTGGGGTAAGTCATTGGCAAGTACGGGTTTAAAAATGGATAACTTGCCTGATACTTTGGCTGTTGGTACAGCTACTGCTGACCGGAATTTGCCAGTCACTGCGGATTCGATACAGAAGCCTTTGGTCGCCATTAGAGAAACTAAATCCTCGTTTAGCCCTTATGTATTGCCTGTTGGCCTCATTAGCTACGGTGTTGTGCGTCAGTTTACACCGAGTTTGAAAAGATTTGATGATTATACGCGTGCTGGTGTTCAGTCACGGGTAAAGAAAGGGACACGAATTGACGATTATCTACAGTATGCGCCAACGGCGGCAGTCTTTGGTTTGGATTGGCTAGGTGTTCCTGCCAAGCATGATCTGAAGGGGCGTTCCCTTGTATTAGCCACATCTTCCTTATTGGCGATAGCTATCGTGCGTGGTACGAAGTCAAGCTTCCGCTGTGTTCGTCCCGATGGTTCCAATTACAAAACATTTCCTTCTGGACATACGGCTACCGCATTTATTGGCGCTCATATGTTGTATAAAGAATATGGTGAAGACTATCCATGGCTCGCTGTAGCAGGCTATGGTTTAGCGACAACTACAGGAGCACTACGCGTGGTGAACAATAAACATTGGGTGAGTGATGTCGTTGCTGGCGCAGGGGTTGGCATTTTGAGCGTTGAGCTTGCCTACCGCTTATTGCCTACCATCGACCAATGGGTGAGCAAAGCTACAATTGATGGGCTGCATGTGCAACCAGTACAGTATCAGCAGGGTGGTGGAGGCCTGGCGCTGAGCTACCGCTTTTAGTTTATTTATTAAAGAGCCTTTTGTCGACGACAAGCTCAAAAAGCTCCTCTCTGCGGTGCTTTGATAACGGTACTTCATGTCCTTTTATAGTGATGGTATTTCCACGGATGCTATCAATGTGGGCAATGTTAATCAAGTAGGACCGATGTGTACGAAAAAAGGGTAATCCTACTAAAAGTTCTTCGGCCGCACTCATTGTTTGGTGTATGGTATTTTTCTTATCTGCCTGGTGTATGATGATATAATTTTGCATCGCTTCTATAAACAATATTTTTCCTGTGCATACACGAATAAATTCATTATCCTGCTTAAGGTATACTTCTTTGCTTGTCGGAATTGGCAGGGAAGGTGATGGCTGTTGGATAGCCAATTGTGCCTTTGCCTTTTCTACAGCCTGCACGAAGCGGGCAAATGAAATAGGTTTTAAAATATAATCTACAGCATTTAAGCGAAAGCCATCAATTGCAAACTCTGAATAAGCCGTTGTGAAGATTGTCAACGGTGGATTTTTTAGCTGCTCCAAAAATTCAATGCCTGTAAGATCAGGCATATTAACGTCCAAGAAGATTAGGTCTATTTCTTTATTGTTTAAAATTGCTAAGGCTTCAACGGCTGAATAGCATACGGCTTCAATGGTCAAGTACTCCAGCTTATCGGCGTATATTTTGATGCCTTCTGCTGCTAAGGGTTCATCATCAATAATAAGGCATTTTATTTTATGGGCTACAATCATGATTTGTTGGGCGTAATATCAATGTTTAAAGTCACACTAAAGCGATGCTTATTTTTTTCTATATGTAACTTGTGGGTTGTGGGGAAAAGAAGCGCTAGTCTTTTCTGAATCAGGGGTAAGCCTAGATTTGCACTAGCTTTGCCCATTGAGGCGAGGCTGTTGGTAGAATTTTCTATATGGAAAATAAGTGATTCTTCTTGCTGTAGGAGCTGAATATGAATGTATCCTGCTTGTTCTTTAGAACGCGATACATGCTTAAATGCATTTTCAATGAATATAATAAAAAGCAAAGGAGGCACTTGCTGCTGCCCGTTGTGAATTTGCCAATCTGTTTTTACCTGTAATGTGTTTTGCCAACGTAGTTTCTCTACTTCAATATAGTTTTTCATGAAGTTAACCTCTTCTTGGAGAGGGATGCTTTCCGACTCTATTTTTTCCAGTTGATAACGTAAAATGTCCGCATACTGCAGAAGTACTGTTGATGCCAAGGTCGTATCTTTTTGTATTAAGATATGGATATGGTTCAGCACGTTGAACATGAAATGTGGATTTATCTGCGCCTGTAGCGACGATAGTTTGTTCTCTAAATGCACCTGCTGTAGGGCCATGTGTTGCTCTTTCAGCAGGGTGTGTTCAAAGTAGAACTTTAATCCGGCGAAGCCGAGATTAAGCATAAGGGATACAGGCATAGCGTTGGCAATAAGCAGTCCGAAAGGCTCCTTCTCTGCGGGGTCTAAGGAAAAGCTTAGCATATTATAGGACTCCATATAGTAGAGTATCTCTTGGAAGAGCCACATAGAGAAACCTTGCAGTAAGGTTACTCCTAATACACGAACGATAATTTTCCCTAAATTACTTTGGGCGATTATACGCGGTAGGAGGTAATTACAAAGGAAATAGGTGCTGCTAATGAAGATTATAAGGAGCAGGATTCCTGATAGACGCTTCTGCTCCGTATACATGGTTTCAGTGTCGTCGATATAGGTGATTAAGCTGGCTAAAATTACCCAGAGAATAAAAAAGACACTATTGAAACTATTGATTTTTAGGTTCCTCATCTTGCGAAAATACTGCTTTCTGCGGATATTTCGTCCTCAAGGAGGGGCGAGGCTTATAAAAAAACAGGGCCAATCATTGATTGGCCCTGTTTTTTGTTTATTATTTTATTTACACGTTGAAACGGAAGTGCATGATATCACCATCCTCTACGATGTATGTTTTTCCTTCAACAGAAAGTTTACCAGCCTCTTTCACAGCAGCCTCAGAGCCAAACTGCACGAAGTCAGCATACTTGATAACCTCAGCACGGATAAATCCTTTTTCAAAATCAGTATGGATAACACCAGCAGCCTGAGGTGCTGTAAATCCAATTTGAATAGTCCAAGCACGTACCTCTTGAACACCTGCCGTGAAGTATGTCGCTAAGTCTAATAAAGAATAAGCAGAACGGATAAGTTTGTAAACACCAGATTCATCTAAACCTAAGTCATCCAAAAACATTTGACGCTCATCATACGACTCTAACTGTGCAATTTCAGACTCAATTTGAGCAGAGATGATTAATACCTGTGCTTTTTCATCTTTCACAGCTTCTTTAACGCGCTCAACATAAGCATTTCCTGTATTTACAGAAGCTTCGTCTACGTTACACACGTAAAGAACAGGTTTTACCGTTAATAAAGCTAAGTCTTCGATAAATTCAAAGTCTTCAGCCTCAATAGCTGCAGTTCTTGCAGATTTGCCAGATTCTAAGTGTTCTTTAACGATAGAAAGGATGTCGAAAGTGCGCTTAGCATCTTTGTCGCCACCTGTTTTAGCCATCTTTTCTACCTTTTGAATACGTTTTACAACAGTATCCAAATCTTTAAGCTGAAGCTCGGTGTCGATAATTTCTTTATCACGAATAGGGTCTACGGAACCATCAACGTGAATAACGTTTCCATCATCAAAACAACGTAAAACGTGAATGATCGCATTTGTAGTACGGATATTTCCTAAAAACTGGTTACCTAAACCTTCACCTTTAGAAGCTCCTTTTACTAAACCTGCAATATCCACAATCTCGATAGTATTCGGAACAATACGTTGTGGGTTTACTAGATCCGCTAATTTATTTAATCGTTCATCAGGAACGGTGATTACCCCAACATTAGGTTCAATCGTACAGAATGGGAAATTTGCCGCCTGCGCTTTTGCATTCGACAAACAGTTGAATAAAGTGGATTTACCAACGTTTGGTAAACCTACGATGCCACATTGTAAAGCCATGTAATTTGTAGATTTTTTTAAATTCGCACAAAGATAGCATAAAATAGTCAGATTATGAGTGCCCCTTTACTGCGAGTTTTTGTCGATAAATATTTACATTTTTTCATAAATTTTCAGCCCTTCATTTTCCTTCAGGATAGGGGTTTAAACCTTTGTAAGCAAGGGGGACGAAACCTTAGTCAAGCTGAAGTTGCTGGTTAATGACGCTTAAACAGGTCTTTAAGGCTTGTTTTGTCCCTGCTTTTCTGAGTAGCCTTCCATGTCAATCATGACACGCAATAAAAAACTTTCTTTAAAAAGAAGAAATCTTTATTCCGTATCGATAAATCCTAGTTTTTTTCCTATTAATTATCTTGTGTTTGGTTGCTTAATATTTTACTTTTGCATGGAAAGTAATAATTATAGAATACACAGTATGATGTTAAAGGGGGTAAGGGGTTTATCTAAGTTAGGGATAATATTAGTTGCTGCAAATTTATTGGTCTCCTGTGGTGGTGGAACCACTTCAAAAGCCGCTCATAGTGCTGATGATACTATTGGTAAGGAGCAGACTGTTAAACAGGACACTTTAGCAAAAGGAAAGTTGTTGACGCGCTTGAAAGATTCGGCGAAGCAGCAGGTAGATACAGTAGGTCTGGTAAAAGTGAAGAAGGATTCGGTGCTGCGTGTTGTTAAAGCAGAGAAACGCCGTGTTAAAGATTCTGTACGCCAGGAGCTGGATAAGCTACCTAAGCATATTTTCTTTACGTTTGATGATGGTCCTCTTCGTGGTAGTGCGGCTATCGATTCTATTGCTAAAGCGAAAAACATTAATATTTCTGTTTTCTTAATAGGTAAACACGCCAACATGTCTAAAGGCTTGAAACGTGATTACCAACGTTATTACAACAACCCTTTGGTAGAGTGCTATAACCACAGCTATACCCACGCTAACAATAAGTTTACAACTTTTTACAGTAACCCAGTTGCAGCTTTCGCTGATTTTGAAAAAAATGAGAAAGACCTACAGCTGAAACATAAAATCATCCGCCTTCCAGGTCGTAATATTTCCATGTATGACGATGTACGTCGCATTGACTTGCAAAGTGGCGTGAGCACAGCAGATTTACTTTTTGCTGACGGCTACAAAATCTATGGATGGGATGTGGAGTGGAAGATTCACGGATTGACAGGGAAACCTTTGCAGTCGGTAGGAGAGATTTACAACCGTATACGCAATTATATGAATAACAAAAGCTCGATGGAGCCTAATAATGTTATTCTTTTAATGCACGACGATATGTTCCAGAATAAAAAAGGACAGGATTTACTTTCTGCACTAATTGATACCATACAGCGTAATACAGATTATAAATTTGAATTTATGCGTAACTATCCATTCCGCTACTAAGTCGGCGGAATGCGAAACAAAGGCAAAAAGAAAGAGCAATAAATTTAATTTATCGCTCTTTCTTTTTATAATTATTTTTAATAGAAGGTGGTTATTTATTCAATAACTACACCCATATTACTGAACTTCTCAATACGTTCGTTTACTAAAGTCTCTTCGTCTTTTAAGCTTAGCTCGATAATGTCAGCAATAATTCTTGCTTTCAAATTCTCAGCCGTTGCTTGTGGGTCTTGATGTGCACCACCAATTGGCTCTTGAATGATACCGTCAATCAATTTATTGCCTAACATGTCTTCTGCTGTCAATTTCAAGGCGTCAGCAGCTTTTTCTTTGTGATCCCAACTTCTGTATAAGATAGAAGAACATGACTCAGGAGAGATTACTGAATACCATGTGTTTTGCAGCATGTAAACACGGTCACCTACACCAATACCAATAGCACCACCAGAAGCACCTTCACCGATAACGATACAGATAACAGGAACTTTCAATACAGACATTTCCAGTAGATTACGTGCAATAGCCTCTGCTTGGCCTCTTTCTTCAGCCTCTAAACCTGGGTATGCACCCATCGTGTCGATTAAGGTAACAACAGGTTTGCCAAATTTTTCTGCCATTTTCATCAAGCGTAAAGCTTTACGATAGCCTTCTGGATTCGCCATACCGAAATTGCGGTACTGACGCTCTTTTGTATTTTTACCTTTCTGATGACCAATTACCATGACCGACTGACCACCAATAGAAGCGATACCGCCAATAATAGCTTTATCATCTGCTACAGTACGATCACCGTGAAGCTCAATAAACTCATCACAGATTAAATCGATATAATCAAATGTTTGTGGACGCTCAGCGTGACGAGACATCTGTACCTTTTGCCAACCTGTTAAGTTGCCGTAAATATCCGTTTTTGTTTGCTCAAGCTTGCCTTTCAGTTCGTTAACAGTAGCACTCATGTCTACTTTTGTTTTCTCCTGAACCTGCAATACTTTCTCTATCTGTGTTTGCAAATCTGCAATCGGTTTTTCAAAATCAAATGTTGTTTCCATATTGTTATGTATCTAGCACATTTAAGCCCGCTAAGTTAACTAATTTTGGCGATTTTCGAATTGTAGAACGTATTTTGTTCGCTATTTTTTTTCATATAATGCTACCATAGGTGTTTTAAAATAGGCTTTAGTTCTCAAAATGAAGGATTCAGCAGCCTAAGGTCTGGATGATATTCCTTTAAGTAGATGCTTCATTTAACTGTGGGTTACACATAGGTCTTGTTTTGTTGGATTATTCTTCTTATATTATAGTCTTGCTGGTGCTAGATAAAATTGATATTTTAGGTTATTAAAAAGGGATAATGGAGGAGAAAAACTTTAAATGGGAGGCTGCTATACAGTTTGCGGCAAAGGTCGTTGCTTTACTTGGTCTTTATGCTAGCTTTTGGTATGCTGATGATTTTTACCTCAAATATCCACGCTTTGACAAGGTGACGGATGCCGCGGCTCTATTTTTGGCTTCGAGTATTATTTTCTCCCTCGGGCGTTATATTCTTATCTCTTTGTATCGTACGCGTCATGGTACGAAGAATGTGCGTGGTAATTTCGTGTTGGGTATTAGCCGATTAACAGCAGTACTGAATACAATCATGTTTATTATAGCTATGATGCTCGCCTTAGGGATTAAACCGCTAGAGTTCTTGACGAGTTTAACTTTTGTAGCGATGGCTATTGCTGTTACCTTCCGGGAGTACCTAACGAATATGATATCTGGCCTTTTCATCATGTTCTCCGAGGATTTCTCCGTAGGTGACCGCGTGAAAATAGGAGAGGTGAAGGGACGTATTCTTGATATTACCTTTTCGAGCCTTATCATTCAGGATGAAGATGAGGATCTTATCACCGTACCCAATAATTTAATCTTTACGACACCCGTAACCAACTTATCGGCGCATCCTTCGCGTTTCTTTTCCGTACGCTTTGAGCTGCCTCTACAGACAGCTATGCAGGTTGAGAAATTGGAAGAGCGTATTCGGGAGACTATGCGTAATCATCCGCAATTGACCGGAGAAGATAACATGGACCTAAAAGTGATGGATATCGGCAAAGACTTTGTCAAATATCAGCTTGACCTGCACGCCACGAGCAACAGCAGCAAGCTACACCGTAGCTTGATGAATGAAGTGTTTCGGGAGGTCCTTAAATTTAAGCGGGAGCATGATTACATGCTAACGGCTAAACCTTCTTAACTTTTACCTTTTTCACAAAGTGATGCGATCCTTTTTCAAGGATAAGATCGGCTCTATAACGTGTAGGCAAGATATTACGGTCTAGATTGGGCTTATTGATTTCATTCCAGATGTTCGTGGCCATTGCTTTACTTTCGTCAGGATTCATATCCGCGAAGCGATGGAAATAAGAGTCCGGCTTCTGGAAAGATGTTGCGCGTAGTGATTCAAACCTGTCGATATACCAATTGCGGATATCATGCTCGGCAGCATCCACATAGATGGAGTAATTGAAATAGTCTGAAACGAACACATTATTTCCGACCACCGAGTTTACCTGCAATACGTTTATACCTTCCACAATAAGGATGTCAGGCTTGGCCACTAGCTGCGTTTTATCGCGCATAATATCATACTCTACATGGGAGTATACAGGCACTTCGTAGCTCTCTTCTCCAGACTTCATGGCCGAAAGGAAGCTCAATAGGCGTTTGGTGTCGTAGCTCTCCGGGAATCCTTTACGGTTCAGCATGCCGCGGTCAATCAATACTTGATTTGGGTATAGAAAACCATCTGTCGTAACCAAATCAACTTTCGGCTTGCCCGGCAGCATAGATAGTACTTTTTGAAGTACACGCGCTGTGGTGCTTTTACCTACGGCTACAGAGCCAGCAATCCCGATAATGAAGGGAAGCTTTTGGGTATGCTTGTTTAAGAAGCCATTTACATTTACATGCACGTCTTGTGTCTCTTGAATCATGATATTCAAGAGGTGAGCTAGCGGGAAGTAAACATCCGCTATCTCTTCAATCGTCAAAGGTTCGTTTAAGGCATGAAGATGGTCTAGGTCGCTCTGAATCAAATCATAAGAGAATTGTCCATTTAAGCTTTTCCATTCTTCACGATTAAACGCTTGAAAGAGGTTGTTTACCTCATCTTTTATGTTTGAAGACATACCTTGCAAATTAAAATGTCGGCAAATATACAATTATATCGCTTAAGCACTAGCTAAAATTGCTTTCGACAACAATTGGATTGCTGAGTATCTTGTGAACAGGACACTTGTCGGCTATCAAAGCTAAGCGCTTACGTTGCTCAGCATCAAGGTCTCCAATAAGCTTAATTTCACAATGTATGTAGTTTGTGTTGGGCTCGCCATCACTTTTATCAAGGTATGTTAAATCAATAGATAGCCCCTCGAGCGGCCATCCTTTACGGTCGGCATACATGCGAACCGTGATGGCCTTGCATGTACCTAGTGAGGATAACAATAGCTCTTTTGGTGAAGGCCCTAAGTCGGTGCCTCCAGCATCTAGCGGCTCATCAGCTACAATTACATGCTGTTGAACCTTGATTGTTGTTTCGTATCGTTCGCGTCCTATGCTTACGCTTACTTGATTTGCCATATTTACGTTTTATAATAAACCACTGATGATTAATGCACCTGTAGCAGGGTTGGTTGCTAAAGGTACATTATATAAGTCTGAAATGCGCATTAGCATTTGAATATCGGGTTCATGAACATGTTTCCCTAGCGGATCGCGGAAGAAAATAATACCATCTACTTTCCCTTCTGCTGTTAAGGCTGCAATCTGTGCATCACCACCTTTAGGCCCGCTTAATTTTAATTCTACTTCTAATCCTGTCTTTTGAACATAGGTGCCAGTAGTGCCTGTCGCGATAATATTTGCTTGTTTTAATTCTTCTAAGTGATCTTTAACAAAGGCGACCATGTCTGCCTTTTTTCCGTCGTGGGCAATTAATGCAATTGTTTTTTTCATCTTTTAAAATGTTGAATTAACCAAAGAAAATATAAGAAACGATAATAGCAGCGATAACACCAACCAATTCAGCAAGCAAGGCACACGGTAGGGCATGTCTTGTTTTTTTGATAGCTACAGACCCAAAGTATACCGCTAGCACATAAAAAGTGGTCTCTGTTGATCCTTGGATAACACAAGCTACACGCGATGCGAAGTCGTCAGGTCCTTTTGTTGCCATCAGCTCCACCATCAATCCACGTGCACCAGAACCACTTAATGGTTTCATAAAGGCTACAGGTAGTGCTTCCACAAAGCCTGTATCTATACCCATCAATTTTATAAGATAAGCAATACCATTTACGATATAGTCCATCGTGCCCGAAGCACGAAACACAGCGATACCAACTAAGATAGCTACTAAATAGGGGATGATTTTCACAGCCACGTCAAAACCTTCTTTTGCTCCCTCAATAAAAGCATCATAAACATTTATCTTTCGAATTAAGGCTAGTCCTATGAAAGATGTGAAGAGGGTGAAGAGTACAAGGTTCCCAAACACACGCGAAATAACACCGATTTCCTCTTGGTTTAAGGTCGTGAAGTAATATAAAGCACAGCCTACCAATACGACTAATCCGCCTAAGTAGGCTAAGATTGTTTTATTGAAAAGGTTGATTTTTTGGTATATGGATACTAAGATTAATGCCGCTAGGGTAGAGAAGAAGGTCGCAATCAGAATTGGTAAAAAGATATCTGATGGTTGTGCTGCTCCGGCTTCTTGGCGATAGGCCATGATGGAGATTGGCAGAAGCGTCAAGCTTGAAGCGTTCAAAACGATGAACATAATCTGCGCGTTGGAGGCTGTGTCCTTCTGCGGGTTAAGTTCCTGTAGCTCTTTCATTGCTTTCAGCCCTAATGGCGTAGCAGCGTTGTCTAGGCCTAATGCATTTGCGGAGAAGTTCATCAAGATGGAACCCAATGCAGGGTGGTTCTTAGGAATCTCTGGAAACAGCTTGTTGAAGAATGGGCCTACTGCTTTGGCAAATATATTAATCATGCCTCCTTTTTCACCAATTTTCATAATACCTAAGGCGAAGGTCATCATCCCTATTAGCCCTAAGGAGATCGTGGCACCATTGGCAGCTCCTTCAAAAAGGGAGTTCACAATATTTTGGAAAACTTCCGTATCGCCACCAATAAGCTTGACTAGCGCAACGAAAAATGTGATTAGGAAAAAGGAAACCCAGACGTAATTTAGTGCCATATAATTATAATTTGTCGGTAAATGTAAGATTTAAGATTAATTCTTCAAAAAGTTCCATACCGAGCGTTCACGACTATTTTTTTTATCGTGAATCAGGTCGTCTACAATCTGGTTTAACTGATTTTCGTTATCGCTTATAAGTCTGTCTGTTAAGGCGACTATTTTTTGGATGTTGTGCGGGCTCGCTGCGTCCATCGACGGATTGATAGAGGCTAAATTTCCGGGCTCAATACGGATATAATTGTTGGATTTACCTACCGAACGGAATAACTGCTTCAAGTAATAGTCGATGCTCTCTGCCGAGCTGCTTCCCATAATGTCGACCAAGGCTGGGCCAATTGATATGGCCCATTTTTTCTTAAAGTCTTCATAATTGTAGGATATTTTGGATATACCTGTCCCTAAAGAAAGTATCCATATGTCATGTATCTTATAGGTATTGAATGTTTTTATGACCTCTAGTAGGGCTGATAATGCCGGATTGTGAGCAAACACGCCTCCATCGACCAATGGGTATCGCGTACCGGAGAGCGAGAAAATTTCTGCTACAGAAAAATAGGTTGGTGCGGCAGCGGTAGCTCGACATACATCGCGCAGTAGGAAGTCACGCTGTGCGCCATGGGATATTGCTTTCTGTTGCCTAAAGAGGTGGTTTTTACGAAGCTCTATGTTGTAGGCAGTGATGATGCATGGCTTACGCAACTCGCTTAGTTTGCGTTCGCCTAGATAATCGTTGAGGACTTGGTTGATGGCGCTTTCGTTATAAAGCTCGCTGACTAGACCAAAGCGGCTGAAAAAACGACGCATAGCACTAGCTGAAAAGATGGACACACCGTGCTCCAAATATATGTTTAACGCCTCCTTGGCCGTATACTTAGGCTTCTTCGGGTCGTTATCATCGGGACACAAGAGGAGGGATACCAATATTCCACCAGTACTTGTACCCGCAAAGAAATCAAAGTAATCTGATATATGGGCTTCAGGATTTTTGGTCGCTTGCTGTATTTTTTCTTCCAATGCGGTTAAAAACATAGCTGGTATAATGCCCCGAATACCGCCACCATCTATAGAAAGGACTCTTTTCATGCCGTAAAAACCTTGTTTTAGTACCTAAATGTAAGTAAAAAATAAGTTAGTTGGTACAGTACTTTTATTCTTTTGCGCAGGGAATAAAGAACTTACATTTTTCTTCTTTCTTTTTGTCTTAAAAAGTGAAAAAACACTGTTGATTTTGTTGATAAATCTACTATCTTTGCCCCACAGCAACGGAGAGGTGTCAGAGTGGTTGAATGAGCAGACCTGGAAAGTCTGTGTACGGGATGACCGTACCGAGGGTTCGAATCCCTCCCTCTCCGCGAACATTGATTCTCATCAGTGTTTAATTAGGGATTTAGATGCTTCCATTATCTAGATCCCTTTTTTTATGCCTTATATTTTAAAAAGTGATAAAGAATTTCACTTAATCTGTTTTCGTTAAGTCCTGATAAGTTTCTAAATTTGTCTTATGCAATCTAGCGCTACATATGGCAAACCACAACTGCGTGAATTAGCTTCCATGGTTTCCCATGCTGCATTCAAAAAGTTGGGCAATACCTCTAATCAATCGGCATATATACGTCGAATGAAAAAATATGTAGATTGGGATAAATTGGAGGAAACTAAGCCTAAAAGTCTAGCTGATTTGATTTCATTCGCGTATCAAATTCTAGAACAGCAATATCGTCACGAATACATTTATAAAAATAAGCTGCTAAACGATTATGTTCTAAAGAATTATGCTTTAGACGATGCAATTTTGCTTAATGAGTTTCGAGTTGGTCAATCTATTGCTGATGCTGTATTAGTGAATGGTACAAACAAAGTATTCGAAATTAAAACCGAATTAGATAATCCAGAGCGCTTGCTGAACCAATTGAATGATTATTACAAGGCTTTTACTGAAGTTTATCTGTTTACGCATAGTTCTTTAGTCGCAAAGTATTTAAACATTCTACCTGAATATGTTGGTGTTTTAACATATACCGAAGATGGAGCTGTAATAGAGTCTCGTGAGGCTAAAATAATGAGATCGAATTTAGATGTTACTTTTATGATAGCATCGTTACGGAAGCCTGAATACACTAAATTAGTGCAGCAGTTGGTTGGATTTTTACCTGACGTTAATCCCGTAAATTATTATAGAGCCTGTTTAGAAATTCTACAAGCATTAGTTCCTAGCGATGTGCAAAATATCTATTGCCAAGTTCTTAAGAATCGTATTGATTTAGCTACTAACATATACCTTGGAGAAGCAGTTCTACCGAGTTATTTAAATTTTTCATTCTATCAATCTCAATTCAATAAAAAATCGTATCTTACTCTTATTAACAACCTGAATAAGAACCTTTAGTAAGTAGATTATGTATTTCCCTTACCTTCGTGGTAAGCAGTTTGAACTAATTGCGTTACGTGAGTTGGCTGCATTATCTTTACTCTCTGATAAAATAATCCCGATTATAGAACCCGTTAAACAGGGGCTAAAGACGATAGCTACTGCACTCAGCATACTTTATCCAAGAAATGTTAAAATACAACTGATAATTAATCCTCAAGTCGGTGAATTAATAGGGAAGTTTGAGGAAATAATTTATTTTATCAAGGAACAAGATAAGTTGGGAATTGATAATATTATTCCCACTTTTTTAATCAATGGAGATAGTGATGTAGCACTTCTGCAAAAGATAGCCGCTCGAGAAGGATTTAATGATACGGGATACTCCTTAGTTCATATGTCTCCTGTGAGGAAGATAGAGGAGTTAAGTACCTATACAAAAGAAACGAATTGTTTGTACAGTACAATTCATATCAATCATGTATTTGCTTTAAGACGAAAGTTTAACAGTATTAGCGTCGGTATTTTAGGTGATTATTTTCTGAAGCAACGCGTTAACGCAGATTACGCTAATGAAATAGATGAATCTTTTTCTAGTGATGCTTTCTTTTTTCAAGAAGATGGATTCTCTGCTTTTTCAGATTATCAGACTATAGGAGATAGTTGGGTTGAAGGGGGAATGCTACCTAAAGCTGTTGTTATTCATCTGACTTATTGCGAAAAGGGGCAAGATGAAATACGAATTCGCCATTTTGTGTCTGATACAAATGATGATAGATTAGATGTTGCAGGTAAATTTGCAGAGGCTTTGACGAAGTTGGTTCAATTTGCAGATCAGTTAAGGTTAAATAGTCTAGCACTTGATTCTTTTAGGCTACTCCATCAAAAAGGTTCATTTCCCGGGTTAGGTAGTGTAAAAAAACTTTCTATTATGCATCATATTGAACTTGTACAAGGCCTTATTTAAGGAATTTAATTATGAGGTGCTGTGTCAATTGCTTTTCGAGTAGTTATCTAGGTGAAATTATTATCAATGGAAGGTCAATAGGTAATTGTGATTACTGTAATTCGGTTGAGATTAGTGTTTATGATCCATCTGAATTAGCTATATTTTTTAGATCTATATTGGATTTATACATAGTAGATTTTAAGCAAGGTAATGACTTAACGGTTTGTATTGTTGAAGATTTTCCTAATAAAGTTTTTTCTTCTCTTGTTATTCAAATTGACGCCATTAAACAGTTGATTGAAGATATTGTTGTTGATGATGTCTTTGATTATGAATTGATTCTGAATAATCCTGTATCCCTTAAGTTTTTGAATGATGATTTAACTAAAGTCATAATTGAGCCTTTAAACACTACTTGGGATAAGTTTTCTGCCGAAATTAAAACCATAAATAGATTCCATTTCGTCAATGCCCCTGATTTAGATAGGCTGAAAACCTTATTTGGTTATTTTATAAAGGAAGTGCCTAGAGGTAAGAAGTTTTACCGTGCTAGAATTAGTACTGATAAATCTGGTTTTAAATTGAATGAAATGGGTAATCCTCCAGGAGATAAGGTTAAGGGAGGTAGGGCTAATCCGGAGGGAATATCGTACCTGTATCTTTCTTCCGATATTAAAACTACCATTTATGAAACTAGGGCTAGCTTATTTGATTTTGTGTCAATTGCTACTTTTAGGTTGGAGCACAATATTAGAATAATCAACTTAAGTAGCGATACTTATGATATTTTTAGGCTCGCTGAGCTGGAGCAATTGGAAGAGGTCCTTTTACATAGTTCCTTTATTCAAAAACTAGAAGAAGAATTGTCAAGACCTAAGCGAAAAAGTGATAGTGATTTGGAATATTTACCAACACAATATCTTTCTGAACTAATTAAATCAATGGATATTGATGGAATAGAGTTTAGAAGTTCCCTTTATAGTGATGGTTATAATCTTGCTATTTTCAATCCTGAAAAATTCAAAGTATTGGATGTAACTGTTTATGATGTTTCTCGTATTGATGTTGAATTCGAAAAGGTTTGAGAGGAATGAAATTTATTTTAGACACTGCAATAGCCTTTAGCAGTTACTAAAGGCTATTGCAGTGTTTTTTTTAGCGCACCATATGCGACCCCGCTGGGGGCGATTTACAAAACAATTCTTTCTCTATACACATATTACCCCGCTGGGGTAATGATTAACGAAGTTCTTCTTGATCATGGTGTGCCTTGATATAGGATAATCAATCCGGAGGGTTTGCACGTTTCTAGAATTGCATGGTTAGTGGGAAGATGTTATTGGTTTGTATGATTTTGCTTTGTTGGACTTCGTCTTCAATATTTAGGGATTATCTTGAATGCCTTCAATCCGGAGGATTGATATGTTTATAGAATCGTATGGTTAGTAGGGGATACGCGACTCTTGAGGAGTCGAATTTTTCGCCTTGCTCGTTTGCCTAATGTATGTCGGAGTAGAGGAGTTTGATAGTATTTTTATAACTAGTCGTTAATTTCATCATTAACTATGATAATCTCCAAAACTTCATTATCCATTAATTTTGAAAGTGAACCATCTGCTTTCTTCTTTGGTACTTTTTTATATCTTACAATAATTTGTTCATCCTTAGGAATATCGTTAGGAAAAAAAATCATCTAAGCTTTTGAAACCGAAAATGCCTTTTAGTATTCCAATGTGTCGTAGATTGTGTTTTTCAGGTTGATCTAAAGATTCACATTTACCTACAAATGCCTCAGCGAGCCCCATTTTTTTGCTTAATACTCTTTGAGACCAGCCGCGCTCTTCTCTAAACTTCTGAACGTTAGTGATTAATTCATAATCTATACGATATATAGGGTTAGTTTCAAGGATAGTTGACATAGATAAAAACTTATCAAATTTTACATCATTTATGATTTACATCTAGTCTTCGTAAATAAATTCATAAAAATCATCTTTATATTATTCTTGGCTGTAGGTCATAATGGCTTTAACTAAAGTTACTTAATTTATTGTTGTAATTCAATGATTAATTATACTATAATAACCTCATTTATTTTAAAGCGTGCTATTTGATTCTTTAGAAGTTTTGACTCAAGAATATCTCGTCATTTAATGGAACCGTATGTTTATTAATGGCTGCTGTTTTTAAATTGGTAAAGCGGATACTCTTCAGGTTTTATTTAAGGAAGAAAAATACTAGAAATCTTTTAGCATGGGAAGCATTGGCCAATTATATTCCAAACCTTCTGATGAAATGGCTTTTAGTGTTTTCTCGGTTAGTTTATGCTTCTTTTTAACTTCGTTTCTATATTTTTTCATTAACTGATTTCGCAAATTTTCATTCTTGTCAAAATTATTCCTTACGGATAAGGGATATTTTTTATCAGCTAGGATGGTAGCTTTATCTTCTGCCACAATAGCTTCTTTAAAAATAAGCTTTCGCTGATCAAGTGTAAGAGATTTGTCGTACGCTGCAATCTCATTACTTACAGATTTTGGTTTAAAATGTTGGATATCTACAGTTGGTTCTAGGTCTACTTTCGCTTTTGAAAGTTTGGCAACCCATTGCCCCATACCGCTTTTACTGTGCTCTTCTGTTTGAAACAGGAATAAGCCAACAGCATTTGGCTCAGAACTGGTATTTTTAATTGAATCGTAAATATAGAGTAGGAGCTTTTTATTAAGTTCATCGTCTAAA
Source organism: Sphingobacterium sp. MYb382 (assembly GCF_037572665.1). Lineage (NCBI taxonomy): Bacteria > Pseudomonadati > Bacteroidota > Sphingobacteriia > Sphingobacteriales > Sphingobacteriaceae > Sphingobacterium > Sphingobacterium sp. MYb382. The sequence continues at coordinate 117,510 of NZ_JBBGZT010000011.1, forward strand.
CCATCGTTTCCTTTTATGATTACATTGGCTCTATACAAAGTTCTATTTGGTGTTGTATAAACTTTCGGTTCAGAAATTATGTAGTCAACGGGTTTTGCATTTGTTATCGTTCCTGTATAATTCGTACTACTTCTTTCAATAGATGTATCTGTCGACTTTGTTGAATTTTCGTTTGTGCAACTAGAAAGTAATAGTATCCCCGCTACGAACATGTATGTTAAATTTCTCATGAGAACGGATTTTAGTTAAGTATTATACGAATGTATACTTTGGTTTATCAAAGTTATTGTGGTTTTCCGTAAGGCTAAGATTTATTGGTTATATATCTTTGAAAAAACTAGAGGGGGGCTTGCTAAGGTTTTCAAAATTAACGAGTACCTTAATATCTGGTTCTTAAAATAGTGGGGGGGGAGAAGAGATTTTTATTTCTTTAAATGTTAAGTAACATGTTTTTTGTATTGTTATCATAGTCTAGTATGCAGTTTGACTTTTGGTGGTTTTGTTGTAATTAAATTTAGTTTTTATCTTATGTTCATATTATTATTAAAATTAATCGGTTTGGCTTACTTGGCTATATTAATATATGGGTTTCCGCTAATAATGGGAGGTGTTATTGGCGACACTATTCAACAAAGAGATTCTAGTAAAACAACTTATCTGAAAGCAGTAATTTTAAATGTAATTATACAAACGCTTATTTACTCAATTTATTCTGCATTATTATTTAAAATAGCTTACAAATATGTAAACAATAATGATACAGTTAATTGGCTAGTATGGATAGTCGTGTTTTTTTGTAACATCGTTCCAATATATAATTTTTAAGTCGTAACTAGTTCTCATGTTAGGGCCGGTAATCCAAATCATAGTGTTGTAAATGCAGATTCATTAGGTCTTGTGGTTATAACTGCTTTTATTATGTTTTTCCTATTTCTGCTTTTTCCTAGCTTATTAAATCATTATAATTGGATTCCGTTTGTAGGTTAGTGATATTTTAATTACCTAGGTTAATCTATCTTTTGCATCTTACTCGTCAGTAGAAGTTAAGTATAAAACTTCATTATCCATTAATTTTGAAAGTGAACCATCTGCTTTCTTCTTTGGTACTTTTTTATATCTTATAATAATTTGTTCATCCTTAGGAATATCGTTAGGAAAAAAATCATCTAAGCTTTTGAAACCGAAAATGCCTTTTAGTATTCCAATGTGTCGTAGATTATATTTTTCAGGTTGGTCTAAAGATTCACATTTACCTACAAATGCCTCAGCGAGCCCCATTTTTTTACTTAATACTCTTTGAGACCAGCCGCGCCCTTCTCTAAACTTCTGTACGTTAGTGATTAATTCATAATCTATACGATATATTGGGTTAGTTTCAAAGATAGTTAACATGTGTAAAATTTATGTACCAAATATTTGGTACTTATAAGTTAATTTTGTATATTTGACTTAAGCAATTAGAAAAGCTATTATCCATTACGAACGCTACCTTCCCATCAAGACGATTAATCCAAACACATTAAGATATTTATTCATCGCCCATATAAAATAGAGAAAAAGGGTAACGTATGTAGAGAAATCTTGCAAGCTTTGGGCAAGAGTGTTTTTCATCTAGAACATAGAACACGCGCTTTACTTTTCGTTATCCTTACCGACCGCAATATTAAGACAGCGTTATAGCCATGAAAGGGTATAGACGTTGGTCAATAAATTGGTTCGTGTTTTTATTCTTAAGCAGCTTAAAAATAGCAAACTTTTCGATGACCAGCAAATCATGTTCTTGAATGTTTGAAACGTAGTTTGAAATTGTGGTCGGTTATTTCATAAAAAAACTGGCCTGTAATAGTAGAGGGGCAAATGTGGCTATTTGTTAATCGTAAATTAGCGATGGGTTTATTTCCATCTTTTCTCGAACGTAAAATTTAGGCCGTAGCACGGCCTCTTTCAATCTGTTTAAATTTATAATGGCCTGGAAAAAATACCTAAAAGAGGGTAGTATGTCCATAAACCTAGGTATTTCGCCAATCCGACAACAAATTATTTATTTAGAAGGCAGGTTTTATTGGCCGTAGTGTTATTGGTAGGCTTGTTTGTATTAGTTTGTATACTGCTAAAAGTTTTGTTAACGATGGGTGTTTTTAATTTATTAATAATCTTTTAGTTATGTAATTATTGAAACTAGGTGTGTTCGTTGTTTGTTTTAAATATAGCGTCGCTAGATTTCTCTTTGCGACGCTTTTTGATATAATATGATTTGGCAAGTAAATTTAATACAAGCGGGCTTGAATGAAAGCCCGCTTGTATTTTTTAGAAGCATTTACTTCCTTCTGGCGTATAGAATGGCAATCATCAGCATTAAGCTTGCCGCAAATAGAAAGGCGCTCTCTAGGTTCAGTTGGTGTGCGATAAATCCTAAGATGGCTGGCCCCATGAGCTGACCGGCATAGCCCATAGTAGATAGTGCCGGTATACTTACCGATGTAGGGATAGATTTGAGCTTTCCAGCATCACTAAAGAAGATAGGGACGATATTCGCGGAGCCAATACCTAGCAAGAGAAAACCCAGTAGTACAAATACCATAGCGCTACTGTAGACCATAACAGCAAGGCCTAGAGCGGCTAATAAGCTTCCTCCGATTACGATAACCTTACCGTCTAATTTTTCTACCAAACGGTCACCCAGCAAGCGCATCGTAGCCATAGCTATAGAGAAAGTGGCATAACCAGCACCAGCAAATTCAGGACTTATGTTTTTAAGATCTTTCAAAAACACAGCGCTCCAATCTAGCATAGCTCCTTCAGAAAGAAAACTTGCAAAACAAAGTAAACCTAGAAAGAGAACCGCACCATTGAATAGGAGCTTTTTGTTGGATGTTGTGGCTTGTTTATCATCTTCCTTAGGTAATTGAAAATTATGTTCTTGCGCAGCGTTGAAAAGATGTTTGTACTGAGTCAATACAATAACGCAAAGTAAAATGGAAATGGTGATCGCGGCTATTTGAGGCTGAAGTCCCATCTTGATGAGGAAACCTAAACCCAGCGAACCAAAAAGCCCACCTAAGCTGAATAAACCATGTAAGGATGACATAATAGGCCTGCCGTATTCATTTTGCACAATAATACCGTGCGAGTTCATCGCTACATCTATCGTTCCAATTCCAGCGCCAAATATAAAGATGGCTAAAGCCATCATCGGTGCCGTAGGGATGATAAGTAACAAGGGAAGACAGAGCGCAATGATGGCTGTTGCGCAGAGAATGATTATCCGATTGCCATAGCGTTTGGCAAGTAAGCCCGTGATGGGCATCATGATGATAGCGCCTAAGCCTAAAAATAAAAGAAGCAAGCCTAATTCTGCTTCGTTAATGTTTAATCTTTCTTTTACGTAAGGAACCATAGGTGCCCAGCTGGAGATACCTAATCCGCATACTAAGAAGATAAATTGAGTAGCTAGTTTAGCTTTTTTTGTGTGTTGTGTAATCATGTATGAATGTCTGCGTTTTGCAATTAAATTACGTTGTTTAGTAAATTAATATGCAAATATATGCAAAGTTGCATATATTTGCATATGAATTATTTTAAAATAGAACAATATGACAATAGAACATCTTGGTGTTTGGGTCGATGACCTAGAAGGAATGCGCAATTTTTACCTGACTTATTTTGATTTGACAAGCAATGAGAAGTACACAAATGCACGTACTGGATTTACATCCTACTTTTTATCCTTTGGAGAAGGGAAAACACGCTTAGAGCTGATGCATCGCGCTGATATTAGCGAGGAGCCTACAAAACGAGGCTTTAGCAAAGGTCTTGCACATTTTGCAATTTCTGTAGGGAACGATGAAGCCGTTGATCGCTTGACAGAGCGCTTACGTGCCGATGGTTATACGATTGCTAGCGAGCCGCGTCGCACGGGAGATGGCTACTATGAAAGTGTGGTGCTGGATCCTGAAGGAAATTACGTAGAAATCGCAGGTTAAACAGCTGATAGTATGATTAAAGCAATAATCTTTGATTTTGGAGGTGTCTTAGTGGACTGGAATCCACGATATCTTTATGCTGATGTATTTTCGGATACCGAAAAAATGGAATGGTTTCTTCATGAGGTCTGTTCTACAGCATGGAATTTAGAGCAGGATAGAGGACGTAGCTTTGCCGATGGTATAGCGCTATTGGAGAAACAATATCCTGCGTTTCAAAAGGAAATTCGTCTTTTTTGGGAAGGTTGGCCAAAAATGTTGAAAGAGAAAATTGCGGAAACAGTTACGCTATTACCGCAATTGAAGCAAAATTATGCGGTTTATGGACTTACAAATTGGTCGGCAGAAACGTTTCCAATACTGATGGACAGGTTTGATTTTGTTCAGCTCTTTGATGATATCGTTGTTTCGGGAGATGAAGGACTCGTTAAGCCCGATAAGTCTATTTATGAACTTTTGCTGAAACGCTATAACCTGCTGGCGCAGGAATGTATTTTTATCGACGATAATAGCGACAATGTGAAAGCTGCTGAGCAATTGGGCTTTTCTGCTATACTTTATAAAAATTCAGATTACTTGATGCAAGATTTGTCCAGCTTAGGGGTAAAAGGATTTCAATAAGCGTATCTATTTTTTTTAGTAATTTAACGACGCTATTTAAATTTTGCCGTTGCATGCAAAATAATTGTCCCCAAAAGTAGAAGCCTGATTGTCTATACTTAAAATAGAACGTAAACTTAAAGAAGTAGCATTATGAAAGAGTTTTTATTACTAATCCGCGAAAGTGCCCATTATGCTGAATTATCTGCCGAAGAGATGCATGCTGATATCCAAGAACACATTCAATGGGTAGAAACATTAGTCGAGCAGGGAAATTTTAAGGGAGGAAATCCTTTAGACGGAAATGGGGTGACCTTGCATGGAGATGTGTTGACCGACGGACCTTTTGTAGAGTCGAAAGAATGCATTAGTGGTTACTACTTTTTGTTGGCCAATTCATTGGAAGAGGCTGCTGCACTGGCAAAAGGTTGTCCCGATCTAAAACGAGGAGCTCGTTTAGAGGTTCGCGAGATTATTGATGCTGATGCCTAACGCTGGCCATACTGGTAACATGCAAAGGCTTACTGACCATCTTTTCAGAATCTATTATGGGAAGATGGTTGCTTATCTGACGGCGAAATATGGGTATAACCTGCTAGATGCAGTCTTAGATGCCATACAAGAGGCTTTTGAAGCAGCACTGCGTACTTGGAAATTTGGAAACCTACCGGCAGACCAATTCGCTTGGCTTTATCAGGTGGCGCAAAGAAAGTTATTGAATGGCTTAAAGAAAAGTGCTACACACCAGAAGCATTTATCCGCATTGGCTGAAGGCCAAGATTTAAACCTGGCTTGGAATGAAGAAGAGGCCGAGGATGATCTGTTGTATTTACTCTTCTTCTTCGCTAGGCTACCTTATGGCGAAAAGACGAAGTTGGCAGTTACCTTATACTTTCTGTGTGGCTTTAGTCGTAAGGAAGTGGCTAAGGCTCTACTAAGTAAGGAGGAGACAATTAAAAAGATGCTATCTCGTTCGAAAGATTATATCAAAAAATATGCAGTAGGTTATAGACGCTTTGCTATTCATCAGAAGGAGGAGGATATTGCTTATCTATTAAAGGTCTTGTATCTCCTGTTTAATGAGGGATACAAAAGTTCGAATCAGAAAGTGGCTATCGAATTTGATTTATGTTTCGAGGCTATGCGCTTGGCCAAGCTGTTGCATGGTACCTATCCAAAGCATGTAGAGCTTAATGCTTTACTGGCTTTACAGTTTTTTACAGCGGCACGATTTCCAGCTCGTGTAGATAGTGAAAGCCATTGGGTAGATTTGGCGGAACAGGATAGGAAGCTTTATGAACCTCAACTTATGAAGACGGGATATTATTATCTGGAGCAAGCCAAGATCTATGGTCATTCCTTGACAAAATACTATCTTGAAGCCCTAATCTCTTCACTCCATTGCAGTGCACTTTCGTATGCCGATACCGATTGGCGAACAATTTCATTTCTCTACGCGCAACTTGAAGCATTGGAACCGCTATCACTAGCCCAGCAAGTTAATCGGTTGATAGCCGCGAGCCATTTTGAGCCTAAAAATGCTATTTTAGATGCATTGGGCGCTATTGAAGTGAAGGCAGCTCCTAATTTTCTTTTTACCATTCTTATGGCTAAAGCCTACGTACATCGATTGCATAACGATTGGGGTGAAGCGCGTCATTGTTATGAAGAGGCTTTAACCAAAGATATAACTGTGCTAGATAAAGTCTTTATTGGTAAAAAGTTAGCAGCTCTTTCTTGAAGTTAAATAACCTATTCTGCATATCCCTTTTGAATTGTACTAAAAAACTCTTTGTAGGCATTATTCATTGGAAAATCTTTGCGTTTAATGAATAGAGTAGGTACTTTTTCTAATTTGTCGGCAGGCGATTCAGTCTTCACATTTCTAAAGGCATATTGCTTTTCGATAAGCGCTGTCGGAAGTAGCGTAATGCCCAAGCCTTGTTCGACAGCTTGTATGATAGCTTCTAAGCTATCCATTTCTATGAAGCGGATGGTTTTTTCGGGATAGGTGGCAAGTAGTTCGGTCAAGATATGTCGATAAGTACATCCTTTACTGAATACGATAAGCTTAATGGTTTTGTTAGCCTTTATTAAATCGTCTAAGCTGCCAAAGTTTTTCGCATATACTACACCTAGTTCCTCATAGACAATAGTTTGTCCTTCTAATTCGCCATTGTTAAGCTCGCCAGAAACAAAGGCTCCATCGAGCTTATAAGTCAGTACTTCTTTGATAAGACTAGCGGTAGTGCCGGTTTTTAGTTTAAATTCTACTTCAGGATAGCTTTCTGTGAATTGCTGCAATATCGCTGGCGCACGGAGTGCTGCTGTAGTTTGAAGACAACCAATTTTTAGATGTCCTTTTATGACTGTCGTGTCGGCTAATGATTCTTTAAAATCTTCCAATTTACCGAGTATTTCCCTGGCAAGCTTGAGGAAAGAGGTGCCTGCAGGGGTTAGCTCGGCCGATCGCGTACTTCGTTTGAGTAGCTTATCACCAAAATAGTCCTCTAATACTTTTATTCGCGCCGAGACATTAGACTGCACGGTGTTGGTTGCTATAGCAGCTTGCGTGAAAGTGCCGTAATCAGCAATGGCGATAAATATTTTTAAATCATTGATATGCATAGTCTACTTTTTTGAATTATTCATCATTATAAATGATAAATAATAATCATTTAATATCGTTTATATAGATGTAAAATTACACATAAATTTGTATGCGGAGCAAGTTTTCCAAGAAAAAGGAATGAACTGATGCGCTATATCCAAAACGGGGCTTATTTTAAAAGGTATTATAGAGGCTTGATAAAGAGGAGTGTGACGAATTATAAAAGTATAAACAGTGAAGTATGAAAAATGATATTATATATCTTGGTCTCGCTCTGCTTACCGGAGCATTGATTCCTATTCAGGCGGCAACAAATGCTACGTTTAGTAAGAGTGTAGGGCACCCTTTTATCACTGGGCTGATGGTTTTCTTGGTTGGCCTTATCGGCATGCTTGTTTTTGTAATTGCTTCACGGACAGCATTGCCTAATCCAAAGCAATTGATGTCTGCTCCACTGTCGGGTTATCTTGGCGGTATTATCGTCGCTACCTATGTTATTATGATCACCGTTCTTACCCCAAGATTAGGTGTTGGGGCCTCCATTGGCTTAATCGTTACCGGACAGATAATTTGTGCTGTTACCATTGATCATTTTGGTTTATTCAATATGGCTGTTCGTACAATGAGTATGTCACGGTCTATTGGTTTAGTTTTGATGGCCTTAGGGGTTTATTTGGTGATGAGGAGGTAAAGGCAGAAGGTATATGGCTCTTTTAATCTATTAAATTATAGGTTGTTGTGCTTATTTGGATGAGGCTTTTTTCTTCATTGTATTGAAGCCTTCAAAGCATGTGTCTATAATTTACAAAGAGGGAATAATCACGCAAATTATGATATTTTAAAAAAGCCAGTGGTTTTATGTCCACTGGCTTTTTGTCTTTATTCTTGTCCTTTTATAGCGAATACAACGCCACCATATGTGCTTCTGTCGTCTCCGATATAAAGAAGGTCGAAGCTACTTTTATCTTTCTGTTCAAACTGTGCCTTCAAGCTTGGGTAATTCACACGTTCCATAGTGCTTTCCCAGTCAGAGTCTGTTTGTGGCTTTAAAGGTTCTAGCTGCTTCATATCAAACAGACCTGTAACTTCACGAGTTTGTTTAGAGCGTTGGATGAATAAGGTATCGCCTTCAATTTTATTGATTTTAATCCACGCCTCTTGCAACGATTGGTTCTCGCCTTTAAGGTTGGTATACAGGCTCACACCATATAGTTGTCCTGGTTGAAGGTGTTGCAGTTTTTCAGTAAGCGCTGCCGTTTCATTGGCACGTTGGCTATTTTCAAACTTAAGCTTTCCCGCAAAAATTACACCTCCTATTAGTGCTATAGCACTGAAGTATATTAGTCCTTTCCATAGTTGGAAATAAGGGATGCTGAAATTTTTCTTATATTCTTTAATTTCTGCTTTAAGCTCGTCGGAGTAGTGTCTAGCATGAATAAGTTTTCCTTCTTCATTATATAGACGTGATATTTTAACAAATCCACCACCAATAGGGAGATAGATGAAACTACGTGCTGGCGTAGTAATTTGTAGGGTGTACCTTCTTGGAGTAGGATCTTTCTTTAAAGTTGCGGTGATGATTTTTTCACCTAAAACGTAATCGTGAAGCGTATAAATAAACATGATACTATGATAAAATTGAATGTGATTTTCTGTCGTAAAAAAGCGCTATCCAGTCACAAATTTCTATTATTTACTAAGTTGTTTTTCTGCTGCGAAAAGAAGAAAAACAGCCTCAAAGCTATGTAAAAACATAGTTTTGACCCAAAATAAATAATTGTTTCCTGACTTTATGACTTAGGGCTAGCACACAACAACCTTTATGCCAGCATAGTAAAAAGTGCAAAAAAAATGTGATTTTATTTCATGTTTGTAACATCTTGCGTTCGGTATGATTTGACCTTTTGGAGCTGTTTTTATGGCTAATGCCGTTATTTTATGCTGATTAAGCAGCTTAGCTTTGTGTGAACTAAAATGCTAATACGATGATACAAGGCAATAAACAAATCGCAATTATCGGCGCTGGTCCAGGCGGATTAACTTTAGCGCGACTTCTACAGCGCAGCGGACTAACAGTAAAGGTGTATGAGAGGGATCTAGATAAGGATACACGTGTGCAAGGCTCTCCCTTAGATATGCATGAACACTCGGGATGGGCAGCTTTGGTGGCTGCAGGATTAACGGAATCTTTTAAAGCGCATGTTCGCCATGGGGCCGATCGCAAAGTTGTTGTGAATGCAGAAGGTGATGTTTTGTTTAGCGATCATGCTGCAAAAGAAGAAATAGGCTTAGCTGCTGGCACTAACCGTCCGGAAATTGATCGTGGTATGCTTCGTAAGTTGTTGTTAGCTTCGCTTAAGACGGATACGGTGTCTTGGAATCATCATTTTTTACGCATGGAGCCACATGGCGAGGGTTGGTTGTTGTATTTTAAAGATCGTGATGCTATTTATGCTGATTTAGTAATTGCTGCAGATGGTGCTAACTCCAAAGTGCGCCCCTATGTAACACCAATAAAACCGTTGTATAGCGGTATTACCATGATTGAGGTTAATATAGCTCATGGATTACGCGATACCCCAAAGCTACGTGCGCTGTTGGGAGGAGGGAAGATTATGGCCATTGGCAAAGGGAAGAATATCCTTGGTGGCCAGAAAGAGGTCGATGGCCTAGGTTTCTACGTTAGCTTGCCTTTGCCAGCGGACTGGACGAAGGCAAGTGGTCTAGATTTTTATAATCGAGAGCAGGTTTTTACTTGGTTCAAGCAGGAGTACAAAGGATGGAGCACCATATGGGATGAGCTGTTCCTGCATATGGTTTTGCCCGTTATTCCACGTCCGATTTATTACATGCCACTCGACCAATTTTGGTCGCCTCGTGCAAATGTAACCTTGCTGGGAGATGCTGCCCATGTGATGCCTCCATTTGCTGGTGAAGGAGCTAATACGGCGATGTATGACGCTCTGGAGCTTTGTCACTATTTGACTTCTAATGAATATCCCAATTTGCAAGAGGCTATTGGCGACTACGAGTCGAGCATGCGTCAGCGGGCTGCTATGGCGACCAAGCAGTGCTTAGAAAATGGGGAATTGATGCATAGCGATGAGGCTTTAGCCACGATGCTTGCCCGTTTTGAGCAAAATTAATTTGTAAGAAATTTGCCTTTTTTATTGGTTACAATAACTATCTTTAGGGAAGCCGCTACGTCCTATAATAACTGTTTCTTTTATTTTGCGTGAAAACGCAGCGTTTTAGCTGTTTGTAAAAATATATTTTGATATATTTTTAGATATTGCATAATATTGCATTAAACAAAACCAATATACAACATGAAAATGATGCACCTCTTTAAAGCTGCAATTTGCTTTTTACTGCTTGGTCAAATGGTCGGCTGTTCATCCGCCGAAGGCGAACCCAATACATTGAGTGAACAAGAACAAAAAGAAGGATGGACCTTATTATTTGATGGGAAATCTTTTGATAAGTGGCATATCTATAATGCTGGTAGTCCTGCGGGATCGGCTTGGCAAATTAGAAATGGAGAGATTTATTGTGACCCTGATAATGAAAGCCAGAAAGGCGATTTAGTGACGAATGAGGAATTTGAGAATTATGAATTAAAATTCCAATGGAAGCTGATGAAGGAAGGAAATAGTGGTGTATTTATTAACGTGTTGGAGACCCCTGAGCTTAATGCCACTTGGCATTCGGGACCTGAGTACCAGCTTTTAGATGATGCACATGCCGATTATGATGTTTTCGCTAAACGCTCGGGTTGTCTATATACTTTTGCTCCGCAAAAAAACTTAGCAAATAATAAAGTGCGTACGGAATGGAACAATTCAAGAATCGTACAGAAAGGTGGTAAGGTTCAGTTTTACTTAAATGATATTTTAACTGCTGAAATGGATTTCAAGTCTAAAGCTTGGTTCGATAAGATTGAGAAAAGCCATTTCCGTGATTTTCCAGAGTTTGGCAAACATACGAAGGGAAAAATCGCTTTACAAGATTGGTCGAGAGGGGTATCCTTCCGAAATATCAAAATTAAAACGTTATAAAATATAAAGGGACTTTAGTGATAAAGTCCCTTTTTTATGTGCCTTGTACTCGGATATTCTTTGTGTTATACAATCTTTAGGTTTAGATTTCTAAAATCATTTAAAGCATTATCATCGCTAGCCAGATTCGTAATCAAAACAGCTATATTATCTGTTGTACATACCTTAAATGGCTTTGCTACACCAAGGTAGTCATGGTTAGCTAAAGCAATTGCTTGTTTACTATTTTGTAACATCGCTCTTTTTACGTCAGCATCTTCTTGCACGGCAGCGGTTATTCCCAATTGATTGTGTACACCACAGGTGCCCATGAAGTATACATCGGCGATGTATTTATTTACTTCTAGGCAGGTTTCTGTTCCAAGCGTTGTTGCTGTTTCAGCATCATACTTTCCTCCTAAAACAATAAGTTCTATATTTTTAAAAGTCGATAAGATTGGGACTGCTTGCATATTGGTCGTTATGATCCGTAGCTTACTGTCGGCCGCCAATTGACTGATGAGCATACATATCGTGGTGCCTCCATCCATAAAAATAGTCATGCCATCAGCGATAAATTGCTGGGCTTTGAGCGCAATAATCTCTTTTTCCTGTTTCAGGTAGTTGCTTCTATCTTGAAAAGTTAATGGGTTTTTAGCTCTTTGCATGGCGCCGCCACGTACTTTTGATAGTAAGCCATTATTATGAAGATAATCGATATCCCTACGTACCGTATCTGCTGAAACTTGTAAGTCTGTTGCCAGACTTTCGTAGGTTAGCATTTCAGCTTGCTCCAATTGTCTTAGGATAAAGTCAAATCTTTTCTCTTTTAGCATGAAATCGAATATTTTACCAAAAATACGCAATATTGCAAGTACTTGCAATAGGTGCGGTCTTTTGATTAGCATTTGGTAAAAGGTTGATTTTTATTCCTTTTAGGCTAGGCGATCTTTTAATAAACGTTTGTAGGTAATACCGATTGGCAATTGTGTTTCTTTGAGAACTAGTATATTACCTTAAATTTTTTGAACCCGAGTTAAGGATACAATAAACGACTTGTGGATACGGACAAACTGAGAGCCTGGCAGGAGGTGCATAATTTCCTGTGTGGTGATGGCGACAACGTAGCTGCGTGTTGGTGTAAAGATTTTTACATAATTGCCATAGCTTTGTATATAGCAAATATGCTTTAAGAGTATATCGTAAATTCTGCCATCAACTTTTACAGTTAGTATTTCCGGTTCTTCTTCTGCCTTGGTTATTTTTGTGTAGGAGAGTGCACGGTCTACCGCTTTTAGAAAGCGTGAGGTGGAAACGGGTTTTAGTAAATAGTCCACAACACCATAGTCGTAACTTTCTAAAGCATATTCGGAATGTGCTGTTGTTAAAATAGTCTTTGGCGGATTTTTTAATAGTTGAAGCAATTCCAATCCACTAATCTCCGGCATATCAATATCTAAGAAAATTAAGTCTACAACATTTTCTTTTAGGTAGTTATGCGCTTCAAGTGCATTATAGCATTGCTTGACTAAAAGCAAAGCGTTATTCTTTTCAATATGGTTACACAATACGTAATGTGCGGCAGGCTCGTCGTCAACAATTAGACAGGTAAATGTCTGGTTTATCATGACTAAGATAAATTTATGTGTAGTAAAACATTATGCAGGCTTTTCTCTGCATGGATGGATAAGCTGTGGCGTTCTGCATACAGCATTTCTAAACGAGATTTCGTGTTTTCTATACCGACATGTGTCGACAGTATTTTTGGCTTTTTATGCGGTACCGAATTACTCGTGCATAAGGTTAGAAGTCCCTTCTTTACCGTAAGGGTGATGTGTATGAAGCAATCTTCAATGTTGCAGGTGCCATGCTTAAATGCATTTTCAATAAAATTAAACAACAGCATAGGATGGATATGGTAGGGGCCGTGTTCGTCGATATCGTAATTAAAATCGATTTGTGTACGGTAGCCTACACGTTCCTTTTGTAATTCAATATAGCTTAAAATAAACTCTACTTCGCTTTCTATAGCGACTCTTTCTTTCTTGGTGTTCTCCACTTGATAGCGCAATAGTTCCGAAACTTTTAGAATCAATTCGGAGGTTTTTTCGGGGTAGCGTAAACTCACTCCATAAATGGTATTAAGCGTATTGAATAAGAAATGCGGATTCAACTGCTTGGTCAGAAAATCAATCTGACTGATATTGGAGGTGATTTCTCTTTTTGCCGTTATTCGTTGATTTTGATAGTATTCAAAAAATAAGGTAGATCCCAGAATACAAATCGCGGACCCTAAAATAACACCAAACTGATATTTAGGCGTTGTTTTTATCGGATTGTTGTGTAAAAAACATTGCCTATAGAAATCGGAATTGGATAGGTAATGCAAGATTAATGTAAATACAAGGATTAGTATCAAGCTCAACGTTGTATACAGCGAAACTTTTTGCCTTTTCGTTAGCAGTGGTAATAGTAAAAAACGATTGATTTGTGCATGACTGTATAGCACCATAAAATAAACGATACCGAGAAAGAAACCTCGCCAGCTTGATATTAAAATCCAATCATTAAGGGTGAAAAGCACAAAGGAAAGAACCAGTAAGCTGATTTCTAGACGCCATTTACTCTCAAAAATACGCTTCATATTGTCCTTTATTAATTCGTTTTTTCTTCTTTTTTACTGTTTTGTCTTGTTATGGAGTACGATAGCGGACAAGTAAAGAAAAAGCAAATTAACGTTAAAAAAAAACGATTATATGTAACATTTATGACCAATGCAATTGGACATTCTCTTTTTCAATACATCATTAATAAAAGCTGTTCATTTTGTTGAGCCACTACATTTGCAGCTAAAATTTAATGCATGACAAAAATCTATCCTATTCTCTTGCTTGGACTATTTTCTCAGATTAATGGTCAAGCGCAAACCATGCCACTCAAAGAGGCTATTGAAATGGGGATCAACAACTATGGGAAATTAAAGGCTGAAAATCGCTATGTGAAAGCTTCTACAGCGCAAATAGAAGTGGCTAAGCGCGCCTATTTACCAGAAGTTAATCTTTCTGCACAGCAAAGTTATGGTACTATCAATGGGCAAAATGGACCGTCGATGGGCTTTGGTGGGCTTGGCGTGGCCTCCTCGGGTCAACCCTTGGAGGAGCAGAATTGGAAAGCGGCCTTCGGGGCGCTCTATCTGGTCAACGTAAACTGGAATTTTTTCAATTTTGGCCGTATCGACCAGCAAGTGCGCGTGGCGAATGCGGAGGCAAAGCAGCGTACGAAAAACTATGAGCAAGAAGTATTTCAGCAGCAAGTGAAAATCGCTGCTGCTTACCTAAATTTATTGGCTAGCCAGCGCCTGCAACATACGCAGCAGCGAAATTTAGACCGCTTAGTCCAATTTCAACAGAATGTAGATAGTCGCGTTGCCGGTGGCTTGCTTCCAGGGGTTGATGGCACAACGGCGGCGGCTGAGGTTGCGAAGGCTAAAATAACCCTCAACCAAATTAAAGACCGTGTTTCGCAAAGCAATAATGAGCTTATTAGCCTTTTGGGAATACGGGATGCACAGGTGCAGACAGACACGTTATTTCTGGCGGAAATTCCGCATGGGGATTGGCAAGAGCAGCTGGAAGCTACGAAAAAAGTACATCCGAGTTTAGCGTTCCTGACGAGTAAAATTGAACAAAGCAAAGAGCAGGAGACCTTCCTTAAAAAAGAGGCTTTACCATCTTTTCATCTTTTAGGAATTTATCAAGCACGAGCCTCAGGGTTTGAAAACACTTATGGGACAAATCCAGCCGCTTATTCGCAGAATTATTTTAAAGGGGTTGGACCCACGCGACAAAATTATCTAGTGGGAGTAGGCGCTGTTTTTAACTTAACTGGACTAGGTACTTCCAGTAAGAAGCTACAGGCACAACAGTTTTTAACCGATGGTTTGCAGGAAGAATGGTCGGCTATCGATACGGAGATACACAACCGAGTGGATGGTGCGCGTAAAAGCTATGTTTTTGCCTTGCAAAATTATAACGAAGCACCACTACAAGTGCTGGCCGCACGGCAAGCTTATACGCAACGGTTAGCCTTATATAACAATGGTTTAAATGAACTTATCGACGTGACGAATGCTCAATATTTACTTAATAGGGCAGAGATGGATCGTGATATTGCCTATACCAACCTGTGGCAAGCGCTACTGATGGTTGCCGCATCGAAAGGTGATTTTGAACTGTTTATTAATGAATTTTAATACCTATAATTTATGAATTTAATACGTTTTGCTCTGCGCAAGCCTATTTCTATCATGGTGTTGGTGGTCGGATTGCTTTTCTTCGGAATTGGCGCCGTCCGTGATATCAAAGTAGATATTCTACCGAAGATGGATTTGCCTGTTATTTATATATCGCATCCATTTGGCGGGTATACACCTGACCAAATGGAAGCTTATTTTTCTAAGAACTACGTGTCTATTTTGTTATTTGCAAATGGTGTAAAGTCCATTGAAAGCAAAAACTTGCAAGGTGTTAGTTTGATTAAAATTACCTATTATGAGGGGACAGATATGGCACAGGCCGCCGCGGAGGTGAGTGCTTTAACGTCTAGGGTACAGGCTTTATTTCCGCGTGGATCTCAACCACCATTTATCGTTCGTTTTGATGCTTCTTCTTTGCCTATAGGGCAATTGGTGCTTAAAAGTAAAACGCGCACCGCGAATGAGCTGCAAGAGTTAGCCAATGTATATGTGCGTTCTTCATTTACTTCGATTCCGGGTTTATTATCCCCGCCACCATTTGGGGGAAGTCCACGTACGGTAGAGATTAATGTCGATCCTTCTAAAATGCGGGTATACAATTTGACATCAGATCAAATTGTTGCGGCCTTGAGTCTCAACAACCAGATTAGTCCTTCTGGAAATGTGCGTATCGGTTCAACGAATTACATTACACCTAATAATACGACCATTCGTACGATTAAGGATTTTGAGAAGATTCCGCTGTTTAAAGGCGATGTTAAAAATCTGACGCTAGGCGATGTTGCCAAGGTGGTTGATGGTGCCGATATTGAACAAGGATTTGCATTGATTGATGGTAAACGATCTGTTTATTTGAGTATTGCTAAGGCTGCCGATGCTTCAACTTGGGATGTGGTACGTAATTTAAAAAAGAACCTCCCTAAAATTCAAAATTCATTGCCCGAAGATGTCGAGGTGTCTTATGAGTTTGATCAATCTGTTTATGTTTTGAATTCGGTGAAAAGCTTGATTACTGAGGGTGTCATTGGTGCTGTATTAACGGGGTTGATGGTTGTCCTTTTCTTGGGTGATCGACGAGCTGCTTTTATTGTTATTCTCACGATTCCTATTTCTATTATTTCGGGCGTCTTTTTATTAAAGCTTTTTGGCTTTACCATAAACTTAATGACGTTGAGTGGATTGGCCCTTGCTATTGGGATTTTAGTCGATGAAAGTACGGTGACGATAGAAAATATCCATCAACATTTAGATATGGGTAAGTCCAAGGCACGTGCCATTTATGATGCCTGTATCGAGATAGCGATGCCTAAGTTATTGATCTTACTGTCTATATTGGCGATTTTCGCACCAGCCTTTATGATGAAAGGTATTCCTGGGGCTTTATTTTTACCGCTAGCTCTAGCTATTGGCTTCTCCATGGTGACATCTTTTGTTTTATCACAGACCTTTGTGCCCGTTATGGCCAATTGGTTACTGAAAAAGCATGCTAAAAAGGAACCTGTTCTAACGAAAGAGGCTTTATCTGAGCAGGAAGATTATAATGGAAATGGAAAAATAGACCGATTCGAGCGTTTTAGGCTTCGCTTTATGGCGATGATGGATGGCTTACTCAAGCGAAGCAAGTTGGCGGCTTTATGCTATTTGTTTGGTATCATAGGAGGCGCTGTGCTATTGATGAACGTTATTGGTAGCGACGTGTTTCCAAAGGTTAATTCCAGTCAGTTTCAGTTACGCATGCGTACCACTGAAGGTACACGTGTTGAAGAGACCGAGGTAATAGCTCGACAAGTGTTAAAGGAGATAGAAGGGGTGGCTGGTAAAGACCATGTGGGCATTACATCTACTTTCGTGGGAATGCACCCTTCACAATTTTCTGTTTCGCCGATTTACTTGTTTATGGCAGGGCCCAACGAGGCACTGTTTCAAGTATCCTTGAAAGATTTACACACCAATATGGATGTGTTTAAAGATACGTTACGCCAACGCATCCATACTAAGCATCCGGAAGTTAAACTTTCTTTTGAACCGATCGATTTGACCGATAAAATATTAAGTCAAGGATCTCCTGCGCCTATTGAAATTCGCTTGACGGGGAAAGATAAAAAGCTTAATGCCGAATATGCCAATAAGCTGGTAAATCGTTTGCATGCGATATCTTATTTTAGGGATGCACAAATCAATCAGTCCATTAAATATCCAACGTTAAACATTGAAATTGATCGTACTAAAGCCGCCCAATTAGGGGTTGATATGAATGAGATTTCACGATCTTTGACTGCCTCGACATCCTCATCCCGGTATACGGAGAAGAATATGTGGCTTGATGAGCGGTCTGGTCAGGCTTATAATGTGCAGGTGCAAGTGCCTTTAAACAAAATGAATAGTGTTGCAGAAATTGGACAGATTCCTTTGTTAGAACATGCGCAACGTCCGTTGTTAAGTGATGTATCTACAATTGTTCAGGGTACAACAAATGGACAGACGGACAATTTAGGTGCTTTATCTTCCTTGTCGGTTACGGCCAACATTCACGAAACAGATTTAGGAAAGGCTGCTAAAGATGTAAAAGGTATTATAGCAAGACTGGGCGAGTTGCCGAGAGGATTAAACATTGAGTTAATCGGATTAAGTAATGTATTGGATGAAACCTTATCGAGCTTACAGTCGGGTTTATTAATAGCCATGGTCGTTGTTTTCTTAATGCTGGCTGCAAACTTTCAATCCTTCCGTGTTTCATTTGTAATTCTTACAGCTGCACCAGCTGTTGTTTTGGGCTCTTTATTGTTGTTGCTAGCGACGGGCTCTACCTTAAACTTACAATCTTATATGGGAATCATTTTGGCTGTAGGTGTGTCATTGGCGAATGGCGTTCTGCTAATTACTAATGCAGAAGAGATTCGTAAAACGGGAAAATCAGCCCATGTAGCAGCGCGAGAGGCTGCTTCGTTGCGTTTGCGACCTATTATCATGACGAGTATCGCTATGATGGCTGGCATGCTCCCGATGGCTATTGGCCATGGGGAAGCAGGTGAGCAGGTAGCCCCTTTAGGAAGAGCCGTAATCGGCGGATTGTTGTTCTCAACCTTTGCCGTGCTTATTGTGTTGCCACTCATTTTTGCATGGATTCAAGGAAAAACAACCATTCAATCGCCTTCATTAGATCCTGAAGATAGCGACAGTAAATTTTATGAACCCACAACCACTAATTAATCATATCATGTATACGTATAACTCAATTTTTCGCCTACTATATATTCTGTTGCCTGTATCGCTTTTTTTTAGTTGTCAGCAGGAACCCGCCCAAATAAAGGCGGTTAATGTAGAGGAAAGTACGGTTGAAACCTTCATTTTGAAGCAAGATAGCTTACAATCTTCGATTAGCTTGCCCGCCGAATTATCAGGCTTCCGTGAAGTAGAGCTTTATGCTAAAGTAAATAGCTATGTCAAAAATTTATGGGCTGATATTGGTGATGAGGTGAAGCAAGGTCAGCTTTTAGTTGATCTGGAAGCACCAGAAATCCAATCGCAGTTGACCGCAGCAAAGTCTAAATTGGTTGCTCAAGAGGCCGTTGCAGCGGCGAGTAACAGTCATTATCAGCGTTTGTTGGAAACGAGTAAAGTGGCTGGTACTATTTCTACCAATGATTTAGAGCAAGCCATTGGTAAGCGTAATGCTGATAAAGCACAGCTAGAAGCTATACGCGCCGCGTATAACGAGACCATCAATATGCAGGATTATTTAAAAATTCGTGCTCCATTTAGTGGTAAGGTAAGTTTGCGTAATGTTAATGTAGGCGCTTATGTGGGTAGTAATGGTAGCGTTCCTTTATTGCGTGTTGTCGATTATCGAAAACTTCGTTTGACGATTTATGTACCAGAGTCTTATGCTGGTTTATTGCAACTCGGCCAGTTGTTGAATTTTAAAATTGCTTCACTACGTGGAGATACTTTTAATGGAAATATACGTCGGATGTCGGGAGCATTAGATAAAACAATGCGTACAGAACAAATAGAGCTGGATATTGATAATTCCAATGGGAAGCTTTTACCAGGGATGGTAGCCGAAGTGCAGTTGGATTTAAAAGGTCAACATAAAGTTTTTATTGTCAATAAAACAGCAATCGGTAATACCGGAGAGGGGGCTTTTGTTTACCGTATTCAAGATAATAAGGTGACCCGTATAAAGGTGGACCGTGGTATTGAGACGACCGATAAGGTAGAAATCTACGCAAGTGAACTAAATGAAAACGACGTGTTACTAACGAAAGGAAATCCAGAACTGCGTACGGGCGATTCCGTTAAGTAATTGCGCAAAATATAGGGATGTCATGCTTTAATTTTCCCGAAAGCCAAGCCTCAACTTTTGTTGGGGCTTTGGTGTTTTATAAAATTTGAATTTTAATGCTTATATTTAAGTATAAGTTGTTGATAGTGTATTTGATAACTTGTTTTTTGATGTGATTGTTGTTTCTCTTTCCAGGTTTGCTAGTGCTGTAACACGGATGATAAAACAATGTTTTGTGCTTAATTACCCGCCATACGACCTCTTAAAGGCATTTCCATACGTTTTCTTTCCCTTACATGGCCTTTATCTAAAAATGTTAATCAATTTTAAAATTACCAATTATGAAATCAGAAGAAATCAATCAATTATTTGAACTGTTTGAACAGGCTGCCTCCGAATTAGAAGGCGTGGAATGTTGGAGTGCTCGGGATTTGCAAAAATTACTCGGTTACGGTAAATGGGATAATTTCGAAAAGGTTATCCAAAAAGCTAAAGATGCTTGTAAAAATGCGGGTGAGGAGGTCTATTATCATTTTCCCGACGTCGGGAAAACGATTCTAATGCCCAAGGGAGCGGAAAAAGAGATTACTGATATCCTACTTACTCGTTATGCATGTTATCTAATTGCTCAAAATGGGGACAGCCGAAAGCAAGAGATATCCTTTGCTCAGAATTATTTTGCTGTACAGACTCGCAGGGCAGAATTGGTCGAGCAACGTCTTTTGGAGTACGAGCGACTTAAGGCTCGGGAGAAGTTAAGCCAAACTGAAAAGCAGCTCTCGGGCATTTTGTATGAACGCGGTGTCGATAGTCTTGGTTTTGCGAAAATTAGAAGTAACGGCGACCATGCCTTGTTTAAACTACATACCCATACATTGAAAAAGAAAATGGGCGTACCCGACAATCGACCGCTTGCTGATTTTCTACCCACCATAAGTATTAAAGCGAAGGATCTAGCTGCCGAGATGACTGGATTGAATGTGCAAACGAATGATTTAAAGGGGCAAGCTACGATTGAAACAGAGCATGTCGATAATAATAAGGCGGTTCGCGATATGCTGACTGAGCGCGGTATTATTCCTGAAAATCTACCCGCAGCAGAAGATGTCAAAAAACTGCAACGTAAGTTAGAGGGGGATGAAAAAAAATTACTGAACAAAAAGAAAGGCGATGAATTGTTTTGATGCTAAAGTAATAGAGTGATTACCGTTGAAATAGCTATTTTAGCGTTCAAAATAGTTGTAAAAGGTATTTAATGGGTAAGGATTCATTTTATGGAGTGCCGAAGGTTCTCATCCAACTTGCGGAAGCAATGAACACAGAGGTTGTGGATTGGCGCTTAGCGATTCCTCCGGCCTATGGAGAGGGGTATTGCAAGGGCTATGTCTTTAATGAACATATCCGTATGTTGGTGCTTGATTATAAATTAAATGAAGAATTGGTGCTTACTAATCCCGATAAGGACACTTTGGGGCGGATGATTCTTTTCAAATTTAGAAATATGCTGCCTGTAGATGGAAATGCGATGTCTAAAACGACGTCAGAATTGCCATCTGTTCTTATTGCTACGAGTCGCATTGATAGTGATCAGTTGAT
The DNA here is from genome assembly GCF_037572665.1 of Sphingobacterium sp. MYb382. Classification (NCBI taxonomy): domain Bacteria; kingdom Pseudomonadati; phylum Bacteroidota; class Sphingobacteriia; order Sphingobacteriales; family Sphingobacteriaceae; genus Sphingobacterium; species Sphingobacterium sp. MYb382. The sequence goes on from NZ_JBBGZT010000011.1 coordinate 138,877, forward strand.
TCCGGTACACTCCAATAGGGCATCTATTAATATTGAAGTTGATGCTTCTTATTTACAAAGTCTATTTCGGTTTTCCGAACCATCGCCTATACTCCAAAGTCTAATAGATAATACGCAACCTTTGCTTTTCGATCAATTGTTGCACGCTTCGATACAGAAAGTCGTAGATGAGATGTTTGTATCATCTATTAGAGAACCCTTCACCTTGTTTTATCTACGTATAAAGACTGAGGAATTGATTTGTAGATTGCTGGTTGAGTTGGAGAAAAGAGATGAGGAACATATTTATGATTTAAATAGTAAGGATATTGACTCTCTTTATCAGGCTAAAGAATCCCTTTTAGCAGATTTAAGTGATGCTCCGAGCATCGACTCGTTGGCTTTGACGGCCGGGATGAGTGCTTCTAAATTAAAAAGACTCTTTAAACAGGTTTTCGGGAAAAGCATATTTAGTTATTATCAAGATTTCCGAATGCAAGAAGCTGCACGCCTGTTGCGGAATGAAAAAATCGCCGTGTCGGAGGTTGGTTACCGTTTAGGTTTTACCAATTTAAGTCACTTCACACGCGTTTTTAAGGAGCATATAGGGTTGAATCCGAAGCGGTATACAAAAAGTAAACTCGAATAGCGTGCTAGCCTGTGGAGAAGTCAGAGCAATCTCTCCACAGGGCTAAATTCGTTATTGGGCCATTGCGGTATAAGCTGATAAAGAGTCCATGTAATCTTTCCAGTATACAATTTTTCGATTCTTAATCGTGATAATCGAACAAAACCTATTGTCATAAGCTTTTCCATTGTGTGGAATGGTGCCATGCACTTCATACAATAAGGTGATTACACCCTGCTCACGGTCTTTGTAAATGTGTAAATTGTCAGCACTATGCAATTCGTTCGTATAGCCACTAAACCAGTCCATATAAGCCTGTCTGCCTTCAATCTTTGTCGCAAAGCCTGGAAAATGGTAAAGGAATTCAAATACAGCATCTTCGGCTACGGTATCCCAGAAATGGACACCATCTACTTCACCTTTCAATCCCTCTTGAATGATGTTGTAGAAAGCGTCTGCATTTTTGCGAAAAGCACCATGGCTACGGTCTAGGGGTTTCGTTTGTTCGTTCATCTTGTTTTTAGTTTGATTTTAGTCAAAGCTAGTAAGGGCTCTTGACAGCTATATGTCAGTATGCTTTTGGGCGTAACTTTATCGTTCATGTATAATGGTTAAGCTATAGTCTCAAAAAATGATATAATAAGTCTGTTTTGTAGTATAATTCAACGCTTAATAGAAGTGCTTATCAATAGGCAATCCGCTAGCTTTGTACTGTAATTTTATAATTGGAAAACAGATGAAATGTAAACATGTTTTTGCTATTGCATTACTTAGTGTAGGTAGTATGAAGCTTCAGGCCCAGCAGCATAGGGCCCATGAGCAACAGATGCATACTATGGCTAGTGAAGTTCAACAAACCAACGTACGTATTGCTATTTTACTCTATCCTGATGTCGTTCTTCAGGATTTTGCCGGCCCGATGGAAGTTTTTTCTAAAGCAAAGAATCTAAGTCAAGGTAAGTATACTGTTTTTACGGTCGCTAAAGATCTGAAGCCAGTGCGAACGGAAAATGGTTTGTTAAAGATGACTCCCGATTATACACTCGAAAACATGCCAACGGCCGATTATTTGATTATTCCTGGAGCGAGTATGCCGGTTATGCATGCTTTGGTGGATGATAAGGTGTATCTAGATTTTATTAAACGATGGTCAAAAAAGAATGATGGCCATCTGGTGACCGTTTGTACGGGAGCATATTTGGTTGCCCCAACAGGCGCATTTGATGGTAAAAAGATTACAACGCATTATTTCGTGGCCGACGATTTAGCCGAGCAATACCCTAAGGCCACCGTGGTCAAGGATGTTCGCTTTGTTGATGAAGGTAATATCATTACCTCGTCGGGCGTTACTTCCGGTATTGATGTCGCTTTGTACCTCGTTGGAAAACAAAGCGGTGAGAAAATGAAAGCCATGATTGAGCGTGCCATGCAGTATACCTACCATGAAGAAGAGAAATGGCCCGTAGCACCAAATGGAATGCGCTACCGTAGTCAATAATTTTTTATAGAAGACATTTCGTAAAATGCTTAACTTGCGACCATGAAAATTGAGTATTTCCTTAAATCTTTTGATGACTTAAGTAGCCTTGAGCTCTATGCTATTTTAGCGTTACGCAGTGCTATATTTGTGGTTGAACAACAATGTGTTTACCAAGATATTGACGGTAAGGACTTAAAAAGTGAACATCTTATGTGTTTTGTTGAAGGTAAATTAGCTGGCTATACACGCTTATTACCTGCCGGTTTATCCTACGAAGAGGTTTCTATTGGGCGGGTAGTTATTGATCCGGTGTTTCGTAGTTTTGGATTAGGTAAAAATTTAATGCAAAATGCTATTGTAGCCTGCGAAAAGCTTTATGAAACAACAGCTATACGTATTGGTGCACAGCATTACCTAAAAGGGTTCTATGGCTCTCTAGGCTTTGTTGAGCAAGGCGAGCCTTATGATGAAGACGGTATACTACACATTGAGATGTTGCGCCAAGCATAACTTTATTTCAAGGCTCATTTACCTTAAAATAGAACTGCAGCGTCAATGCGCTGCAGTTCAGATTACATATAAAATATAAAGGCTAATAGAGTTATACGTCCAATTAAATTTTCTTTATTTTTTGTACTGTATTTGCATTTGATAATACATCATCTGCTTTACGTCCATCTTTGTTGGTTACATATACAGAACCGTCTTTATCATTTATAACAAGGGTATTCGGTAAGCCATCAGTCGGAATTCTTTCGCTTACTTTGTAGGCTTTCATATCCACAACAGCAACTTCCTTCTTGTTGCGGTTTGCCACGAACACCTGGTCATTCTTAGCATCATAAACCAAACCAATAGGAGAGGCGTCATAGCCTAAATATACCTTGTTGATGATTTCACCTGTCTCTCCATTGATTACCGTGATATTGTTGTCGTTCGACTGGCTTACGAACAAGCGGTTGTTTTGTTTATCTAGGGCGATGTTTAACGGGCAATAAGACCATGTTTTCCATTTAGATTGAAGACTGTAGTCTTTGGTGTCGTACACTAAAACATTACCTTCCATGGTATTAGAATCTGTTGCATATAATTTACCACGTTTGCTATCTACACTTAGGCCTAGCACCATCGCTTCTGGTATGGCGATAGTTTTTTTGTAACTATTTGTTTTTCCATCAACGACCCAGATAGAAGGATCACCATGGTCAGAAACATAAACCATATTGTTGTCTTCATCTACGACGATTTCTCTGATTTTAGACTTCTCACGTCCGCTTGATATAAGTGTTTGCTTCTTTGTTTTTAAATCAATCGCGCTGATACTTTGCTTAATAGAATGACCCACATATAGCGTTTGTGTTTTATTGTTTATCGCTACGCCAAAAGGAGCATTTTTACCCAAAGGTATAGAATCTACCACAGCGAGATTCTGTCCTTTTAAAACATAAACATACTGCTCTTGGTCCTTGGAATTGAATCCTCCTTTAGGGCCCACGACATATACAAGGTCATTGGCCGTATTAAAAGCCAATTGGTAAATACTGGCATCAATCTTTTGGTTGGATACAATTTCATGCTCTGCAGGCAATTTCTTTTGTGCCGGTTGCGCATAGGTAGTTCCGATGGTTAGAAAGCCTAATGCGATTGCTAGTTTTATTGATTTCATGATGATTTTGTTTTAATATTTATTTTTTTAAACTTCCTACGCCAGATATTTCTTTAATACCCGTCATTTTCAATCCTCGTTTTGCGGTATTGTTATCCGCATCGATTACGTATAAATAACTTACCGAAGCTTGGCCTTCTTGTAATGGTAAGTACGATTTTCCGTTTACAGTAAATAATGGGAAGCCAAATCCTGGGTCTGTAATTTTTGATGTTACCCCCGATACCCATTTAAATTCTTTTTTCACGACGTCAACAATGGCTAATTTCACCCCATCAGCTTCCGCTTTAGCATTATCTCTCGGTGTCATAACTAATACAAATTTGTTATCCTTAAGGAAGAAGCCCGCACGAATACGCATACCCGCTACAGCTTCCACATCCCAGTAATAATCTTTATCAAATTGTTCGCCTTTGATTTTTAAGAAAGCTGAATGGTTGTTGCTCGAAGCGACGTCACCATTAGAGAATGCATAGACGTCTCCGTTAGCAACCTGACCTAGACCAATGTTGTTATAGTATTGACCGATATAAGGCATACGCGTATCCGTAATGGTTTTTTCGAATTTCAAGTTCTTATCGAAAATGGCTACGAAGGCGCGGTTTCTATAGTCAAAGCCAGCAGGATCTTTATCGCCTGAACCTCCATAAGCAGGCAAGAGTGGAGCATATATTTTATCACCAAACTCGAAGAAGGCATACGGCCAGCCGAAGTGGTTGTCAATATGTTTACCATCTATGTAAATTAATTTTTGATCCACATCCAGCTGCTTGTCTACAGCGTTTGTTTGTGTATTTACCCAGTAAGCTGTTCCTGGTGTTGTCAAGCTGCGTCCAATATTATATGCTATAAGGTGGTCTCCAGCTTTTAGTGGTAAGAATACATTTACCGACTTCACATTGAAAGCGCCTGTTTTCGTCAATTCATTTTTCGCATCTAACTGAAACACCTCTGCATTTCCAGGATCCCCTCTATTATATTTAAAAGTAATAGCTTTATTGTTTAAGGCATACATCGTACCACCGGCCGTTTCGTAACCATTTCCCTTTACCGTGATTTCGCCTTCATCCAATCGGTCGGCTAAGAACAAGTATTGCTTATCTTGCTCCGCTGTGGCGGCGATACCGGCAATTACAAATTTCTCTACAGCGGTGTCGGGAGGAGTATCCGGGCCGTTGTTGCTTTTGCTACAGGAAGCTAATCCAAGTAGAGCAAAAGCTAAGGTGCTGTTAATTACAGATCTAATTTTCATGTTATAAATTAATTTTTGTTTATGTATTCTATTTTTTTCGCTTACATATTAAATAGGAAGTACCTAAACTTCACGTTGAAAGAACGGCTAGGCTTCTGCAGTTTGAAATGATCATACAGCAGAGCATCGGTCATATTCAAGCATTCGAGCGTAACATTGTACTTGCCTCCTTTGAAAGCATAAATCAAATTGACATTGTGATTCCACTGTGTTGGAATCGTTACTTTCTTACTTTTTGTTCCAAGGCTAGGCCAGCTTTCGAAATACTCATGAGTATAGTATAGTTGGTAGCCTAGGGTTAATGAACCGTCGGTTCCCATAAAGTTGTTGAAGGAATAATAAGCATCCGTATTACCAAAGAAGTAAGGCATATTAGGGATACGGTCTTTATAGACAATACTTACCATATCATCCGTACCGCCTTCGTATTTCGTTTGGTTAATCAAGTTTTGGTAGCTGATGTTCGACCCTATGTTAAAGATGTTCTTGTAGCGGTAACGTATACTTAATTCAACTCCCTTATTGTCTACATCACGTAGATTGACCATTTGTAAGCCTGTAGAAGCCTGCACACGTTGCATCCGAGGACGAATAAAGTCGCGGGAGTAGCGGTACAACACGGCTGCATCAAAAGTCAAGAAGTGCGTATTGTTAATTGAAGGACTGTAGATAACGCCTAAATTTACGTTTTCACTTTTCTCTGGCTTTAAGGTGAAATTTCCCGACATGGTGTTCATGTTACCCAAGAGCTCGTTGCTGGTTGGCACGCGTATACCATGTTCGTAAGAAGCACGTAGTTGAAGGTCATCACGGAAGAAGTACGTACTAGCGACTCCATATCCTTGTGTGGTAAACTTGCTGCTTTGCCATGCATAGGCATTGTGGCTCGGCACGGGATCAACACTAGCCGTTGTATCGACGAAAGCACGTGAGTTTTGTTGATACAATTTTGCGAAAACAATAGTATTCCATTTTTTAGAATAATCGTATCGGTAGGATAGCCCTAACACATTCTTACGAACAGAACCTGGTTTATTATCAAAGAATGTGTCGTTATCACCTAATAAGTTTTTAGAAACACGGCGTAATGTGGTGTAGTTGTTGTTCAATACAAAAGAATGCTTATCGTCTAGTTTATAACTCAAATTGGCGGTAAAGACACCATCATTGTTATGATAACGGCTGTCGGTAAGGCTTCTTTCACCTCTTTTTGTAGAACTAGAAGGAAGGATGTTTGTACCTAACCAGTTATAGCGTGCTGCTGCGGTATCGATGGTACGATCGTAACCAAAATTGAAGTTACCACTGATGTTAAGGTCTAAATTCTTTAAGCCTAAGTTTCTTTTTAAGTATTTGATGGATGGAAGGATCGTGATACCTTTAGTTTCGCGTTTGCCAAACACATCTTCCATGGTATTTCCATTCTGGATATCCTTTTTATATTCACCTAAATCTATCCCAACCAAAAACTGGTCGGCCCATGCTTTATGGCGTACACCAGCAGCAAGCATGACCATTTCATTGCGGTAGCGGTCGTGGAAACGGCGTGTGCGTACAGGATACAATTGACCACTAGCATCATACTCTGTTTCAAATTCAATCCAATAGTTATTATCCGAATAGTTTTGCAGCGCATTTAACATAAAGGTGAACCCTTTTTTATTATTCATCGCTAGGTTAACCGACGTTTTATGCGTATTAAAGGATCCATAAGAGTAGGAGGCGTCTAGGTAGCTTGTTTTGCCAGAGTTGGTCACAATATTGATGGCTCCACCTAAAGCATCTGCACCTAAATTAACAGGGACAACCCCTTTATAGACCTCAATACGCTCCGCAAGGTTAATTGGAATGTTATTGATGCGGAAGGCGTTACCCATATTTTCCATGGGGATTCCATCGATAAAAAACTTGACTTGGTTACCGCTAAAGCCGTTCAGCGAAAACTCTGTGCTTGATCCCAAACCGCCTGATTCTCGTACACGGATGCCCGGAACGGTATTTAGTGCACTCGCAATGTTGAGCGTTGTATTATGTAATTTCTTGGCATCAATAACGGATACTTGGTAAGCCTGCTGTGCTGCTTTTTGTGTCTCCGTTTTCCCACTTACGTTGACTTCGTCCAATTTGTTATCTAAAGCTTCTAGGCGGATGCGTATTAACGCGGGTTCCGACTGGTTATTCACCGTTACTTTCTGTGTTATCGTACGGTAACCAATAGCACTAACTTTTAAGCTATGGCTTCCTGTATGTAGGTTTTTCAGGTGGAAATTTCCTTCGTTGTCCGCATGTTGCCCATGGTGGCTGTTGTTCAATACAATGGAGGCATTAGGTATTTTTTCTCCTGCGCTGTTTTCAATACTTCCCCTTAAAAATCCCTTCTGTTGCGCAAAAAGCGGATTACAGAATAGTAAGAATAAGGTTAATAAGCGTAATGCTTGGTTATGTTTTTTTAACATTTTGTGTAATGATTGGTCTGTTTGTTGTTTTCTTATTTTTATTTAGAATAATTATAAATAAATTTGATACCGCAAATGTAAGACTCCTGTTACACGCTTCACAGATGAAAAAGGGAGTACTTTCGATGAAAAAGGATCAAGATGTAACCATGCATATTTACGTAGAAAGTGTTTCCCCGAGTGGAATTAAAGTGGTCAATAGCATTCCTGATGGGTTGAAGAGTCAAGATGTCGTTGAATTAAAGAAGATTAGCTATGTCGATGGGGTTGTTGACCGCAATCGTACCATCGCTTGGTCTGATATTATGATTACCCATGTAAATATTGATGCGCAGCGCGAAGTTGAATTTATGGTGAGTTCAGATTCTTGCTATGTCGAGATGGTATTTTACACGAGTTGTAGTTCCGGTTATGAGCTTGATGGTCCACAGCGGCTGATTCATATTGATGAGAACCAACACAACTTGTTGTTTCTTTCACAGGCAGCCTACGCCAATTATTGGCCGATAGGCCAAAACAAAGAATTAATATCTATTATCTTAACACGCGATTTGTTTTATCGCTATGTGCCACAAGAGTCTATGTTTGCCCGATTTCTAAAGGCTATTGATAAGGAGGAGCCGACACCGTTATTTAAGCAATCGGCACCCATCACACCGCAGATGGAGGGCTTGCTTCGTGATATTTTGGCTACGCAACATGATACTTTGCTGCGTCGCATGTCTATGGAAGCGAAGGTTATTGAGCTTTTGATGATGCAGTTTCAACAGTATTTAGACCTTCATTATACCGGTGCAAAACAGACGATAGATAGCAAGATTCACCGTACGATGCTCGATGCGAAGTATTACATGGACTATAATTTTGCAAAGCCATCTTCTTTGTTGGATTTAGCACAAAAAGTGGGGACTAGCGAGTATTATCTAAAGAAATACTTTAAGCAAGTTTTTGGTAAGACAGTGTTTGATTATATGAATGAAAAACGCATGGTCAGAGCGCGTTATTTATTGCAGGAAGAGGGGATGAATGTGAATGAGGTTGCGCAATATTTGGGTATCCCTGATGCGACCAATTTTTCGGCGGCTTTCAAGAAATATTTTGGTGTTTCGCCGAGTAAGCTATACAAGTAGAAAACTTCGCCTAGTTTACTCGGGGTTAGAAAAGCAAGGGCTCCTAGATTTATCATCGTAGGAGCCCTTTGCTGATTATTAAACCAAAACTCGTGTTATTTCACCTTGATCTTGTATAAACCTGAAACGGATCCACCTGCGGTTACATTAAATAAAGGACTCGCTTGGGTACCTTTTAGTTCGTAGTAACCATTTTTATCACCGGCTTTCGTCGTTACACGCAATAAAATTTTACCATCAATTTCTAGAGCACCAAAGGCTGCTCCTGGATTCGTTACTGCCGGTACACCGTCGATTTTAGTACGTGTTTTGCTGCTTGCATCAATACTATAGAATACCCATACATCTTCAAAGTTGATATTACCGGTTGGACCACCTGTGAGCGGGGCATTAGGAATTAAGGTGATCAATTTTCCGTTTTTAGCAAATACAGAAACGAATTTTCCACCTTGCTGGATACCATCCATATCTAAAGACCATGTTTTATCAATATCCGTTTCCTTGGCTTTGATACGTACGATTTTAGATTTACCACCTGTTGCCGTTCTTCCTTGTGTCACGAGGTATAAGTCGCCGTTAGTATCAAAAGAATACATGTAGTTATCGTTGATGTAGGCGATTGACCCTGTATTTTCAATCTTGATGGTCTTCTCATATTTGTTTGTCGCAATGTCAATAACGGCAAGGTACACATCGTCATAAAAATCGTCGAAGAATCCTTTTTGCGTTCCATCAGTCTTCGCGTAGGTAATGTTAGCATATAATTTACCTTCTTTTACGGCCAAGAACTTCTGGCCAATAGAGCGGTATTTAATTCCTGCTTCTTGCTGACCTCGTTCATTAACAACGCTTGCCAAGTCTATGTCGCCCGTGCGCTGAAAGGAAGTAGGGCTGAAGGTCTGTATTTTTAAGGGTGCAGCAGCGTCCCAATAATACCCTTTGTTGTCATCGACGATAGCGAAGTTTCCAGTACCATTGGTGTTATTATCACCTGCGATAAATTTGCCATTGCTCACTTTTCCATTCACATCAACGTTTAATTGTTGAATTCCCAAGGCATTTGTTTCCGTGTTGAACATCTTAAGTAGCCAGTTACCATAAGGGCGCCAACCGCCAAAGCCTAAGCCTTGTAAGCTGTTGTTTCCGTTGTTGACTATATTGCCAGAAGGCAAAGCGTCAAAGGCAGTAGCGAAGCCTGGTTTCGTTAAGGTATTTTCGCTCATCGTGATGAGTACATACTTATCTTTCACATTGGGCTCTTCAGGCTCCCAGGGTTTATCTTTACTACTACAACTTGCAAATAGACTAGTGGCTACCAAACCAACTAATGCTGATTTAAAAAGTGTTGATTTTTTCATATTGTTATATTTGATGACTTAGTTTTACATGAAAGCTCCGACCTGGACGCGCAATGCGGTAATAGTCGAATAACTGCTTATCCATCAGGTTCCGTACTTCGAAGCCGATGCTCGTACCGCGATTCGCCAGTTTATAGGTCATTCCTGCCGTTAGCAGGTGCTGATTGGGGATAATTAAATTGGAGTTGATCTTTGCGCTTCCTGCGAGGCCTAAAAATCCTTTCGGCTCCGCCGATTTAGGAATAGTCTCTAGATAGAACTCCCGTAAGAAGTTGTAATGTAGGAACAGCTTTAGTCGGTCGCCAGCACCTACAACATCGGCGTAGTCAGCTTGAAGGCCTGCATTAGCAAAGAAGTAAGGTGTATTTCTCAAGCGGGCATCATTCTTCCAAAAATCGTTGCCCTGCGCTATGCCAAATAAGCGAAGGTCTTGCCATGTAGCATTCGCATTTACACGGTAGTTCTTCAGGAAGCTGTAGGCAAGGTCAACATCAAATCCGAATCCTTTGACCTGATCTTGATTTTGATATTGCGCGTTAGGTGCTTGGATAGGTACCACGATAATGAGATCCTTGGTACGTCGATAAAACCCGTTGGCCTCAACGTTTAAGCTTTCAAAAAAGGTGTGCTGGTAGCTTAAGGAAAGGTTTATGCTGCGTTCCGGATTTAACTCAAAATTAGGAACTATAAAAATATTGTTTCCAAAAGTTTCTTCACGGTCGGGCAGGCGATACACATATTCTGCTGATGCTTTGATTAAGGACACAGGGCTTAATTTGTAACGGATGCCATCCGCAATACCCCAGTAACTCCCACGCTTTGTACGCTTATCTTTTTCGTCAACATTGGCGGATAGCCAGGTGTTTTGTAGGCCTGATGTACGGTAATTATAGAATTTCACCATCAGTGTATTTTGCAATTTCTCTTGCCAACCGTAGCTGTCTATGCTAACACCTGCAACATGCTTCTGGTAGGTCGATCCGATTTGTAAGACATCAAGATCGCTTTCTGCCAGACGAGCACCGTAAGGGTCAGTTCCTTTCCGACGGCTTTCGGTAAACACATAATTCAAGTTTAATTTGTTGTTTCCATTAAGGTTGTAGCGCAAATTTGTACGTGCTACGAATTGGCGCTCATGAATATGTGATTGGGAGGCTAGTCGGCTTTCACCAACGGTAGCCCGAGGGAATAGTTGCCCATACCAATCGTAATAGCCGCGAAGGGTATCTATTCTTTCTGTTTGGAGGTCATTGTAGGCTAAAAATTGATCTATGTGTAGCTTTTTATCGAAGAGTGCTTTTTGATAGCGCAAAGTAGGCGAAAGGGTGTACTGCTTTGTATGGAGCGCTCCATAAGCATCGGTCATTAGCGCTGGATGCTGCTGTTCTTTATTAACACGGAAACCGATTAAGCTTAGGCGCAATTGATCGACCCAATTTCTATTTTGAATTTGTCCGTATAGCTCCCCATAATAGTGTCGATATGCGTTATGAAATAGGGGTAAGCGTGTTGGTTCGAGATTTTTAGTTTCCGGATTGATAACATCCACTGTTGCTTTATAGTTGTTGTCCGAATAGTTGTAAAAGACAGAACCGCCAAACGCCCAGCTCTGGTCTTTAGTTGGTTTATGCAGTATGACGCCTGTTTTATGCGTATTGAAAGATCCATATTCATAGAAGGCTTGTAGGTTAGCATCTTGGTTCTGCTTGCTGACGAGGTTCACCGCTCCACCTAAAGCATCAGCACCTAACGACACGGGTAATATGCCTTTATAGACCTCTACGTGATCTAAAGCTTCAAGTGGTGCGTTGGCTAAATTGTAGCCCTCCCCCAAAAAATCTAATGGAATACCGTCCTTAAAATATTTTATTGCCTTGCCTTGAAAACCATTGATAGAGATTTCAGCACGACTACCTAAACCGCCATTTTGGCGAATACGGATACCTGTGCTACGATTCATCAGGTCGTTCAAACTTGTCGCTTCCGTTGCCGCAGCTCGGGTATCAATCACGATTGCTCGGATAGGCTGCTGCTTTAATTGTGCAGCAGCTGTGCGACTAACGGTGACCGCTTCAATGTGCTCTATTTTTGGCGTTAGAGTAATGGTCAGTTTTAATTGTTCGCCCGCCACGATGGATAGAGTGTCCTGTCGACTGCTATAATCTGTCGCTTGAATAAGTAATATATGTTGGCCAGGCGTTAACGTGTTTAAACTGAAAAATCCATCTTTTGTTGTACTCAACTGCGTGTTTCCAATCTGTATACGAGCATTCGCAATAGGCTTTTGCGCTGCATTTACTACCTGGGCTCGTAAGGCCACAGCGCGCTGCGCATATCCTTGAAGGTATACAAAACTTGAAAATAGAAGGGTTAAGCTTACTTTATGATAGCTGCTGAATATTCGATTGTACATAATTGTTGCAATAGATTATGCTTGCAAATATATCTTTATTTAGACTCATTAAGAATAATTTTGAATATTATTTATAATTATTCTAAATTAGTGGCGTGAAAAAGCAAAGATGTAGACACGAATTCCTGTAAGATGGCCTTAGAAAAAATAAAGAAGAAATATTCCGTAGCATTTGAATTAACGAATGACAACCCGCTATATACCGGTCATGGCTGCTATATGGTTGGTAGTTTTAACAACTGGTCTGCCGAAGGCTATTTTGTAGGCTCTTTGCCTGTTCCGGGTGAAAAGCTTCATTTTACACTACCGGATGTGGAAGGAGGTCATTTGGAATTCAAGCTAATGCGAGAGGGCTCTTGGCAAAAATGTGAAGTAGACAAACAAGGTCGATTGCACGATGGATATAGTGTTCAAGTGCCTGCTATAGGTTCTTTTCCGCTACATACAAATCGTTGGCGTGATGAGTTTGCGCATTCTACGGCAAGTCCACAGGTACATGTGCTGGATGAAGCTTTTTATTTTCCAAGCCTCGGCAAGCAACGTCAGGTATGGATTTATCTACCTAGCGATTATGCGACGAGTGATCAATATTATCCTGTAATATACATGCATGATGGGCAGCATTTATTTGATGAAGCGCTAGCTCCAGGGCGGAAAGGTCCCGTTGAGTGGCAAGTAGATGAAACAATTGATGAGGCGCAAGAAAAGGCTATTGTTGTTGCTATAGCACATGGTGCTGATGTATCCGATCGGTTCAATACCTATTTAATGGATCCATATGCAGACATTCATGCGCCAAAGGGGAAGGAATATCTGCAAGATATCGTGCAGGTCTTGAAACCTTATGTAGACCTGCACTTTCGAACGAAACCTAAAAGAGAGTCAACGGCTATGGTAGGCAGTTCGCTAGGTGGTTTACTTACTTTATATGCAGGCCTTATGTACCCAGATGTGTTTGGTAGCCTCGGAGTTTTCTCTCCTTCGTTATGGATTGGCCATCATTTAAATAGCTTGCTGGCGCAGCGGACTTTAGAAGAGCGACATGCTATTCAAGGTCAAAGTTATTTTTTCTACGCTGGCGAGAAAGAGCTTCGTAAGAAAGATGGAAAGATGCAAGATAGCATGGTGTCTGACATGCTGGCCTTTGTTCAAAATTTCGTAACTGATTTCCATTCGGATATTCAGGTAGATATCGATCCGATGGGTAAACATGGTGCTTTGTATTGGCAGAAATCCTTCCGCCGATTCTATGCTTGGTGGCATCGCAAGACTTTATAAAAATTATTTATTCACTTAATATATGTATTAATATGAGTTTCAATAAATCTTTATTTAAGAATAAGTTATCTTTTAAAAAGACCAATGCTGTCTTTGCTTTGATGACGTTACCCCTGATGTATAGTACGGCGCAAGAACTTGCAAAATCATCACCTGCGGGCTTTGGCGTTTATGAAGCCGTAATCAATCCGGCTGATCAACATATTTATGTTACTGGAGCAGGTACACGGACTACGCCTGGTGGTGCTTTATACAAAATAAACCCTACTTCGTTAGCTATAGTGGATAGTATCAAGATGACGGAACATCCTCCTTATGGAATCGGTTTGAACAGCAAGACACAAATTGCCTATACGACAAATACGCGCACAAACAGGGTTAGTGTATTGGACTTGAAAACTGGTAAAGTGATTAACACGATTAGCCATGGACAGGAAAAATCACATACCCGTGAGGTTCTTGTCGATGAGGTAAACAACCTGGTATATATCAGTGATGTTGGTGATCCTAGTTCAATTTGGGTGATAGATGGTAAAACGAATACTTTTTCTCATTTGATTGAAAATGTAGGCAACATGACCACAGGCATGGCTTTTCTAAACGATAAAGAGCATATCTATGTTACCAATATGGGGGAGAATGCTGTCGCGGTGGTAAATACCAAAACAAAAAAAGTAGAGCGTAGCTTCCCTAGTGGGGGTGAATCGCCCGTAAACATTGCTAGTGATGGTAAGCATTTGTTCGTAACCAACCAGAAGTCGGGCGATGTCACTGTTCTTGATAAAGATGGCAAATTATTGAAGCGTATTGAAACAGGGGCAGGGGCTTTGGGAATTACGTATGATGCTGTGAAGAACCGCATCTATGTAGCTAACCGACAGGCGGGTACAACGAGTGTTATCGATGCTAAAAGCTGGACTGTTTTAAAGAATATTGAAACCGGGTCGCATCCAAACCATGTGAAAGTGGACCCAAAAACAGGCGTTGCCTATGTTGTAAATAAAGCCAAAACAATTAAAGTAGAAGCTGGAGCACCTCCGCAGGTTGATCCACATGGCGATACCATAAGTAAAATAAATTAGCCTAATAATAGAGGCATACAATGCTGTTTAACACGTGTTAGACGAGCATTGTATGCTTTTATAGCGTATAGAGATGAAGATAAAAAGAAGAGAGGAGTTTCCTTTTGTTAATTAAAATTCGAAGTTATTTGCCCTTAGTTCTTTTATTCCTTGGAATAGCTGTATTGACGATAATTTCTTTATTTACGGGGGTAACTGATATTCATTATAGGGAGTTGTTCCATCAAGAAGATAAGCTTCTGGTGTTTACTATTACCCGTATTCCACGAACGTTAACCTTGCTTTTGCTTGGTGCTGGAATGAGTATTTCCGGAGCCATCATGCAGCAGCTTTCGCAGAATAGATTTGTTTCGCCAACAACCTCAGGAGCGTTGGAGTCGGCGAAAATGGGTATTCTAATTGCCCTTATTTTGTTTCCTGGTGTCTCTTTTATGGGACGGTTGGGTTTATCGCTCGTCGTCACCTTCTTTTGTAGCTCCTTGTTTATGGGGTTTATAGCTAAGATACCGCTGCGGAGTACCGTTTTTATTACCTTAGTTGGGATTATTTTTGGGAGTATATTGAATGCCTTGGCTACCTTCTTTGCTTACAAGCATAATATTGTGCAGAATGTGCAGGAGTGGCTGCTAGGTGATTTCTCATCCGTTATGCAAGGCCAGTACGAAGCCGTATATATTGTTGTGCCTGCTGTTATTCTTGTTTATTTCTATGCTGATCGTTTTACTTTAGCGGGGATGGGCGAGAGTTTTGCTGTTAATTTAGGCTTGTCCTATCAAGCGGTTTTACGCATTGGCCTCTTGGCGGTATCATTGGTTGTCAGTGTGTCTATGGTTACCGTAGGTGCATTGCCTTTCGTTGGGCTTATCATTCCCAATATGGTGCGTATCTATAGAGGGGATAATTTACGACCCAATCTACCTTGGATTGCAGGCATGGGGAGTGTATTCCTGTTGGTGTGCGACATCTTCAGCCGACTGATTGTTTATCCGTATGAAATCCCTATTGGGGTTACTGTTGGTGTCATTGGAGGTATTTCCTTCTTGGTATTGATTTTAAGAAAGGAGGCCCAATGATGCAATCGAATAAGCAGAAGTTGGCCTGGATAGGCTTGTTTTTAGCCGTGCTGTGTGTCGCTTTTCTATTTTATGGTGTAAAAGGTAATTATACGTATGTGTTGAGTCGACGCGGAATTCGTTTAGGAAGCATGCTGGTCGTAGGCGTCAGTGTGGGCTGTGCTTCTTTGATTTTTCAGACAATTACGAATAACCGGATTTTGACACCGTCTATAATGGGCTATGAATCTATCTTTATTCTTTTTCAAACCATTATTGTCTTTGTGTTAGGGGATAGGGCATTTCAAAGTATCAGTTCAGAGGCTAATTTCTTTTATGCGGTCATGCTGATGCTTGCATTTTCTGCCTTCATGTATTTCTTGATGTTTGCGAAGCAGAAAAAGAATATGTACTACCTACTTTTAGTAGGGATGATCATGGGGACGCTCTTTCAGGCGCTTAGCCAGTTTATGCATATTTTGGTGGATCCCAATGAATTTTCGGTGATTATGAACTTTATGTTCGTTTCATTTTCTAAGATGAATACCACGCTGCTGAGCATTGCGCTGGGCACTTTACTTGTTGCTTTAGTCTATTTGCTACCACAGCTACGCTATTTCGATGTGCTACGGCTAGGGAAAGATCAAGCGGTAAGTCTTGGGGTGGATTACAACAAGTTGATTAAGAAAGCCATGATTATTGTGGCTGTCTTAGTCTCGGTATCTACAGCTTTGGTAGGGCCCATTACCTTCCTAGGGATACTGGTTACGAATTTAAGCTATGAATTATTTAAAACCTATAAGCATGCTATTTTACTGGTAGGCTGTAGCCTTGTGGCGTGCGTCAGCCTTGTTTTAGGGCAGTTTTTGGTCGAACATATTTTACCCTTCTCCACGACGGTGAGTATTGTGATTAATGGAATTGGTGGAGTTTACTTTTTGTACATATTATGGAGAACAAGCAAAGCAGTACGTTAAGTTTTGAGGGACTGAACAAGTTTTTTGGTAAGAAAAAGGTCTTAGACGATTTGTCCGGATTTATTCAGCCGAAGGCTTTAACCTCTTTAATAGGTCCAAATGGGGCAGGAAAGAGTACCTTGTTGGGCATCATGAGCCGATTGGTAAAGCAGGATACAGGAACAGTGTTCTTTCTCGATAAACCGATGAATAGCTTTAAAACAGAAGAATTAGCGAAGAAACTATCCATTTTAAAGCAAGCGAATACCATTGATTTGAAACTTACGGTAAAGGATTTGGTTTCTTTTGGTCGCTTTCCGTATTGCCAAGGGCGATTGACAAAGGCAGACTGGGCTAAAGTTGACGAGGCTTTGGCTTTCGCCGATATGAAAGCGCTAGAAGATGCTTACCTCGATGAACTTAGTGGTGGTCAGCGTCAGCGCGCCTTTATTGCGCTGGTGGTCGCTCAAGATACGGACTTTGTCTTTCTTGATGAGCCATTAAACAATTTAGATATGAAGCACGCTGTGCAGGTGATGAAAATGCTGCGCCGACTCGTTGATGAGCTTGGCAAAACCATTGTGATCGTTATCCATGAAATAAATTTTGCTGCGCAGTATTCTGATCGTATCGTGGCGTTGAAAGATGGACAGATACGCTATAATGATGCGACAAATGCCGTAATTCAGCAGGCGGTATTACAGGATATTTTCGATATGGAATTTGCCATTTTGGAACACAATAATAAAAAGATTTGCAACTATTTTAATTTATAATTATGATGAAGAATATAAGAATAATTTATCTATTTATGCTGAGCTTATGGGCCTTTACAGCTTGTAATGGTTCTTCTGAACAGGGAAATACACACACAGAAAAACTATCGGTGGTCCATAAATTGGGTACTACAGATGTTCCTTTATCACCAGAGAAAATTGTTGTGCTAGATATTGGTGCTTTGGAGACGCTACATGAGCTGGCTATCATGCCCGTTGGTATTCCTAAGAAATTTTTGCCGAATTATTTGGATGGCCTAAAGGATGATGAGAAGATTGCTGATGTAGGTTCGGTTATCGAACCTAATTTCGAAGCTATTAGCGCATTAAATCCCGATTTGATTTTGATATCTACGCGTCAAGAGAAATTTTATAAGGAGCTGTCGGATATTGCTCCAACCGTATTTATAGGCACGGATAGTAAAGACTACCTAAACTCTTTCCGCGAACAAACATTATTGCTGGGACGTATCGTGGGTAAGGAACTGCAGGCACAAGGTAAATTGGATTCCCTACTGAAATTTGTTGCTGTGGAGCAAACTAAGTTTGATGCAAATCAAGGTAAGGCAATGTTTTTAATCTATAATAACGGCCGTTATAGTGCTTTTGGCAAAGGGTCTCGATTTGGTTTTATACACGACGTGCTTCATTTAAAACCTGTGATGGATTTCGATGATGAGTCGGTACACGGACAGAAAGTGTCGAGCGAATTGATTGCTAAAGCGAACCCTGACTACCTTTTTATCGTTGATCGGAATGCTGCCGTGTTGGGGAAGGTAGCCAACAAAGATGAGATGGAGAATCCATTGGTAAAGCAAACACATGCTTTTAAGAATAATAAGATTTTTTACTTGGATCCCAATGTTTGGTTTATATCTGGAGGAGGGTTAACCTCCGTACGCTTAATGGTGCAAGATATTGAAGCCTTAAAATTGAATCCTTAAGTAGATTTGGTTGGTTAGTTAGAAGGTCGTCTGTCAAAGACGGCCTTTTTTCTTTGTAGTCAATTGCTTTAATTCTTTGAAAAGAAAGGCTAATTCTATATACTTGTAGTAGCATGGGATGTTGTTGGCATACATCTTATTAAGCTTATTAATCCCATTTAAGGCTCGGTAAATGAAAACAAAAGCAAGTTTTGTAAGTGCGATATCGCAGAAAAAATTTCCTCAAAGTGAAGAAATTTCAGGTGCAATGGTTAGAAATCCCATTCTATCTTTAATCCAGGCAGATTATCCCAATTTCAACGAGAGCCAAAGCATCGCTATTTCGGAGCTAAATGTTTACCGTCAAAAATACATCGCACAATATCTTTCTAAGGAGATTGGCAATTTATCCTCGCTGGAGGAGAAAGTCGTCAATTCTATGGGGTCCGACGCGGTGCTTACGCGTACCGTAGAGGAGGATAATACGAAGTATACCTTTGGACAGATAGTCGCCGATAAGGTGGCCACATTCGGTGGTAGCTGGACTTTTATCATCTTTTTCTCTGTTTTTATTGCTATTTGGATTGGTGCTAACATATACTTTTTGCATAACAAAGGCTTTGATCCATATCCTTTTATTCTGCTCAATTTAATCCTTTCCTGTTTAGCGGCCTTGCAAGCTCCTGTCATTATGATGAGCCAAAACCGACAAGAGGAAAAAGATCGTGCGCGTGCAAAAAAAGATTATATGATTAACCTGAAGTCCGAGCTTGAAATACGCCTTTTGCATGAAAAGCTTGACCACCTTATCCAGCATCAGCAGCAAGAGCTTATCGAGATTCAGCAGGTACAAATCGAGATGATGGATGATATCCTTAGTCGCATTAATAAATAGCTTAAGACTTGACCAAACTATGGTAAGGGTATTATCTATATGTTTAAAACCGCCTTTTTCCTTGATGTTATGTTAAGGGAAAAGGCGGTTTTAGTTTTTCTAGGAACGGAGAAATTAGATAGGTTTGTGTGTGCTGATAGCAATGCGGTTCCAAGCGTTGATGGTGATTACAGCCATAATAATTTGAGCAATGTAAGCCTCATTAAATAGTATTTCTGCTTTTTTGTACGTCTCTTCGCTTAGTCCATGTTGGCTAATTAAGGTTACCTCTTCCGTGATGGCTAAGATTACCTGTTCTTCGGCGGTATACAGCTCTTCTGCTTCGCGCCATGCATTTAATAAGAAAATACGTTGGCTTGTTTCTCCCTTAGCGAGGGCATCTTTCGTGTGCATATTGAGACAGAAAGCACAACCATTAATCTGCGATGCTCTGATCTTAATGAGCTCCATTTGCGTTGGAGTGACTTGCGTACTATGTAGGTACTGCTCAAGGGCCATCATTGGTTTATACGCCGCAGGCTCTGTTTTTTGAATGTCTATACGTTTTTTCATTGTTATCATGTTTTGATAAAACAAAGTTATATTCCTTATAACACAAAAAACTTAAGCTAGTTTAAGAACGTTTTTTTCTTTTTATCTCACTCAAATATTCAGGCGTCATTTGCAAGTAGGAGGCGAGCATATATTGTGGGATACGTCGGCTGAAATCGGGAAAACTACGGTGGAAATGCGCATAAAACTCCTCACGGGAGAAATCCGACTGATATAGCCCTTTACGCTGATTGGCGGCTTGTATTTTTTGATATAGAATGCGGAAATAGCGCTCTAGGACCGGGAACTCTCCAAGCAATTGTTCGTGCTGCGCAAGATCAATACGCAGAACTTCCGTTTCTTCGATGGCCTGTATGTAAAAGTCACTTCTTTCATGTCTTTCAAAAGCATAATAGTCGCTAAGCCACCAATCTTCCATAGCAAACTGAACCGTTTGTTCGACACCCTTTTCACTGATATAATAAAGGCGTAAGCAGCCCTTAAGGACAAAGAATAACGATTTGCAGACACTTCCGGCCTCCATTAAGTTTTCTTTTTTTGCATACTTTTCCAGCTGAAAAAAATCAAGAATAGCTGGCTCATCCTCCTGCTTTAAGGTTACAAACTTTTTTATATGTTCAAGAATAGCCTCCATTATCTGTTTCCGTTAAAATCTGTCTCTACCTGGTAAAGATGCATATTTTATAAACGATGTCAAAAATCAACTTAAGGACATTTTTTTGTAATCTACTTTTTAGTTTCCCTCTAGAATAGGTTAATCAGGATAATGTTCTTATTTTTGCAGCATGAAGAAGATGTATAACAGTGTGGTTGAATTATTGCCCGAGCTTACGAGCTGCTTTAATGACCACAGCATGTTTGATTGCTTAGAAGAAGGTGATGTAATTACTTTTGAGCCTATTGCAGACCCCGCTGTAGGAAAAGAGTTTACTGATGCGACTAATAAGGTATTGAATGATTTTTTTGAAGTAGAGGAGGAAGACGAAGTTTGTTATGAAGCGGGTGCTTATGCCGATAAGGTGGATAATCCTGTTTTATTTTGGAAAGATTATTTAGGATGCTTCTTCAATTTAGAAATCGTCGATGATACATTGGATGCATCTGAATATGTAGGAACGAGCTTCGGTATGTACCGTATCATGAAGATATCCTTTATTGATGAAGTAAACAAACGTTTGAAACAGCGCCGCTTGAATGGTGTGCGGTTAGAATATAAAGTGAAGGCTACACCAATGGATAGCAACAAACATTGGAACCGTACTTACGACAAAGAATGTTAAATACCTAACGACAGGTCATTTTGTATTTGTCCGTAAATAACAAAGCCTCCATTTTACAAAACTTGGAGGCTTTATTTATTACGCGGAGCGTAGAAAATTATTTACATAAAGGTTGCTGCTGTTACGCCAGACATCAAATTGATGAAGTAGTTAGCACCATAAAGACCTATTAAAACAAGTAACACATCGTTTTCCTTTTCACTGGAAATGGTGTAGCTATATTTGAAGTTTTTCCAAGCAAAACTAGGCTCAAACTCCATAAGTATCTCGTTTTTATCATTCTCCAAATGATATTTACTTTTTAAAGTACCTTTAGTTTTGAAAAAGAACTCTTGTTTCGTTTCGTGGAAACGGATACGTAAAGCCGTTGTTCCCTGCATATGTAAGCTCGCTACTTCCTCTTTATCTTTAAAAATTCCGATACGCGTTTGTAGAACACCAATGGATTTAGCAAGGTAAGCTTCCGTAGGGCTTGTTTGCAGTAAAGCTTTCGTAGAAAACAGACTTCTGTAATTCAATTGTCCGATAAGTTGATCTTCTTTTGTCAAGGTGAACAATCTGTTATCCGTACATGTTGCTTTGATTGTAATCATAGATATTTTCGTTTTTTGGATTTAGATAAGCCTTATTAATAGCTTTTCTAAAGGTTAACGAATAAAAATACCCCCAAAAGAAGCTTCTGGGGGTATTAAAATGAGGTTTAAACTATTTGTTAACTTCGTTACACCAGTTTTTAGCATTTACAAATGCTGCTAACCAAGGTGTTACTTCATCTTGCTGCGCTGGGTAATGTGCCCAGTTCCAAGGGAATGTAGAGCGCTCAATATGTGGCATGGTAACCAAGTGGCGACCTGTTGTATCACATAGCATTGCCGTATTGAAGTCCGATCCATTCGGGTTGTGCGGATATTCTTCATAAGCATATTTCGCTACAATCTGGTACTGATCTTCCGACTGTGGCAAGTTGAATTTTCCTTCACCATGTGAAATCCAAACACCTAATGTAGTTCCTGCCAATGTACTTAACATCACCGAGTTGTTTTCTTGTACTTTTACAGACACGAAGTTAGATTCGTGTTTCTGCGAAGTATTGTGAAGCATTTTTCCGTGAACGGCATGGTCAGGATTGATCAATTCTAACTCCATAAACAATTGACATCCATTACAGATACCAACGGATAGGGTATCAGGACGAGCAAAGAAGTTTGTTAATGCTTTTTGTGCTTTTTCGTTGTATAAGAAAGCACCAGCCCATCCTTTAGCAGATCCTAAAACATCAGAGTTAGAGAATCCACCTACAGCACCTATAAATTGAATGTCTTCTAAGTTCTCACGACCGGAAATTAAGTCCGTCATGTGGATATCCTTAACATCAAATCCAGCTAAGTACATAGCATTAGCCATTTCACGCTCTGAGTTAGATCCTTTTTCGCGAATGATAGCTGCTTTCGGACGTTTCTCATTGCTAGCAAAAACAGGACGCTTGCCTGTAAACTCCGCTGGGAATGTATACTGTAAAGGTTGGTTTTTATAGTTGTCAAAACGAGCTTGTGCCATTCCGTTTTTAGACTGCTTGCTATCCAATAAGAAAGAAGTCTTAAACCACGTGTCGCGTGTTTCAGCAACATCAAAGCTGAAGTTATCGCTTTGGTTTTGGAACGTAACGGTTGTACCGCTGATTGCTTGACCAATTTTTTGAACAGGAATACCAGCAGCTGTTAAAGCAGATTCGAAAGTAGCATCATCTTTAGCTTGAAGCACAAGTGCTATATTTTCGTTGAATAATGCTTTTACTGTATCGGCTTCGCCTAATACCGAAAGATCATAGTTCGCAGCCAAATTAACATCAGCAAATGTCAATTCTAATAAAGAAGTAACTAAACCACCTGAACCAACATCATGACCTGCGGCCACTTGGTCAGCAAGGATTAATTCTTGAACAGTATTAAATGCCTTTTTGAAGAAGGCAGCATCTTGAATAGTTGGAACTTCATTGCCAATCTTATTATTGATTTGCGCGAAAGAAGAACCACCAAGTTTGAAGCTATCTTGTGAAAGGTTGATATAGTAGATAGATCCTGCATCTTTTTTCAAGACAGGCTCAACTACTTTGTTAATGTTCACACAGTTACCACCAGCCGTAACGATTAGCGTTCCTGGAGCAATAACATGTTCACCATTAGGGTATTTTTGTTTCATCGACAAGGAGTCTTTACCCGTAGGGATATTGATGCCTAGTTCGATAGCGAAGTCTGAACATCCTTTAACGGCAGCATAAAGACGTGCATCTTCACCTTCGTTATTACATGCCCACATCCAGTTGGCTGATAAGGAAACACCTGCCAATCCGCTTTTAATAGGAGCGAATACAATATTTGATAAGGATTCCGCAATAGCATTACGTGAACCTGCTACCGGATCAACCAAAGCCGTTAATGGCGAGTGACCCACAGTAGTCGCGATACCTTCTGTAGAACGGTAGTCTAAAGCCATTACGCCGACATTGTTCAATGGCAGTTGTAATGGACCAGCACATTGCTGCTTCGCTACACGACCACCCACACAACGGTCTACTTTATTTGTTAACCAATCTTTTGCGGCAACAGCTTCCAATTGCAATACCTGATTTAAGTAGGTAGGCACTTTGCTTAGCTCATAGGATAAACCAGCGTAGTTGTAATCTACTTTTTTATCCGTCATGATTGTCTTCGGCGAAGAGCCAAAGAAGTCTGCCAAATCGTAATCCATAGGTTTAGCACCCGTGGTTGCCGATTGGAAAGTAAAACGGTGGTCACCTGTTACATCACCAACAGTATACATTGGTGAACGCTCGCGGTCGGCCACTTTTTTCAATAAGTCGATATCTTTATCGGCAATCACTAAGCCCATTCTTTCTTGCGACTCGTTACCGATGATTTCTTTTGCAGAAAGGGTAGGGTCGCCCACAGGCAATTTGTCTAAGTCAATTAAACCACCAGTTTCTTCAACAAGTTCTGAAAGACAGTTTAAGTGGCCACCAGCACCGTGGTCATGGATTGAGACGATAGGGTTGTTGTCAGACTCTACGAAAGCACGAATGGCATTTGCAGCTCTTTTTTGCATCTCTGGGTTGGAACGTTGAATAGCATTCAACTCAATACCCGAACCGAAAGCACCTGTGTCTGCCGATGATACTGCTGCACCACCCATACCGATACGGTAGTTCTCTCCACCAAGGATAACGATTTTATCTCCTGTCTGTGGTTTTTGTTTTTTCGCTTGGTCTAGTTTACCGTAACCGATACCACCAGCCTGCATGATTACTTTGTCGTAACCTAGTTTGCGGCCAGCTTCTTCATGTTCGAACGTTAAAACAGATCCCGTAATAAGCGGTTGACCAAATTTATTTCCGAAGTCGGAAGCACCATTGGATGCTTTAATAAGGATGTCAACAGGCGTTTGGTATAACCATTCGCGCGCTTCAAATGCTTTTTCCCAAGGGCGTTCTTCATTAAGGCGGGAGTATGCAGTCATGTAAACCGCTGTTCCAGCTAATGGAAGAGAGCCTTGACCACCTGCTAGACGGTCACGAATTTCACCACCAGAACCCGTTGCAGCACCCGAGAAAGGCTCTACAGTCGTTGGGAAGTTGTGCGTTTCCGCTTTCACAGAAATTACGGAGTCGAAGTCTTTCTCTTCGTAGAAATCAGCTTTATCAGCCGTTTTCGGTGCAAATTGCGTGATACGTGGACCTTTAATAAAGGCTACGTTATCTTTATAGGCAGAAACAATCTCATTTGGATTAGTTTCCGATGTTTTTTTAATCAGCTTGAATAGGGAAGTTGGTTGCTCTTCGCCATCAATAATGAAAGTACCATTGAATATTTTATGGCGACAGTGTTCAGAATTGGCTTGTGAAAAAGCAAATACTTCAGCATCCGTCAATGGTCTATTAAGTTTTGTAGATAGATTATTTAAGTATTCTACTTCTTCAGGATTTAAGGCTAAACCTTCTTGCTTGTTGTATGCATCAATATCAACGATGTCCAAAATAGGCTCCGGATTGATGGCAATGGTGTAGATATCTTGCGTAAGGGCGCTAAATTTCTGCGAAATCATCGGATCGAAATCTGCGAAATCGGCAGCTACAGATTGAAACTCCTCGATGCGGATAATACCTTGAATACCCATGTTTTGGGTGATTTCTACGGCATTGGTACTCCATGGTGTAACCATGGCTGCACGCGGTCCGACAAAGTCTTGGTTGAGGGTTTGATCATCTAGTTTTTTAGCGTTGCCAAAGAGCCAGTTTAGTTTAGAGATATCTTCTATAGATAGGTCTTGTTGCGTTTGCACACCGTAGACGGTGTTGCTGGGGTTCACAAAGAAATGAATCATTATAACGGTGTATTTTGAACGTTCTTCAACTTAAAGCGCAAATTTACGTATTATTTTATGATTCACCGTGGTTTAGGCGACTTATTATAGATAATTTTATTTCCACAGGAAAAGGGGACCTTTTGAAGCCTGTTTTTGCTAATTAATTTACAATTCGCGGGTATTCCATTACTCCTTTCGGGAAAAATTCTATCTTTGTGCATCAAAACAATGTTGAGATGAATATTTCCTATAATTGGCTTAAAAACTATATACAGACGGATAAAACGCCAGATGAGCTTTCGCTTATCTTGACGAATATTGGATTAGAAGTTGAACTCTTGGATAAAGTACAGAGTATTCCAGGTGGTTTAGACGGATTGTTGGTGGGTGAGGTGATTACCTGCGAGCAGCATCCTAATGCTGATAAACTGCGTGTTACTACGGTCAACGTAGGTGCGGAGGAGCTTTTGCATATTGTTTGTGGTGCGCCAAATGTGCGTACAGGTTTGAAAGTTATTGTAGCACCAGTAGGTGCAACTTGTCACCCGAACCAAGGGGAACCATTTAAAATTACAAAGTCTAAAATTCGTGGTGAAGTATCCGAAGGTATGCTTTGCGGAGAGGATGAGATTGGCTTAGGCTCTTCGCATGCTGGTATTGTAGAATTGAAAGAAGATGCTGCTGTAGGCTCTTTGGTGAAAGACTATTTCCAGATTCAAGACGATTTCGTTTACGAAATTGGCTTAACGCCAAACCGTGCTGATGCGGCTTCCCATTTAGGGGTAGCACGCGATTTAGCCGCTTATTTGAGAACTAACTACACCTTGAGCGATGTTTCTGCTTTTAAAGCTAGCGAAGCGCAAGGTACTGCCGTAGTTGTGGACGCTGCAGAAGCAGCACCGCGCTATTCTGGTATTAATATTACAGGCATCACGGTTCAAGATTCACCAGATTGGTTGAAAGAGAAGTTGAATGCTATTGGTATTCGTCCCATTAACAATGTGGTCGATGTGACGAACTATATCTTACACGATTTAGGTCAACCATTACATGCGTTTGATGCGGATAAAATTGCAGGAAATAAAGTTGTTGTCCGCTACGCGAAAGAAGGAGAGCCCTTTGTTACGCTAGACGGTGTTGCACGTACGTTAGCTGCGGAAGATTTAGTAATTGCGGATGGTGAAAAACCAATGTGTATTGCTGGTGTTTTCGGTGGTCAAACGTCAGGTGTAACGGAGTCTACAACAGCTATTTTCTTGGAGTCTGCATATTTTAATGCGGTTACTGTTCGTAAAACTTCTAAACGTCATGCCTTAAAGACAGATGCATCATTCCGTTTTGAGCGTGGTACAGATCCTAACATTACGGTTTATGCTTTACAGAAAGCAGCCTTATTGATTCAGGAAGTTGCTGGCGGACAAGTGAGCAGCACGTTAACAGATATTTATCCAGCACCAGTACAGCCTTTCGAGTTTACGGTGAACTATGGCAATGTGCAACGATTGATTGGTCAAGCTATTCCTGCAGAAGAGATTCGTGCGATTATTGTTGCTTTAGGCATTGAAATCGTGAAGGAGGATGCCGAAGAGCTTTTAGTGCAGGTGGCACCTTATAAAGTAGATGTAACACGTGAAGTTGATGTGATTGAAGAGGTGTTACGTATTTACGGATATAATAATATTGAATTAAAATCGCAGATTAAAGCTTCTTTGAATACGGCGGAGAAACCGGATAAAGAATTGCTTTTAAACCAGGTTGCTGATTTGCTAATTGGCAATGGCTACCGCGAGATTTTAAATAACTCATTGACAAAATTAGCATTCGTTAATGATGAAAATACCGCTGTACGTCTATTGAACCCATTAAGTTCAGATTTAGATACGATGCGTCAGAACTTATTGTTCTCTGCTTTGACATCTGTTTCGTACAACCAAAAACGTAAAAGCCCGAATGCGAAATATTTTGAATACGGTAAAACGTATTTCAAAACAGAAGAAGGCTATAAAGAGAAACAGAATTTAGGATTGACCATTGCTGGAGCGCAAGCGGAAGCACAATGGAATGTTGCTGATACAAAAGTAAACTTCTACAACCTTAAAGCTGCTGTTGATACCATTGTAAAGCGTTTGAATATTCAAGGGTTGCAAACAGCAGAAGGGGACGCACGTTACTTTGATTATGGCTTAAGCTATATGAAAGGTCAGCAAGCATTAGTTACTTTCGGCGCTGTTTCTACAGCCAATTTGAAAAAAGCAGATGTGGATGGCGCTGTATTTTATGCGGAGTTTGATTGGGATTTGGTGGTGAAAGCTATTCGTAAGAATGTAATTAAGTTCCAAGAGGTAGCTAAATTTCCTGCTGTAAACCGTGATTTAGCTTTACTAGTAGATGAGTCTGTAGCCTTTGAACAATTGAAAACCATTGCGTTAAAGAGCGAAAGAAAGTTATTGAAAGATGTAGCTATCTTTGACGTTTATAAAGGCGATAAATTGCCAGAAGGCAAGAAATCATATGCTTTGAGTTTCGTTATTCAGGATGATGAAAAAACCTTAAATGACAAACAAATTGAAGCTATTATTAAAAAATTAATTATTAACTTTGAGAAAGAGACTGGCGCGACGGTACGCTAGTTTGAATTTGAAAAAATATTAATTGCGAGGGATTTTATGGCGACACTATCTTCACAGCTGAACGTTATCGTTGAGAAAACGAAAAATTTGATTCAATTGTGCGAAGCTCTTCAAGAGGAAAATGATTTGTTAAAGCTCGAAGTACAATCGCTTCAAGTAGCTTTTGAGACAACAAAAGCAAAAGTTCAACAAGGCGAGGAAAAGCTTAAGGCTATGGCAGTTGCGAAAAGTTTGGACGAGTCGAACGTAGATAAAGACGCAATAAATGAAAAAATACTTGACACAAAACAAAAAATTAACGATTTTGTGCGAGAAATAGACAAATGTATAGGCTTGTTGAAGTAGATAAGCGGGATAAGGAAAAGTCTGTAAAAGTTATTTAAGCTCAAAAAAAAATGGGAGAGATTTCCATAAAAATAAATATTGCTGATCGTGTGTATCCTCTACGTGTAACGACTGAGGAGGAGGAAGTAATTCGACATGCAGCGAAATTGATAAATGAAAAAATAAAAGAACTGCAAGACAATTATGCGGTTCGTGATAAGCAAGATTTGCTATCTATGTGTGTGCTACAGTATGCTACCGGGATGATTAAAGCCGAGCGTAGTGCTGCACAACATGAAGATGGAATAGCAGAACAAATTCACGAATTGGATGCTGTCTTAACGGAGTTCTTTAAGAAATAAGCATAACGTTCTTTATTTTTAGAGCTTTATAACGACGAATTTGCCGCAATTAAATTCGGGTTGTCACTATTTTAAACTTAACGCTTCAATATCACGAGCGAACAAAGATGAAGGCCATTTTGCATATGCCATCTAGGTCAAGATCAATTGCTCAAATCCTGTGAAATCGAAGTTTAATAATACATGATACCTGTTAATTTAATTGCGGTTTTTTTTTTGACTAATTATTAATGAAGTAAAATAGTATAAACACAATCATCAAACATGGAGTTATCGACAACAATTTCGATTATAATTTCGCTGATCATTGGGGTGGTTATTGGTCGTTTTTTATTACAAATACTGTTTAAGAAACACGAACAATCGGCTCGCGAGAAAGCGGAAAGAATCATTAAGGAAGCCGAGCAGCAAGGGGAACATTATAAAAAGCAGCGCGCACTAGAAGCTAAAGAGAAGTTTTTACAGCTTAAAAGTGAGCATGAAAAAGAAGTAAACCAACGCAATAATACGTTAACACAAAAAGAGAACGCTGCTCGTCAAAAAGAGCAATCAATGAATAGCAAATTGGAAAATCTAAATCGTGAAAAAGGTGATTTGGATAACAAAAACAAGAAGCTAGATCAATTGATTGAAGTTAACGAAAAGAAAAAAGAAGAAGTAGAACTGTTAAAGAATCAGCATATTACACAGTTAGAGAGTATCGCTGGTTTATCTGCTGAGGAAGCCAAAGAGCAATTAGTAAGCTCTTTGCGTGAAGAAGCTCGTTCGCAAGCTATCATGCAAATTAAAGATGTGGTAGATGAAGCTAAATTGACGGCGTCTAAAGAAGCTAAAAAAGTTGTTATCCAAACGATTCAGCGTACAGCAACAGAGTCGGCTATTGAAAATACAGTATCTATCTTTAACATCGAAAATGATGAGATCAAAGGTCGTATCATTGGTCGTGAAGGACGTAATATTCGTGCTTTAGAAGCGGCAACAGGTGTTGAGATTATCGTTGATGATACGCCAGAGGCGATTATCCTTTCTGGGTTTGACCCTGTACGTCGTGAGATTGCACGTCTTTCTTTACACCGTTTGGTTACCGATGGTCGTATCCACCCTGCGCGTATTGAAGAGGTTGTTGCTAAAACACGTACACAAATTGAAGACGAGATTGTTGAAATTGGTGAGCGTACAGCTATCGATTTAGGTATTCACGGTCTACACCCAGAGTTAATCCGTATGGTAGGCCGTATGCGTTACCGTTCTTCATATGGGCAAAACTTGTTACAACACTCGCGTGAGGTAGCAAATTTCGCAGCAACTATGGCGGCAGAGTTAGGCTTAAATGTGAAGCTTGCTAAACGTGCCGGTTTGTTACACGATATCGGTAAAGTGCCTGATGATAACCCTGAATTGCCACACGCAATTTTAGGTATGCAGTTGGCCGAAAAATATAAAGAACACCCTGAGGTTTGTAATGCTATTGGTGCTCACCACGACGAAATCGAGATGACATCTATGATTTCACCTATTGTTCAGGCTTGTGATGCTATCTCTGGTGCGCGCCCTGGAGCACGTCGTGAGGTTGTAGAGAGCTATATCAAGCGCTTGAAAGAATTGGAAGAATTAGCTTTATCATACCCTGGTGTAGAAAAAACTTTCGCTATTCAAGCAGGGCGTGAATTACGCGTAGTTGTTGAATCGGAACGTGTATCTGATGCACAGTCTGAAATCTTAGCTGCTGATATTTCAAACCGTATACAAACAGAGATGACTTATCCAGGTCAAATTAAAGTAACGGTTATCCGCGAAACAAGATCTGTAGCTTACGCTAAGTAATAAGCATCATACAAATTAAGGAAGCCCCGCTAATTGTTTAGCGGGGCTTTTTATTGTTAATATCTCGTTCCAATATAAGTCGGCAGTTAGCTCAATTTGTTATGAAAAAGTCTTCACCTCAAGTGATATAAAGACTATGGAAAAAACAATCTCCCTTTAAAACATCATTCCGATAGCGAGCTATAATACTGTTCACATCAATACAAAGAAATAGCTTGTAAAAACAGTATTGTTTGTTCAGTGGCGAATAGAAATGATTATAGAAGTAAGTGTAAATAATTATTTGTAATGTGCTATTCTCCAAAAATTTTTTTCATCTAAAGAACTGTTGGGACAGGTGTAGCTTTGTTCAAACACTTTATTAATTAATAAAGCGGTATCCTTTTTTAATAATAATCCTTGCGTAGCATTTCCACAGGCAGGATATGTTGACGTTTCTGACCCTTTAACTCTTCCCGCAATAATTATAGCGTTATTTACTTCAACTTCATGATAGGAGTAATGTTGTATTTTTCCGTCTGTTTTAACAAAGAAGCATGGAGATTTAAGATGTAGACCTTTAATTTTTCGTCCATTTATTTTTAAAAAAGAGAAACCAGCACTATCCAATAATTCCAGATGATTTTGATTGATGACTCCAGAATCAGTAATTCGAACAGCATTTACATTAGTTTTATTCCCCGAACAAGAACCTAGGCAAATGGTAAGAAACATAGTTGAAAGAAGTATATTTTTCATTTTTTTAAATTAATTCCCATAACCAAATCTCTTTTCCTACTGAAAAATAATTAATAATTATCTCAATCAAAAAAGCCACCTTTATTCGGGGTAAATTGAGCTCCTATGTAATCATAGGTTTTGATAGTTGATGATGGAAAGTCGAAGAAACTAAAATTTGATAACGTAAATTTACCGAATTGTTGTTTGCCGACATCAATTTAATGAATTATTTTATTGTAAACTAATGCTTTAACTGTATTTTCATCTTGAACCTTTGAAAAATCCTTTTCTACATTATTAGCTGTTATTTTTTATCGTTCATAAGTATGTTTTTCTAAACCTATCCAAATTTTGTTTTCGTATTGACGGCTGTGTTAGTAATAATTTAATCAGAATGGAAAGTAATAGTTCTCCTTTGTTGGAGGATGTAAAGGATAATAGTAGTAGGTTTTATGTGTTTGGTTTGCCTAATGTTAATAGCCTTGTAATGGTCGTAAATACAACTTGCTTTGGTGCATTATGTATGCCGAAAGATGTTGTACAATAATACTGATGGCATTATAAAAGATCGTATTGTAGTAAATAGTAGTTGATTTGTAGAAGTAACTAGCCCCTAGAATCTGTATCAGTTTCTTAGGACTAGTTGTATAGGTAGGGTAGTAGCAATTTTTATTTAACTATTCTGTTTAGGAAACAAGCTCTTGTTCTTTTGTTTTCTTGGCTAAGGGTTTTAAGCCTAAAGTTTGCAGTAAAGCTAAATCTTCGTCAATGCCAGGGTTTGGCGTCACCAATAAGGTTTCTCTTTCACCCGTGAAGATTGAATTGGCGCCAGCCATAAAACAGAAAGCCTGCTCTTGCTCCGACATTTCTAAGCGCCCAGCACTTAAGCGAACCATAGTAGTAGGCATGGCAATACGCGCTGTAGCTATCATACGTACCATCTCCCAGCTATCTACTTTCGGATTGTTTTCTAAAGGCGTTCCTTTGACACGCGCTAAAGCATTAATAGGCACTGATTCTGGATGTACTTCCATGTTGGCTAATGTTAGAATCATAGAAATTCGGTCATTGATCGTTTCTCCAAGACCTATGATTCCACCTGAACACACCGTAATTCCTGCTTTGCGTACATTATTTATGGTATCTAGGCGGTTGTCAAATGTGCGTGTAGATATAATGTTGTCGTAGTTGCTTTCAGAGGTGTCGAGATTGTGGTTGTAAGCATATAGGCCCGCTTCTTGAAGACGTTGCGCTTGCGACTCTGTTAACATACCAAGGGTACAACAGACTTCTAATCCCATTTCGTTTACACCTTTTACCATATCTATAATGCGGTCAAAATCACGGTTGTCGCGTACTTCACGCCATGCCGCAGCCATACAGAAGCGGGAAGAGCCTCTGTCTTTAGCCTTTTGTGCCTCTGCCAAGACTTTCTCTGTAGGCAAGAGCGCTTGAACTTTTACGTCGGTATGGTAACGCGCTGCCTGTCCGCAGTAGGAGCAATCTTCGGGGCACCCACCAGTCTTCACCGACAAGAGAGTTGACAGCTGTATCTCGTCGGCATTATGCCATTGACGGTGTACGGTGGCCGCTTCATAGATTAAAGCCATTAAGGGTTTGTTATAAATCGCAGACAACTCTTCTTTTGTCCAATCGTGTCTTACTATATTTTGATTCTGCATACTTCTTCTCCAATTAATGCAAGCAGGTATTCGCTTTTTAGCATAGCCATGTCGGCCGACATTATTTATCTTTTGTATGCTGAAAAAGCTAGGTGCTTACGAGGACAAACCTATAAAGTATTTGCGGGAAGGGAAGGTGCCAGATTTATTTTAGCAGGTAGTCCAGTTGGATAAATGGCCATATATCAGATGTATACATGGCTTGTTGCGTAGGGAGGGAATGGGGTTTGAGTAACTAGGCCAGCCTGTTATTTTCTGTAATTGCAGATTTTGGTATAGATTTTACCCCAAAGCTACATCTAAGGTCATCATGACGATAAATCCAGCGATAAATCCGATAGTAGCGATGTCAGAGCTTCTATTTTGCTGGGCTTCTGGTATTACTTCTTCTACAACGACAAAAATCATGGCGCCTGCGGCGAATGCTAAAGCATAGGGCAGGATAGGTGTGAAAGTCGTAACGGCCAAGGCGCCAAGTACACCTGCAATAGGCTCAACTACAGCAGACGCCTGTCCATACATAAAACTTTTGCGACGGCTTAATCCCATTCTACGTAAGGGCATCGCTACAGCGATACCTTCCGGAAAATTTTGCAAGCCAATGCCAATGGCTAGGATAACAGCTCCCGCGATACTTGCTTCAGGAATTCCGGCAGCAACACCACCAAAGAGTACACCGACTGCGAGGCCTTCAGGGATATTATGTAGCGTTATGGCTAATATCATTAAGGTACTTCGTTGCCACGGTGTTTTAACGCCTTCTACCTTTTGGAAGTTTACATGTAGATGGGGTAAAACTTTATCTATCGCAAAGAGAAAGCCCGCACCGATAAGAAAGCCTACAACAGAAGGGACGACCTTCGCAAATCCCTCCCCAGGGCTCATCTCTAAAGCAGGAATAAGCAGGCTCCAAATACTAGCAGCAACCATAACTCCTCCCGTAAATCCCAGCATGCCGTCCATCACGCTTTTCTTCGCTTCTTTGAATAGGAAAACAGAAGCAGCACCCAATGCCGTAACAAGCCAAGTGAAAAGGGTGGCATATAGTGCCGCAAGGATAGGGTCAATACTTTCTAAATAGGAAATTATGCTTTCAATCATGTGGTTAGAAATGTTTGGCTGTGAAGATACAAAAGCTTGACGACTCTAACACGTTTAAAGGTTGTAAAAAATAAGCCCATCAAGGATTTTTTTACCTGATGGGCTTGTTTGTTTTATCTATTTTAGATTAAAGAAAACTTCTATAGAACAGTCTATTTAATCCTTTTTGTAAGCATATTCTTGGCCACCTTGTTTAAGGATAAAACTGTTATCCGCACTATTGAACTCGATGACTATTTTAGCTGTTTTAAATTCAAAAACATCTTTTTTTACAGGATCCAATGGAAAAGAAGGTTGACCAGTTGCCTGTGCAAATAATTTGTTACCCTCTTTAGTGATGGTTATTTTAAGTGGTATTTGTGCTGAGCTGTATCCTCCCAAATAAGGCGCTAAGTCTGCTTCTTCAACTTTTATGGTGCTAAATTCAGGGATTGTATAGTCTTTGTTGAAGGTAGCACTCAACAACGTAATGGCTACCTCGTTAACATCTAGGCTAGCACCATTACTGGTTACCGCTAAACCTACTTCTTGACTAGGGAAAAAGCCCCAGGTAGAGCGAAATCCATCGATACCACCGTTATGGCCGAATGCTTTTTTATCATCAAAGCCTAAAGGGAACAAACCACGACCATAGCCATCTTTCAGCTCCTCCATTTGTTGTAAGCTATTTGCTGAAAGAAGCTTGCCTGTGAAAAGTGCGTGACCAAATTTAAGTAGGTCACTAGGGTTTGACACAATGGCGCCAGCCCCTAGAGGAACCGAAGGATGAGTTTCAGGCTCTAGTTTCCATCCATTTTTAGAAGAATAGGATAGGGCTTCGTTATTTTCGGGTTTGATTCCCTGTCCGAGGTATGTGTGCTTCAAGCCCAAAGGCTCGGTGATTTGTTCTTTCAACAACGTTCCGTAAGGTTTCTTATTTACTTTCTCCAAGATGTAAGTCAGAAGAACGTACGCAGAGTTACTATAGTCCGCTTTACTATCAGGTTCGAAATCAGAACCACCCTTTACGATGATGTCTACTAATTCTTTTTCTGTATGTGCCTTGCTGCTCCACGTATTGTAGTCTTCGTTACTGGTAAAGCTATGAACGCCGCTGCGATGTTGTAGAAGTTGGCTTATGGTGATTTTATCAGCATTTTTTACCGCTGGAAAGAATTTTTGCAGCTTGGTGTCTAGGCTTAACTTCTTAGTTTCAATAGCTTTAAAGATAAGAACGGAGGTGAAGGTTTTGGATATGGACCCTATTCTATAGGTGCTGGTCACATCAGCCTTGTGTTGGCTGGCAACGTCTGTAAATCCGATTGCTTTTTCATAAATCACAGTTCCATTTTTTGCCAGAGCAACTGATCCCATGAATTGGTTATGTTGGTTTAAGGCATCAAAGTATTGATCCAGTTTAGCTTTGTCAAAAGACTCTTGGGCAAAAGATGTTGCCGGCAGGAGTAAGGCGAGGAATAGGGTTCGTAAAGTTCTTTTCATAATATGTATTAAATTTAAGGCCTCTTGCTGCTGCTAAGCTGCAGAATAGCAGGGCTTTCTTCGTAGTTAGGTATTATTCAAATATAGTAAATTAAGACTTTTCTTACGCAATAGGTCGAAAATATACACAAAACGGGAATCCAATATATGGATTCCCGTTTCTATCAAGCGTTATGATTTCGGTACTAGAAAGAGTAACGTAAACCAAACTGCATCTGCCAACGCGAGGCGAAGAAGTCTTTAGCGTAGCTTGTTGTCTTGTCTTTGTCGAACGAATACTCTGGGTTGGTCGTTGCTGTTCCTGCTTTTTCCAATTTCAAACCTACGCTAGATGTAGAGTTGAATGTGTTAGGCGCGAAGTATTGAACGCCCCAGTCTTTCTTCAATAAGTTTGTTAAGTTCATAATATCGTATGTGAACGATAAGGTATGTGCTTTTTTGCTACGTTGGATGATAGCAAAGTCTTGTGTTAAACGGAAGTCTGCTTGGTAGTTCCAAGGTGTACGTGCACCATTACGTTCCGTGAAGTCACCTCTTCTTGTTTTTAAGTATTTGTCGCCATCGATGTACGCATCAAATGCTGCTGCCATCTCCGCTCCTTTAGGTGTTTGTGCAAAGAAGCTAGCTGTTTCACCTGCTTTAGGGATGTATACTAAACTTACGTTTTGGGCTGTACCATTGATTGTCGAGTTCACGAATCCTAAAGAGTAAGGTGATCCTGAAGACGCCGTAAAGAACAAGGATAAGTTCGTTACATATTTGTTGTGGTCATCCCAAGCGAAGCGGTAGTTAACCGTTGATACAATACGGTGGCGAGTATCAAAGTTAGAGTACGCTAAATCCGGGTTGTTTGGATTTAAGGCTTGATTTAACTGCCAGTTAGACTCCATAGAGTTACGAATACCGTTGGTGATATCTTTCGACTGACCATACGTATACGCTGCTGTTACATCCAATCCGTTGTATGACTTAGCCACTTGCGCTGTGATGCTATATCGGTAACCTTTGTTTGTATTTGTCAACAAGTAGGCATTCGTATATAGCGGGTTAATTGCTTGCGTGTTGTTTACCTTTTGATAGATAGGTTGTTTTTTATCTACGTCATAAGGCATGTAAATAGGCTTATCAATTAAGTTGATGTGCTTGAATTGTAAATCGTGAATAACTTTAGTGTAGATTACTTCAATTCCGAATTTCCAGTTGTCTTCCGTTCTGTAATCTACCGCTAAGCTGTTTCTCCAAATTTGTGGCATTTTGAAGTTGTTGTCGATTAAATCCACCTGTGTTTTTCCTGCAGGGTTGTTGATATCAACGCCCTGGTTTTTCACAAAGCCAGCCTCGCCAACTCCTGTCAATGCGTCTTTAATAGGGTCAGTGCCTGCTTTTGGTTTAACAGGTTTGTCGCCTGTATAGGTGTAGCGCTCATCAAATGCACCATATGAATCTCCGTTGTTGTAGTACGCATAACCTAACCAAGCGAAAGGAATACGGCCTGTGAATACCCCTGTACCACCGCGAATAACTAAGCGTTGATCTTCAAATACGTCGTAGCTAAATCCTAATCTTGGCGAGAATAAAGCTTTGCCTAAGAATTTATTTGTGATGTCTTTTGGTTTTGTATAGGTATATGTTGTGCCATAGTTAGGATCCTCTGGAGCATTG
This sequence comes from Sphingobacterium sp. MYb382, assembly GCF_037572665.1. Taxonomy (NCBI): domain Bacteria; kingdom Pseudomonadati; phylum Bacteroidota; class Sphingobacteriia; order Sphingobacteriales; family Sphingobacteriaceae; genus Sphingobacterium; species Sphingobacterium sp. MYb382. Next base: position 176,176 of record NZ_JBBGZT010000011.1, read on the forward strand.
CTAGTTTTATTGCTCAACGGCTGCTTGTTTGGCATATCAGCAATATCAACACGGATACCCGGCGTAAGCTTCAGGTGATTACCTACTTGGATTTCATCTTGTGCATATACGCTGTATAAGTTTACTTTGAACTTAGCAGGAGGGTTAGCGATGATATTTTCACGACTATTATCTGCATAATTATAGTTTGTACGCACCCGGTTAGGTTGATTTTTTAAGAAATCATCGATGCTACTATACGTAACACGGCCGTTCCATGAGTTTACGAAACCATAGTTGATGTTGTAAAATTCGTTGTGTGTACCGAAAGTAAACGTATGGTTGTTTTTAACCCATGTCAAGTTGTTCGTTAATTCGAATGTCTTTTGCTTCATATCGAAGATGGAAGCCTCACGGTCTGTACCTAAGAAAAGTGTTCCTCCTCGGTTTGCAATTTCGATTTGTGGTACAGAAGGGTTCGATGTTGGCTGACGGTAATCGTGGATACTCGAGTAACCTAAAATTAAACTATTAGACCAGCCATTGTCGAAACGGCTTTTTAGTTCGGCTACTGTTGAGTTTTGATTGTTGAATTGCTTGAAATCGATACTACCGAAGCGGAAGTTATCTTGGTCACGCTCTAAGTTGGTAGCTTCCGACTTGATGGTGTTATTACGGATAGACAACTGATGCTTATCGTTGATAATCCAGTCTAAACGATTGAAAAACTTATTCGATTTAGAGTTGATATCATAGTTGTCATAACTTCCTGCATCTAAACCGTATGTTTTTTGGAAGTGATCACTGATTTGCTTTGCCTCATCCAACGTGATACGTTTCATGTCGGCAGAACCCGCTGCTAAGATGATAGGATCTTGTCTGCGTGTGATCTCTTCGTTAGTGAAGAAGAACAATTTATCCTTAATCAAAGGAAATCCTAAACGGAAACCTGTTTGGTATTCGTGGAAGTCAGAAGGTAATTTAGAATTGTCACCCGCTCTATTTTTACCGGTTATTTTTGCACTTCTACCAAATCCATATACTGATCCCGTAACTTCGTTGGTACCGCTACGCGTTACCGCATTAATTGAACCACCGAGGAAGTTACCAATCTTAACGTCGAATGGCGCTAAGTATACTTGGATATCTTGAATAGCATCAATAGAAACTGGGTTTGTACGTGTACTGCTTCCTGGCTGACCTGAAGTACCACCTTGACCACCCATTGATGGGCTAAAACCAATAGCATCATTATTTATTGCCCCATCTAAGGTTACGTTATTATAACGGAAGTTTGTTCCTAAGAATGAGTTATTATTACTTTGTGGAGTTTTACGTGTGAAATCTTGTAAACTACGGCTAATCGTAGGCATCGTTTTTAGCTGTGTCGCATTGATGCTTGTATTTGCACCCGTGTTACGTGCTTTGTTTCCTTTAACAACAACTTCACCAATCGTGTGCACATCTTCTTCTAAAATAAAGTTTTGTGTGCTAGAGCCTAAAGCTAAATTGATACTTGTAAGCTCCGTCTTTTTGAAACCCACATAATCCGTAAATAGGGTATAGGGACCACCGGGGTTCATATTCGCCAATGTGTAACGACCATCTTGGTTGGTCTGTGTACTAATTTTGGCATTTGTGCTCGTGTTGATCAAGGTGATGGTCACACCAGCCATGTTCTCTCCATGGGCATTAGCGACACGACCACTGATCGTGGAGGTTGTAATTTGTGCTGAGGCACAATGCGCAACCACCGCAAATGGGACAGTAAGGAATAGATTAGATAGTTTCATGGTTTTTTACAATTTCTAGACGAAAGTCTTTTTCTAATGTAAAGCCTATGTTAAGCAATTGTTATGTTTTAGCTCAAGTGTAATTCTTAATATTTACTTCATGAGTTGGTAATATTAACTTAATATTGAGGCTTGTAGCTAAGTCTATGTTTTCTTTTGGACTGGGATTTACCCTCTTCGTTAGTTTTATATTACCTTAACGTTATTCCTTTTGCGTGTTATGTGATTTAACTTATATTATTTTAATGTAGTGCTGCTATCTCTTTTTGATTAATAAAATTTCATTATCATTTCAAGAAAACTATTTTAATACAATTGATACTTAAATAATTGTCCTAAGTGGGGTGGACATTGTTTTGTTGCTTTTTTAATAAATTAATAGCTAATTTGTCACTTGTTAATATATTGTTTTGATTAATTTATTTATTAAATAATTTCAAGTTAATCGAAAAACAATAAAAATATTTCTATTTTCGTAAACAATAATTTTAATCGATTGTTAATAATTGTGGGCTAATTGTTTATTATGAAATAATTTTTCTGAATCTGGTTTTAACCATTATCCAGTTTCAGCACATTGATCTATGACAAAGACAAAGTTAGTTTGGTTTTACTTCCTTTTAATTTCGCTACTCTCTACAGGAGTGGTGGACATTGTCCATGGACAAACATTTAAGAAAAGAACTTATGCTAATTTTCAAATGCATAGTGTCGGTTTATTAGGGTCTGTTACCAATCCATTAAATGCAATTACAACCGCTCCTGAAAAACTTAGGGATAGTACATCAATAGCCATAGGTATTAGTTTACTCGGATTAGGGACGACAACACAATTTTTAGAATTTACAACAGATGGTTCGCATGCCAATAAACGAACGTTGGCTGCAGGAACAGAGGTTACAGTAAAGCTATCTCTGCCACAGTCGCTTTTGGCAGTAGCATCAGGTATCAGTGTAGGTAGTTTTACGAATCTAAATACTGGTTTCTTAGGTGCTGTAACAGCAACGCAGAAGGAAATATATAACGGAAACAATCTACTTGCTCTGTTGAGCGGTTATGGTACTGTCGAAATAACGATGAAGCCTGACGTAGCTTTCAACGGAGTCTATGTTTCATTGAGTGGAATTTTGGGTCTTGCCCTATCAACCAATGTGTATCACGCTTATATTGTGGAGAATGCAACCGGTTCCATCCCTTGTAGCGATGCTAATATTCCAATAGACGTCTTGTACGGTGTATCCTCCGGGACGCTCAATTTGTTAGGTTCCCTCGTTAATGTCGATAAAGCATATCATGTCTTAAACAACAATCCCAATCAATTTGCATTAATGACCGTTATCGTAGGCGCACTCAATAACGCCTTTATACAACCTGTTTTTTCAGCGGCAAATAAACGAACTCAATTAGTGAAGCTTGTTCTAGAAGACCCTGGGGGTTTGTTGCTTACGCTTAGTTTGCTCTCCGGATTTTCCATTCAACCCTATTTATACGATAAACCGGTAGGTCCTGCAGTTCAAGCCAGTCAGTTTTTAGATCTACGTTTATTAACGACAGGCTCAAAAAAAGTGTCATTTCTGGCCAAGGTGGATGTGGCTTTTGATCGGATTGATATTCGCATGAATAATACGGTTACGGCACTAAAAACATTAAGGGTGTATGAGGTGAGTAGATCGAGCTATTTAGGTTTATTTCCTGAAGAACAGTTGAAAAGCAAGTTAACGGCTTGTGAAGTTGTAGACTTAAAGAATGCGATTGATGAGATGGACTTGGTGCATTATACCTATAAATATTATACCGTGGAGACGGGAGGAACAGCATTGGCTTCATCACAAGTAGCCACTTCAGGAACCTATTATATTGAGGCCGTCGATAAAGAAACGAACTGCCCTTCTTTTCGAAGGTTGGTCGTCGCGCATGTTTTACCACTACCCGGCAAACCCCATTTAACCATTCAAAATGTAATTAATTAACATGAAATAAAAGAAAACAAAAAAATAACAAAACAATTAAAGCTTATTAAAATGAAAACAAAAATTCAAAAATTCAAAATCGCGCTTGCGGTGCTCTTGCTTTGCGGAGGACTTGGCAGCGTTGCGCAAGCTCAAACAAGTGTTGGTACAGGTACCATTCCGAAAGGTCCTGTAAATCTTGGTCCAGGAAGCTCCAGTGTTGCTGCCAATAGAGGAACCGCATTAGGCTCTAGTTTAGTGCCAGCCTATGAAAATTCTAATGTTGTCTTATTTTACGATCCGACTACTAAGCCAGGATTTACGTTGGTAGCCAGTGAGAATGAGGATTTAACGGATGTTACAGGTGCTACTGGTAGAACAGCTCGTAAATTTACAGACTATAATTGGTTCTATATGGGAACTGCTGGTACAGCAGCAGCAGCAGGTACGGCATTTAACACCAACCTTGCTGCAGGTGGTTACGCTGTGAAAAACGCTACACCAGGCGTATCCAACAAACTAACGTTAACAAACTTGACAGAAGGATTTCATTATTTCAAAGTGCAAGGGGTTGTCAATCCAGATGGTATTCCAGAAACGGAATTATGTGTTGTTAAAGAAGAGATTTATGTTGTTTACGTACTTCCTACTTTAAAAATAACGGCTACTGGTGTTCTGCCGAGTGGAACTACAGGATTCCAGTACTGTGAATCGGAGACAGAAGGTACAAATACACAAAGTAAGTTAAAGGTAGCAACGACTTATGCTTTTGAAAATACAGACTTAACTAATCCAGCAGCTTCAGCTTTCGAAGTTAAATACAACTGGTATGCAGTGAAAGGTGTGGAGTCTGCACCGGGATCAAACGTTTACACGTATCCGTTTTCAGAAGCGACTGCTAAAACGGCTGTTCCTACTACTGTTACAGGTGTAACATTGCAAACACCAACGGCACTAACGAGTGTTGCTGGAGCTATAGAGGATTTTGCGCCACAGCTTAAAGAGTTTGGTAAGTACAAGCTTTTTGTGGAGGTAGAGTATACCTTGAAAGATAGAGGTGTAGGTAAAGGTGTTGAGTCGCCAACAGATCGTCATCGTACCTATGCAATCTATAGAGCATTTGCGAAGGATGCTGCTGGTACAGATCTTGTATTAGCTGTTACGCCTACGCCAGGTAAACCACATATTACAATCGAAGATGTTAAAGACTAATCTTTGTTAAACAAATTCGATTAACCGATATGCGTAGTCTGTCCCTATATATGAGCTTGCTCTTAACTGTATTGCTGTTTCTTACCCAAGAAACAGTAGCACAGCAGGGGCAGACTTTGCATATTGTTAAAGGTAAAAAGGTCACTTTACGTGCCGATGCCACCCATGCTATATCCTATATTTGGTTTCGTAATAACGAACCGCTGAATGGTCATCATGACCAACGCTTGGTGGTTACGGAGCCTGGTATTTATACAGTTATTGCCTTGGGCGATGGCTGTGATTCGGATGTGTCGGACCCTGTCGAGATAACATTAGACCCGCAAGGGCGCGATATTACCGTCGATGTTGAAATACGTAATCTTCCGGAGGTGCGTACGGCAGAACTTGGACGTCCGTTCAATTATCAGTTAATGATTCTTAACAATGGTGACAACGAGGCTACTGAACTGCTTGTCACTTTTGATATACCGCGTGAGCTGGAATATATTGCTCCTGTAGGCTCATACATTGGTGAGTTGACCTATATTGCAGCAAGACGACAAGTGTTGTGGAAGGTTCCTAAACTAGCTGCTAAAGAGTCGTTATCTATTTGGTTGTCGGTAAGTGGTCAGGCTGATGGTCAAGCGATAACTATGGCTAAAGTAGAGACCAAAGAGACGGACCGCAATTTATCCAATAATCAAGCAAAATCTGAGGTTAAGATTCTCTTCCTCTTTATTCCTAATGTTATCACGCCTAATGGTGATGGTAAGAATGATGCTTTTGTTATTAAAGGTTTAGAAATCTTTAATAAACGCCGTTTACGTATCTATACACGTTATGGCAACGAAGTTTATCATGCTGAACAGTACAATAATAACTGGACCGCAGATGGTTTAAATGATGGTACTTATTTCTATATTTTAGAAATTGAAGGTGCCAACTATAAATCGCGTGTGATGAAAGGTTACGTGACTGTCATTCGTTAAGTATTTTTATACTTAACACAAAAAAACATATTTCTTTTGTTTACTAAGGCTTGCCAACTTTATTTTTGGTAAATCCATTATTTTATCCTTTAAATAAGTTTACTTTGCTTTAAGGTCCATTTGGCACGGATTTTAAGTTGCCTATAGGGAAATAGCAAAATTAGATTAACTATGGTTAAGGTACTTATTATCGATGATGAAGAGAAGCTACGTGGGCTACTAGCGCGGATTATTCAGCTAGAAGGATTTGATGTAGTGGAGGCTTCGACAATCAAAATCGGATTAAAAAAATTGGAACAAGAGGCTATTGATGTGGTACTGTGTGATGTTAAGTTGCCCGATGGTAATGGTGTTGATACCGCCAAGCTAATTCGTGAACGCTATCCAGCCATTGAAGTTATCTTATTGACCGCCTACGGCAATATCCCTGATGGGGTACAGGCTATAAAAAATGGTGCTTTTGATTATATCACGAAAGGGGATGACAATAATAAAATTGTGCCTCTTTTGTACAAAGCCGCTGAAAAGGGAGCTTTAAATAAAAAAGTCCAGCAGCTCCAAAAGCAGCTCGGCGAAAAACATTCATTCGACAAGATTATAGGTAAGTCTAAGAGCATTCAGCAGGCTATTTCTTTAGCTCAAAAGGTTGCTGGAAGTGATACGACAGTATTGTTAACGGGGGAGACGGGAACAGGTAAGGAGGTCTTTGCACAGGCTATTCATCAAGCCAGTGGCCGTCATACTTTTAGCTTCGTTGCCGTCAATTGCTCTGCCTTTAGTAAAGATTTGTTAGAGAGCGAGCTTTTTGGACATAAAGCCGGTGCTTTTACTGGCGCTATGCGTGACCAAAAAGGACTCTTTGAGGAGGCTCATCTAGGTACGCTGTTTTTGGATGAAATTGGAGAGATGGCTATAGAATTGCAAGCTAAAATTCTACGTGTTTTAGAAACTGGCGAGTTTATCCCTGTCGGGGAAGTCAAACCGAAGAAGGTGAGCGTGCGAATTATTGCTGCAACCAATCGTAATCTAGAGACGGAAATCGAAAATGAACATTTCCGTTCTGACTTGTTTTACCGTCTGTCGGTTTTTAGTATTCACTTGCCTGCCTTGAAGGACCGTAAAGAAGATATTAAAGCCTTAGCCGATTATTATGCTAATTTCTTCGCACTAAAAAGTAATCGGAAACCTTTTCGCCTAACTGATGAATATATTAAAGCGCTAGAGGCGAACAATTGGAAAGGAAATATAAGGGAGCTTCGAAATGTTATTGAGCGTAGCGTTATATTGGCCGAGGCTGATACTTTAGATGTCGATACGTTGCCGCTTGATTTGCAATATGCTAAGACGGAGGGGAAAGTGTTCTCAGCCTTTTCAATGGCGAGTGCTGAGAAGCTGCATATTCAAAAAATATTGAATCATACAGGAGGAAATAAAGCTGAAGCTGCTCGCTTGTTGGAGATTGGTGTGGCTACTCTATACCGCAAAATAGATGAGTATAAAATATTGAGTTAATAAAATACGTTTTTAAAATAGGTATATTGCTGTTTAAAGGAGTTGCTCGAAATGCTACAACATTGACTTGCGTTAGGGATAGCAGCCAAAAGCCCGTCCCAAAGGGGAATGCCCAGATTATTTTTTAAGTAGCGTTTCGAATTTTATCATCATCTCATCCTTTTCTTTGAGCATACGCTCATAAAGTGCTATCTTTTCTTCGTGCAATTTTTTTAACTCATCCAAGGGATTGATATTAAAGGTCGAATTCGTATTTCCAACAAATGCATTATCACCAAAAGTGTTTCCTATGATATTTGTCGGTTGTATTTCACTAAAATTCTGAATAGCCTCTACAGGTATTTTGAGAGCATCAGCAAATTGTTGTAGTACAGAAGTGTCTATTTTTTTATGATTTTATATTAATAATAATTTCTCTTGGTTACAGTCTTCGCCCAATTTGTAGGCTATATCTTCTGGTTTAACACCCAGTAGTTGACGGAAACGCTTCACATTTTTGCCGTGATGGATTTGGGGAGTTGTACTCATTTTACTTTTCATAAGAGATAGCATTTTTAGGGAAGCTTAAAATAAGATATTCGATTTCCGTTTGGCTGAAGGAAGGTGAACGGTAGCGTTAGGGATAGCAGCGAAAAGCCCGCAATGGAGCGCAGCAAAATGAGGACTTGTAGCGGAAAGCCCGCCCCAAAGGGGAACGCCCAGATTATTTGTTGATTATCTTTTCTAATTTTTCAATCAATTCTTTTTGTTGCTCTAGCATACGTTCGTAAAGCTCTACCATTTTATCTAAAGGATTAAAACTCGGCTGATAATTAAATACCGCAGGATTTGTCATTGTAGCATTGTCATTATTATTTATTGTATTGGAGATAACATTGATAGCCTGCTCTTCATTGAAATTCTGAATAGCCTCTACTGGGATTTTAAGAATCGTAGCGATTTGTTGCAGAATGGAGCTCTCAATGTTTTCTTTCTGTTCCAGTAAGGATATCTTTTGCTGGTTCCAGTCTTGGCCTAAATCTTGAACTAGGGTTTCTGATTTAATACCCAGCATTTCTCGGAAACGCTTTACATTTCTGCCATGATGGATATTACAAATAGGGGTTTCAGTATTATACATAATTAAATAGGTTTTATGGTTTATGGAATCCTTAAGATACGAATTTTCATTGAGTCTAGGAGTACATGAATAATTCTTACAAAACAAAGCCATTCTGTATTTGACATACAATTCAAATTGATAACAAGCTTCTCATTTTGATAGGTTTTACGGTTTGTGTTGATGGTGTAAATTGGCTAAAGTGGTTGTTAATGAGTGTTTTGTTATGTTTGTTGCGCTTTAGGCACATCTTTTGGCATAGGCTATTTCGTATAAAATATAAAACTATGATAACGATAATTTTAGTAGCGCTTGGTCTGGTATGTTTTGCCTTACTTTTTGGCAGTGTTAATTTCTTTGAGAAATTGTAATCCATTATGGAGGAACGTAAAAGCGCGGCTCATTTTTTGGACTTAATCCAAAGGTCTCGTCGCGGAAAGTTTAAGCTTTATATCGGTATGAGCGCTGGCGTAGGAAAGACGTACCGTATGCTGCAAGAAGCACATGCTTTGCTTCGCAATGGGATTGACGTGAAGATTGGTTATGTAGAAACGCATAATCGTGCGGAGACGGTGGCTTTGCTGGATGGATTGCCTATTATTCCGCGTCGCAGTCTTTTTTACAAAGGTAAGGAGTTGGAGGAGCTGGATTTGCAGGCGATTATAAACTTACGTCCTGAGGTGGTAATCGTCGATGAGCTTGCGCACAGCAACATTGAAGGTAGCAAAAATGAAAAACGCTGGCTTGATGTGTTGGATATTTTAGAGGCTGGAATCAACGTGATTAGTGCGGTCAACATTCAGCATATTGAAAGCCTTCATGACGAGGTGCTCGAAATTACAAGTATCGACGTTAAAGAGCGTATTCCCGACCGCATGTTGGCGGAGGCTGATGAGGTTGTCAATATCGATTTAACGGCCGAGGAGCTAATTGGACGATTAAAGGATGGTAAAATATATGACGCCACGAAAATTGCCGCTGCATTGGCTAATTTCTTTAAGAGTGACCATATCTTGCAGCTTCGTGAACTCGCCCTGAAGGAAGTAGCTTCGCAGGTGCAGCGGAAAGTAGAGACGGAGGTAGTTTTAAGTCGTAGTGTGAAGAAAGAGCGTTTTCTGGCCTGCATAAGTTCGAATGAAAAGGCAGCAAAGACTATAATTCGTAAAACGGCTCGCTTGGCAAACTATTACAATAGCAAATGGTTTGTGCTTTATGTGCAAACGCCGAAGGAATCGACGACTAAAATCGCTTTAAATAAACAACGGTACTTGCTTAATAACCTGCGTCTTGCGACGGAACTCGGAGCCGAAATTATAAAGGTAAAGGCTACTAGCATTGCTAAGGCTATAATCAAAGAGTGTGAAGAACATAAGATTACGACTGTATGCATGGGGAAGCCCCATTTGACATGGATGAAGGTGATTTTGGCAACGGACACGTTTCGGACTTTACTTAATACTTTGTCTAAAGAAGATATAGATTTAATTATCTTTAGTTCCTAATCTTCACTTAATAAGAATAGAAAATGCGCATTAAAACGAAACTAAATATAGGGGTGGGGATTCTCTTTTTGATGATTCTTACTTTGGCCGCTTTGAGTGGCTTATACGTTACACAGTTGAAACGCGATACCAACAATATTTTGGCCGCTAACTACAATACATTGCAGTATGCACGCAGTATGTTGCTGGCTTTGGAGGATGTGGGCCAAGATGCTGCTGCTTTTAATCGTTTTCAGTTGAGTCTTGATAAGCAAAAGCTTAATGCCACGGAAAAGGGTGAAGATGCTGTAACAGCGCAGTTGGCTCAGCATTTTGCGCAATTGAAGGCCTCTCCAGATGATAATTCTGCTATTTCTAGTATACGTCGTGACCTTTCGGAGCTGATGCGCCTAAATATGGAGGCTATTGAACGCAAGAGTGATGTTGCAGACAACACGGCTGAAAATGCGATTCTCGTTATCTCTGTAACCGGAACTTTATGTTTTATGGTGGCTTTTATTTTGCTGGTAAATCTACCTTCAAATATTGCTAATCCTATACGGGAGCTTACAGCTAGTATTAAGGAAATTGCGGGGCAGAATTATAAAAAACGTGTTTACTTTAAAGGGGGCAATGAATTTGGCGACCTTGCCCAGTCGTTTAATACGATGGCGGAAAAGCTGGAGGAATATGCGGAGAGTAAACTAGAAAAGATTTTACAAGGTAAAAAACGTATTGAAACCTTGATAGACAACCTACACGACCCTGTAATTGGTATTGATGAGCATGGAAAAGTGCTTTTCGCTAATGAGGAGGCGCTAACGATATCTGGGTTGAAGAAAATTGATTTTGTAGGTCAGCAAATTCAAAATGTAGCGTTGAAAAATGACCTTATACGTGATATAAGCAAGGATATTTTCCATCCGAAGGAGAAGAATGCTAAAGTAGAAGCTTTAAAAATATATGCCGATGGCAAGGAGAGCTACTTTGAGAAGGATGTTGTAGCTATCAACGTGGTGCCCACAGGTGAACAAGAGGCTAAGTTTATTGGACAGGTTATTTTGCTACGCAATATAACGCCGTTTAAAGAGTTAGACCTCGCCAAGACCAATTTTATGGGGACCATTTCGCACGAATTTAAAACACCTATAGCCTCGATACAGATGAGCATGCAGCTTTTGGAGAATGAGCGTACGGGAGCTTTAAATAGTGAACAAAGGGAATTGCTTCAGGGGGTTAAGGAAGATACGAAACGCCTATTGGCGATAACTGCCGAATTGCTGAATGTTACACAGCTAGAGAGTGGTTTGATTCAGATAAAAATGCTTTCTGTGCCTGTAAAACCTATTATTGACTATGCGGTGCAGGCCAATAAGGTGGCCGCGGAGCAAAAAGGTATTTCCTTGAACCTGCATATGGACAATGCGGTAACGAATGTTCAGGCCGATAGTGAGAAAACGGCTTGGGTGTTGACTAACTTGATTTCCAATGCTATCCGCTATTCGCACGACCACGCTGTGGTTGACCTTGATGTCGAGTTCCTGGAGGGAAGGACCATCAGGTTTACTGTTCGTGACCATGGTCAAGGGATACAGCATGAGTTTTTAGATAAAATATTTGAACGCTATTTTCGGGTGCCTGGAACTAAGAAAGAGGGTACTGGTTTAGGACTTAGCATCAGCAAGGAATTTATGGAAGCACAAGGCGGACAAATTGGCGTTGAAAGTGAATTTGGCGTAGGTAGCACCTTCTTCTTTACTTTAGCCTGTTAAAAAAAATGAAATAATTCTTGTGCATTAAAAAATAACATCGTAATATTGCGATATATAAAAAAGCAAAGTATGGGTATTACCAAGACAGACATTTTTTCAGAAGCACAGAACGAGCTTGCCGTTTTGTTCAAGGTGTTGGGGCATCCTGCGCGCATTGCTATTCTACAGCATATTATCAATCAGAAAGCATGTATATGTAATGATTTAGTTGAAGAATTAGGTTTGGCACAAGCTACTATATCACAGCATTTGAAGGAATTAAAACAAATTGGTATTATAAAAGGTACAATCGATGGGAAATCGGTTTGTTACTGTATTGATGATGTGAAATGGACAGAAATACAAGAACATTTTAGTTTGTTTTTTGCCCAGCATGTAAAGGTTGACACTTGTTGTTAGGCCTTTTTTTTAATCATTATCATCGTAATATCGCAATATAAAGATTTATAAAACACTTAAAAATAACGTATATGACACTCGAAGAAATTAAAAACATTTTGCCCAATTTAGACAATGTGGCTTTCCAATTGGAGGACGGTAGTTTCGTGCCTGAGCATTTCCATGTGACGGAGGTAGGGCTGATTCACAAGCATTTTATTGACTGCGGCGGAACCATCCGTAAGGAGATTGTCGTGAACTTCCAATTGTGGAATGCGGACGATTATGAGCATCGTTTAAAGCCTGGTAAACTACTCCATATTATTAAACTCTCGGAAGAGCAGCTAGGTATGGAAAATGCCGAGATTGAAGTAGAGTTCCAGCGGGATACTATTGGTAAGTATGATTTAGCCTTCAACGGGACGCATTTCTTGCTTCAGAACAAGAAAACTGCTTGCTTGGCTACGGATGCTTGCGGTATTCCTACTTTAAAACCTAAGATTAAGTTGGGGACCTCTGCAACGAATGGATGTAATCCGGAATCTGGTTGTTGTTAATTTTAAAGCTTACTACTCATATTGATGCTTATGTTATCGCCCTTAACTAAATTCATTGCTCTTCGTCTTTCCGACGACCTTGTCGTTGATGAACGCAAAATGGCCATTCGCCCTTTAATTGACTATATGCAGCAGCAGCTGGATAGTCAATTGCCTATTCGACTTAATTTCATTTGCACCCATAATTCGCGACGTAGTCATCTAGCCCAAGTATGGGCTCAGGTGGCAGCCGCATACTACGCCATACCAGCCGTTTATTCCTATTCGGGGGGGACGGAAGCTACGGCTCTTTTTCCTATAGTTGCTGAAACATTGGCCAAGCAGGGGCTTTCTTTATTCCGTCTTTCGGATGGTGAAAACCCTATTTATGCCTTCAAGTATGCTGAGAATGTGGCTCCGATTATGGGGTTTTCAAAACGATATGACCATCCTTTTAACCCGGCCTCTGACTTTGCAGCTATCATGATGTGCACACAGGCCGACGAAGGTTGTCCTTTTATTGCAGGGGCAAGCAAGCGTATCTCGTTACCATATGATGACCCTAAAAGTGCTGATGGCTCTTCCCTTCAGGATGACGTATACCTACAACGTAGTGAGGAGATTGCTGCAGCCTTCTTCTATGCCTTTTCACAATTAAAAAATAATGTATGCAACCGCGCTTAAAATTCTTAGACCGCTTCTTAACTTTATGGATTTTCCTCGCCATGGTTTTAGGCGTTGCTATAGGTTATTTTTTTCCTGAGGTATCTAAATTGATGGGAGGGATGACTGTTGGGACGACCCATATTCCACTTGCTATTGGTTTATTATTGATGTTATATCCGCCTTTAGCTAAGGTTGATTATGGTCTTTTGCCTAAGGCTTTTAAAGACCGTAAGGTGATTGCCGTCTCTCTAGTTTTGAACTGGGGTGTGGGAACCCTCTTGATGTTTGGATTGGCCGTTTTATTTATGCGTCATGAACCCGATTATATGACGGGCTTAATCCTTATTGGGCTGGCGCGCTGTATTGCGATGGTGCTTGTGTGGAACGACCTTGCCAAGGGGAATCGTGAATATGCGGCATTGCTCGTTGCGCTAAACAGCATCTTTCAGGTGTTGACGTACAGTTTTTTTGTATGGCTTTTTATCAATGTTATTCCCAAAGCACTCGGCTTGGCTAATTTTGATGTGCAAGTATCGATAGTGGAGGTTGGCAAGAGTGTTTTGTTTTACTTGGGTATTCCTTTTCTTGCGGGCTTCCTAAGTCGTTATTTCTTGGTGAAAGCGAAGGGGCAAGCTTGGTATAACCATCGTTTTATTCCTAAAATATCTCCCATCACGCTGTATGCTTTGTTGTTCACCATTGTGCTGATGTTTAGTCTCAAAGGAGACCAAATTTTAGCGCTTCCGCTGGATGTATTGAAGGTTGCTGTACCTTTGGTGATTTATTTCGTATTGATGTTTTTCATCAGCTTTTTTGTCAACCGTTTTTTAGGCGTCTCATATGATAAAAATGCTGCTGTAGCCTTCACCGCAACGGGTAATAATTTTGAGCTAGCTATAGCTGTGGCTATTGCCGTTTTTGGCATTCATTCACCACAAGCCTTTGTTGGTGTAATTGGTCCATTGGTAGAAGTTCCGGTGCTTATTTTGTTGGTAAGGATTAGTTTATGGTTGAGAAAAAAATATTATAATTCGTAAATTTAAGAAAAAGAAAGCCATGGGAATTATAGCACAATCGCAAATAACTTGTCCTCATTGTGGGGAAGTGCAGGAGGAAACGATGCCTACTGATGCTTGTCAGTTTTTCTATACCTGCCCCAATTGTAAAGAACTGATAAAGGCTAAACCTGGTGACTGTTGTGTTTTCTGTAGCTATGGAACCATACCTTGCCCTCCAATACAGGAGGGTAATCGTTGTTGCTAATGAAGGATGCTTGTTCGTTAGCCTTTTTCTCTAAAGGCACTGGGGGTAATGCCTGTTTGATTTTTAAAAAAATTGGAGAAATAAGCATGGTCGACAAAATTTAGTTCGTATGCAATTTCTTTAATCGATAAATCGGTGGATTGTAGCAGGCGCTTGGCCTCCAGCAAAACGCGCTGCTGTATCAGCTGCGTAGCTGAGGCCTGCATTTTTTTCTTGCATAGTACGTTTAAGTAGTTGGCAGATATATGCAGCTGCTCCGCATAAAAGGGGATACCTTTTTCTGTCTTATAATGCTCTTCAATCAGACTGTTGAACTTGGTAATTCTTGGGTCAGACTGAAACATGCTGAATTCTTCAAATTGATTCTCTGCTTCTTGGCTAATGATACTAGCAATTACACTCGCACGTGCATGAATTAACTCCTTGAGCGGTGCTTTTTGCTTTAGCTCTTTTTTTATGGCATCAAATTCATATTTCAATCGCTGGAAAGACTCTTCTGAAAGTGGAATTAAGGGACGTTGCGTATAGTTGACTTTCGCATAGCGTAAATAAGAGGCTATACGTTCAAAAAATAAACGGTCTAGCATCAGTTGAGAAGCAATCGTTCTATCGCCTATATCCCAACGGTGCACCTGACCGGGAAATAATAAATGTAGCTGTTTGTTTGCTATAGGATAATCTCTAAAGTCTATGGTATGGGTTCCTTCGCCTTCATCAAATAAAATCAACATAAAAAAATCATGCTTATGAGACTTTTGAATTTGTCGTGCTCCATTAAGTTCGTTGTAGAGTAGCTCCTCGGGAACGGTTAATTGGTGTTTTCGGAATTCCTCCATACCGAGTATGGGGACGTTGGGTTCTTCGTATTCCGCGTTTTTCATGCCACCTGGGTCCTAAGTATCTAGGTAAGATAAGAAAAAAAATAAAGAAGCCGAAAGATAGCTTTATCTTTCAGCTTCTGTGACTATATTTTGGACAATTTATTTTGATAGAATAGCCACAATTTCTTTGAAATCGCGGTTTTTAGCATGCTGTAAAGGGCTGATGCCTTCAAAATCAGGAATACTGAGGTTGGCGCCTGCATCTTTAAGTAACTGTATTATCTGTTGATATTTTTGTGAACCATCGCCTAAGACTACCGCTTCCATGAGGGCAGTCCAGCCCAATCGATTGACATGGTCTATGGGAAAACCTTTGGTGTTCGCAAGTACTTTGACGGTTTCTACATGTCCGCGTTCACATGCTGGAATTAAGGCTGTGCCATTGTAGCGGTTAAACACGTCAAATCGTGCTCCATGGTCTAAGAATAAGTTTACCAAGCTGGTCTGTCCGTTGGCACCGGCATAAAGAAAAGGGCTATCTTGTATTTTATCTTGCAAATTTACGTTTGCTCCTTTGGCGACCAATAGGGCTGCCATTTCATCATAGCGTTGTATTGTGGCAAGTAGCAGTAGGGAGCGTTTGTTTTCATCTTGTGTATCGACATGCACACCTTCTTCCAATGCTTTTTTAGTGGCTTCTATATTGTTTTGCTTTACATAGAGTACTATATTTTCTTTTTCCATGTTTTCATTTATGCCCTTATGTCCTTCCGCCTTACAGGAAATACCCAGTAAAAGCAGTGCACATATCGCAATGTTTTGTTTTATTTTAAGTTTACACATCTTTATACAAGATAAGTGTTTTATAATCAATGCGCTTGTGTGTTCTATTCCAATGCTTGTAAAATTTATCTATGCAAGGGCAGTCGTGATAAATAATACAAGACTTAGCATAAATACTACACTTTGTTGCGTAGATATTAACCTATTTTTGGATAAAATATTTTCACTAATGCACAAATTAGCTATTTCTCGTAAAGATTTTTTGAAGAAATCTGGATTAGGATTGACAGGGATGACTTTGTTGCCAAGCTTTTTACAGGCTCAGGACGAAACATCGATGGAAGCACAGCTTATAGATAATATAAATATGGCAGAAAAATATACCTTGAAGAATGTTCGTCTTGAGACGGGATTTGAATTCGATGGAGATGAGGTGGTACATACACAAACAGCTTTGTTTAGCATCGCCGTTAAGGATGGTAAAATAACCCGTATTGGGCCTAATACGCCGAATGATACGAATGCTATTGATGCCAAAGGTTACTTAATGTTGCCTGCATTTAAAGATATGCATATCCATCTGGACAAAACTTTCTATGGAGGCCCTTGGAAGTCAGTGCGCCGACGTACCGGTGGTGTCAAAGGTATGATTGCGCTGGAACAGCAAATTTTGCCCGAAATGTTGAAGACCTCCACGGATAGGGCGGAGAAGCTTATCGAGCTTCTACAAGCGAAAGGTTCTTCCTTCGCACGTAGTCACGTAAATATTGAGCCTACCTCTAAGTTAGACTCTTTAAAAAATCTACAGAAGGCGCTCGAAAATAAGAAAAAAGGCTTTCAAGCCGAGTTGGTGGCATTTCCGCAGCATGGTGTTTTTTACACCGATTCGGTTCCCTACCTTAAAGAAGCTGCTCAAATGGATATTGACTTTATCGGTGGCGTAGACCCTTATACCATTGATGGCGCTATAGAGCGTACGCTTGATTTTACCGTTCAACTAGCTGTAGATAATAAAAAGGGGATTGATATTCACTTGCATGAGTCGGGTGAATCGGGACTGAAAACGATAACATATTTAATCGATAAAGTAAATGAAAACCCTATGCTGAAAGGTAAAACTTTCGTGAGCCACGCTTTTGTATTGGGTAAGCTCGATACCAAACAGCAAGAATCCATTGCCGCGCAATTGGCAGAGGCACAAGTTGGTATTGTGTCGACTATTCCTTTTGGTTCCTTGGTTATGCCGATACCTACGCTGTATAAGCATGGTGTGAATGTATTGGCGGGTAACGACAGCATAATTGACCATTGGAACACCTTTGGCTCGGGGAGTGTACTGCAAAAGGCTAACCTCATGGCGCAGCTCTATGGTTATTCTACGGAGTTCGGCCTTTCGCGTGCTTTACGAATAGCAACGGCCAATGTACTTCCGTTGGATGATAAAGGTGTGCAGCAATGGCCTAAAGTGGGGGATGCTGCCGATTTTGTATTGCTCGACGCTAGTTGCTCTGCTGAAGCTGTATCCCGTATTTCTCCGGTTAAATCTTTAGTAAGCCAAGGAAATATTGTTTACTAATATTTTCAGTATTCCAGTGTTGAGTTTTTAATATTTGCTATTTTTAGCTATATCATGCTTAAAAAAGAGCAGAACAAATTTATTGTTCTGCTCTTTTTGTTCGTTACTTGTTTTAGGTTGACATTATATTGCTTTACCTTGCTCGTCTACTTTTGGGTCAGGTCCAAATTCATTTTCACCAACTTCCCCATTAGAACATGCTAATATCAAGTTGTAAATAGGGACTAATACAAACCACCCACTTTTCCCGACATCATGCATTCTTCTAATGGCAACGGCAATTCCAGGAATTAATACGGCTAATGAGTAGATGGAAGATAGGATAGGTGTCCCTATACTAATGAGGCCTTCAAGAAAACCTAGTACAAAGGCGATAACACCATTAAATAAGAAAAAGTACCAATACTCACTTCTTCTCGCGCGCCCATTGAATGTTGCATACTTCTTTAAAACAGATAGATAATAATTCATTTATAGATTTTATTTCCCCCTACATCTTAGGCTTTCGGGGTTTGCCCTTTTAAATGTGTGTTGGTTCACACATTTAATTTTAAGTGATTGTTCCTTGGTGAGGTTCAATACTATCGGGCTAGCGATGAATCACATTACCTAAAAATAGTATAAAAAAGCAACATTTTGAAATTATTCGTTGTTTATCGGTTTAATCGCGCAATACGTTTTTCACTTCCCATTCCTTTCTACGCTAACTATCGCTATTCCAAAAGCCTATCATTTTGAGAATTATGCCTTTCATTATAATAGCTTTTTGCTCTTTCTGAATTTTGGCATTAGCTGCATATATCTGTTTACTAGTTGATTACATTGTTTTGTCCCTTGCTGGAATAGCCTTTGGTATAGGCATATCAAATAAAGAGGTCATGAAAAAAAGTAAAACAAAAAAAGAGTCGGAGAAAGAACGCTTGCCGATTCAAAAAATAAAAGATGCAGATGTATTTATCGGTTATTTCTATCACGCATAACATATCAAATTAAGAAAAATGAAAAAGCTCAATTATGTAAGGGCGAGTTATTATATCGCACAGCATTTTAGCGCAATACGAATGGAAGTAAAGCAGCTCCGCAGACAGCGAAATTTTGCAGGCGTGCTACAAGCTTTAATTAATCACTTGAGGGAGTTACAAACTCTTGGCGATTTAGATTTAATTAGTCGCCATTTAAATTATCTCGGACGCATACATGCTAAGGGCAACGCCTATGTGCAATACCTGATGGAAAATCTTTTTGTACGCTCCTTACGGAGTTTCCAGCGACTTGTATCCCCAGAGGCATGGCAAGAGCTCTACAGGAAAATGCCTAAGCTGTTTATTGCAGTTTATGAGAAACAGATTAACGAACAACGAATACAAATTATATGAGCTTACTATTTATTATCGCATTAGTGGTGTTTGGATACATCTGCTATGTACTCTTAAAACCAGAGAACTTTTAAAAAACGAAATCCATTAAGGAAACACCTAGTACAGAAAAAGAAACAAGAAAATGAATACAGAAATCATTGGAATTATAGCCATGTTCGTGCTTGCGCTCGGCATAGCAATCCCGCTCGGAAAATACATCGCTAAGGTATATGCTGGCGACCGTACCTTCCTTGACCCAATCTTTAATCCGTTAGAGCGATTTTTTTATCGCATAAGCGGTATCAATCCAGCGCAAGAAATGGGATGGAAGCAGCATATGTATGCCATGTTGAGCATTAACTTGGTATGGTTTGCTTTATCGATGATTATTTTAATGATGCAGGGTAGCCTGCCTCTTAATCCAGATGCCAACCCAAGTATGTCGGCCGATTTAGCATTCAATACGTCGATATCATTTTTGGTCAATTGCGATTTACAACATTATTCGGGTGAGTCGGGTATTAGTTACTTAGGTCAGGTCTGGCTACTATTTTTACAATTTGTGAGCGCCGCAACAGGTATGGCCGCAGTGGTTGTGCTTTTTAGGGCTTTTCGTACAAAAAATAGTACTGGTTTGGGTAACTTCTATGTGAATTTGATAAAATCTACTACCCGCATTTTGTTGCCTTTATCCTTACTGTTAGCAGTCTTTCTGCTGTTCACAGGGATGCCCATGACTTTTGAAGGTAAAGACACGATGATATCGCTTCAAGGAGATACTGTAGCCGTATCACGTGGACCTGTAGCTCCTTTTGTGGCCATTAAGCATATCGGCACGAACGGAGGAGGTTTCTTTGGCGCTAATGCTGCCCACCCATTGGAAAACCCTAGCTACCTCAGTAATATGGCCGAGATGGTTGGACAGTTTGTTATTCCATTAGCTATGATTTTCGCCTTTGGTTATTTTACCAATAAAAGAAGACTCTCTTGGGTGATATTTGGGGTAATGACCGTAGGTTTCTTTCTACTGATGGTGCCCAATGTCCTGATGGAGATGAAGGGAAATCCAGCTATTTCTGCTATGGGCGTAGACGCTAACTTGGGTGCTATGGAAGGCAAAGAGATGCGCATAGGTGCTGCGGCATCTGGCTTTTGGAGTATCGCCACCACAGTTATCTCTACGGGCTCTGTAAATGCTATGCATGATAGCACGATGCCTTTATCGGGCATGAATGAAATGTTAGCTATGATGGTGAATGCCTTTTATGGTGGTTGTGGCGTTGGTTTATTAAACTTCTTCATCTATATTATTTTGGCTGTTTTCATCAGCGGATTAATGGTGGGAAGAACGCCTGAGTTCCTCGGCAAGAAGGTGGAAGCACGCGAGATGAAAATCGCGATGATTATTGCATTGGTGCATCCTTTCCTAATTCTCGTTGGCGCAGGTTTGGCTACAGGTTTTCCAGCGCAAGGGGCTTCTACTTTAAACAATCCTGGTTTTCATGGTTTCAGTGAAATATTATATGAATATACTTCAGCTTCTGCGAATAATGGTAGTGGGTTTGAGGGACTAGGCGATAACACGCTATGGTGGAATATAAGTACGGGTATTGTCCTTTTATTATCGCGCTTCTTGCCGATAATTGGCCCTGTGGCTATCGCTGGATTGATGGCGCAGAAGAAATACATTCCCGAAGGGGATGGAACCTTGAAAACGGATACCGCAACATTCGGTATGATGATTTTTACGGTGATTGCTATTATCGCAGCATTGTCCTTTTTCCCAGCATTGGCTTTAGGCCCTATTGCTGAACATTTTTCCCTTTTATCCTTCTAAATATATATAGTGATGAGTAAGAATCAATCTTTGTTTCAGCGAGAGATGGTGCTTCAAGCATTGAAGCAGTCTTTTGTGAAATTAAATCCTAAAATATTATTCCGAAACCCTGTGATGTTTACGGTGGAGATAGGAACGTTTATCATGGCCATGGTATGCCTTTGGATAGTGACCGGCGAACGGTCGCAAGGTAGCTTTGGTTATAACTTCACTGTCTTTTTAATTCTTTTCTTAACGTTGCTCTTTGGCAACTTCGCTGAGGCTATTGCCGAGGCGCGGGGTAAAGCTCAAGCAGATAGTTTACGTAAAACAAGAGAAGAGACGCCTGCTCGATTGGCTGACGGAAAAATTATATCTTCTTCTCAGCTTCAGATGAACGATGTATTTCGTTGTGAAGCAGGGGATATCATTCCGGCGGATGGTGAAATTATTGAAGGCTTGGCGACCATCGATGAAAGTGCTATTACTGGAGAGTCTGCCCCTGTGATTCGGGAAGCTGGCGGTGATAAAAGCTCCGTTACTGGGGGTACGAAAGTGCTGTCCGATAAAATACTGGTTCGCGTAACAACGCAGCCTGGCGAGAGTTTCTTAGACAAAATGATTGCCTTAGTGGAAGGTGCTAGTCGACAAAAAACACCTAATGAGATTGCTTTAACAATTCTCTTGGCAGGCTTTACGTTGGTATTCATCATTGTAACAGTGACCTTGAAACCTTTCGCGGACTATGCGGGTGTTCAAATTACTATTGCTTCGTTTATCGCGTTGTTTGTCTGTTTAATTCCAACAACCATCGGAGGGCTTCTTTCAGCAATCGGTATTGCAGGAATGGACCGTGCGTTGCGTGCTAATGTTATCACCAAAAGTGGTAAGGCTGTAGAGACGGCTGGAGATATCGATGTGCTCCTGTTGGATAAGACAGGGACGATTACTATCGGTAACCGCAAAGCTACGCAGTTCCACACCGCTATAGGCGTAGAGCAGGACGATTTAATCCGTGCCGCTGTATTGAGTTCTATGTCGGATGAAACACCCGAGGGCAAGTCTATTATCGAGCTTGCTGGCGTTAATCCATCGCGCTATGGTGTTAAAGAGCCCGTGTTTGTGAAGTTTACTGCCGAAACGCGTAGTTCTGGTATTGACTATGCTGCGGTGCAAATCCGTAAGGGCGCAACAGATGCTATCCGCGCTTTAGTTATTGCCGCAGGCAATAGTTTCCCTGTCGAGCTGGAAGAGGTCGTTAGGAATATTGCCCAAAATGGGGGTACACCACTTGTCGTCAGTCAAAATGGGGTGGCTCTCGGTGTTATTGAACTACAGGATATCATCAAGACGGGTATTCAGGAGCGTTTTGAGCGCTTGCGCAAGATGGGGATTAAAACGGTTATGGTGACAGGCGACAACCCGTTGACGGCTAAGTTTATTGCTGAAAAAGCAGGGGTAGATGATTTTATCGCTGAAGCGAAGCCGGAAGATAAGATGAACTACATCAAACGGGAGCAGACGGAAGGTAGACTTGTTGCCATGATGGGCGACGGTACGAACGATGCGCCGGCTTTGGCGCAAGCCGATGTGGGTGTTGCCATGAATAGCGGAACGCAAGCTGCCAAAGAGGCCGGCAACATGGTAGACTTGGATAATGACCCTACAAAGCTTATCGAGATTGTTGAAATCGGTAAACAGCTGCTAATGACGCGCGGTACCTTGACGACTTTCAGTATTGCTAATGACGTGGCTAAATACTTCGCTATCATTCCAGCATTGTTTATTACGGCTATTCCAGCGTTGCAGGGATTAAACATCATGAAGCTTCATAGTCCACAAAGTGCAATTCTTGCCGCAGTAATCTTCAATGCGATTATCATTCCGATGTTGATTCCACTCGCACTTAAAGGTGTTGCCTACAAGCCTATTGGCGCTAGCGCTTTGCTTCGTCGCAACTTATTAATCTTTGGCCTTGGCGGCGTATTGATTCCTTTTGTAGGGATTAAATTAATTGACATGCTCGTTGCCTTCACTTTTTAAGACAGCGGATTTTACAAACATAGATTTACATAAAATGAAAACACATATCATACCTGCTCTAAAATTAACCCTTGTCTTGTTGGTATTGCTAGCCGTTGTTTATCCGGCCGTAGTTTGGGGAGTAGCTAAATTATCCCCCGACGGGGGAAATGGAGAACGCATCACTTATAAGGGAAAGACCTACTACAAAAATATAGGGCAATCTTTTACGGCCGATGATTACTTTTGGTCACGTCCATCTGCCGTAGGCTATAATGCGGCCGGCTCGGGGGGGAGCAATAAAGGAGCATCCAATGCGGAATACCTTAATGAAGTGAAAACACGTATTGCCACCTTGTTAAGCCATAACCCAGGATTGAAGACTGCTGATATTCCGATGGACTTGATTACGGCTAGTGGTAGTGGCCTTGACCCTGATATATCTGTGCAGGCAGCCAATATACAGGTAAACCGTATTGCAGCTATAAGAAAGCTTCCGGTAGATAGACTTTTAACTTTAGTAAAGGATAATACCCAGAAACCTGCGCTTGGTCTCTTTGGTCCGGAGAAAATCAATGTATTGATGCTTAACCTTGCTCTTGACCAACTGGCTGGTCAATAATTACAATATACTTTTCACGTAAATAGCGCAGCATTGTCTGCGCTATTTTTCCCTTAATCTTCCCTACATCTATTTTAACCATATGAAAAAAATCATAGGAATGGCCGCTGCATGGCTTTCTATTAGCCCCTTGCTGCATGCGCAGGAATCTACTTCTGTCCAACCTTTTCAACTTAGCGGCTATGCCGAAATGTATTATACGCATGACTTCAATAATCCGAAAACGAATACCCGACCGGGCTTTATCTATAGCCATCATCGCAATAATGAAGTAAACATCAATCTGGCCTTGGTAAAAGGTACATATGCAACAGAGAATGTGCGTGCCAACTTAGCTTTGGCGGCAGGAACTTACATGAGTGCTAATTATGCGGCAGAGCCTCATGGACTACAAAATATATATGAGGCGAATGTAGGCGTTAAGCTTTCCGCAAAGCATAATCTATGGCTTGATGCTGGTATTTTTTCTTCGCACCTTGGGCTTGAAAGTGCTGTAGGACTAGATAACTGGGCGCTTACACGTAGCCTGTCGGTTGAAAATTCCCCTTACTTTGAGACTGGTGCTAAGGTGAGCTACACCACGGCTGATGGCCGTTGGTTGGTGAGTGGGCTCTTGCTTAACGGTTGGCAACGTATCCAACGGGTTGATGGAAATACAACGCCTGCTTTTGGCCACCAAGTACAGTACAAGCCAAATGCCGAATGGACGTTAAATAGCAGCTCTTTCGTCGGTAATGATAAGGTAGATAGCCTTCGGCTGATGCGGTACTTCCATAACTTTTATGCTATCTATCAGCCATCAGCCAAGCTCGGCTTCACCATAGGCTTTGATATAGGTTTGCAACAGGAGGCAAAGGGTAGTAGCAATTATCATACGTGGTATGCACCATTACTCTTGCTTAAATATGCACCAATAGCCAAATTGAGTATGACAGCAAGGGCTGAGTATTATAGCGATAAGCACAGCGTCATTATAGCTGGTGCTGATGGGCATGATGGTTTTAAGACGTTTGGTTATTCTATGAATGTCGATTATGCTATAACTGACCATGTGGTATGGCGTAGTGAATGTCGAAACCTACATAGCAGAGACCCTTTATTTGTAAATAGCAACGCGGTACTAAAAACGAATAGTCCATCGGTGACAACAGCTATTGCCGTGAGGTTTTAAGGAAAAGGAAGTTTGTGGTATTTTAGCGCACGTAAAATGTTGTTTTGCAGGTAATTAATCTGTGTATTTAAAGTTAAACCTAAGGAAGTGACTTTTCTCTACCGGCTATACATCTTATTTCTTTACTACTTAGGTTTCTTTATTTTTTATTATGGCTGACACATTTACGCAAATTTATATTTATGTTGTTTTTGCGGTTAAGAATCGAGAAAATTTAATAACCTCATTATGGGAGGAGGATTTGTATAAGTATATAACAGGTATTGTTCTTGGAAAAGGACAAAAGCTTATTGCCATTAACGGCATGCCAGACCATATTCATTTGTTAATCGGCATGCGTCCATCTTGCTGCTTATCAGATTTAGTTAGAGAAATTAAAAAATCTTCTAACCAGTTTGTACGAACGCATTCATTTGTGAAAAGTAATTTTCAATGGCAAGAAGGCTTTGGTGCTTTTTCTTGTAGCCATTCTGCCCTAGGCAATACTATTGCATATATTACAAATCAAAAAGCACATCATGGTATCAAAACTTTTAAAGATGAATACGTGGAATTGTTAAAGGAGTATCAGCTGTCTTATAAAGATGAATATTTGTTTGATTAACATGCGACCCCCGCTGGGGTCGTATGTTTTTTTGAATTTAAATGCTATATACATGTCAATCCTCCGGATTGATTTTGAAAATTTCTTTAGATTAAACGCTTGCAATTTCACCCCAGCGGGGTGAAATATTTATAGAACGGTTGTTGTTTGTATAATCGCCCCCAGCGGGGTCGTATGTTTTTTTGAATTTAGATGCTATTTATATGTCAATCCTCCGAATTGATTGTGAGTTTTCTTTAGATTAAGCGCTTGCAACTTCACCCCAGCGGGGTGAAATATTTATAGAAAGATTTTTAATTTATACAATCGACCCCAGCGGGGTCGATTGTAGCATGCGATTAATTGGTAGTCAATCCCCCGTCAATCGCAAAAATGGCACCTGTAACCCAACTGGCTTGGTCAGATGCTAGAAACACTGCCGACTTCCCAATATCTTCGATGGTTCCGATTTTTCCTAAGGGATATATGTTCTTTATCATGCTGTGAAATGCTTTTTGTCCATCGTCTGTCAGGCTATGCAAATTCCTCTCAAACTGTGGTGTCTGGACGCTACCGGGGGCAATAGCATTCACACGAACACCAAGATGGCCGATTTCAAAGGCTAAAGATTTTGTAAATGAGTTGATAGCGCCTTTGGTGAGAGAATAGGCCGTTGTAGTTCTTCCATACAGCATCCGATGAGCGAAATACGAGGAAATATTAATGATATTACCCTTGGTCTCAATGAGAGAGGGTAATAATGCTTGCGTCAGTAGATAGGGGGCTTTTACATTGAGGTTTAGGTGTTGGTCGAATAAGGATAAATCTGTTTCTTGAAAAGGCGTAAATTTACCAACCCCAGCATTGTTTACGAGAATATCGACTTTTGGGAAAATGGTGAGTATTTCTGCTGAAAGAGCTTTTATCGTGTTTACATCCGAAAGGTCACTTGTGATGATATGTACAGATGTTCCGTGCCATGAAGCCTCGGCCTTTGCTTTTTTAAGCTTTTCTATATCTCGGCCTATTAAGATTAGATTTGCACCATGCTCCGCAAAGGATTCTGCGATACCCAAACCGATTCCGTCACTTCCTCCTGTAATAACCGCATTTTTATTTGCTAATAACATCATTTTTTCTCTTTTAATATGCATTATTTTAATTTTTAGACACCATATGGTGTTGAATACCAATTATAATTTCAATAGTTCTTTAATTACATTTATTGTAATTAATTTACAATTCTTGTGTAAGGTAAGGTCTTTTGCTTAATCTTTTATTTGTTTTTGTAATTTATTTACAAATAAAGTCGATATGGAGCAAAATGTAGCCAGATAGATTTAGAGCTTCACTTTGTTGCAGACTCGTTTATTTCATTATTGTAGGGAGGGTATCTAAAAGCAAATACAGCTTGTATAGAAATATACAAGCTGTATGGCTATTCTTCGAGAATATTTATAGTCAGTTTAATCTTCTCTTGAGCCGTCATTTGCCATACGTACGATTTTGGGCGAGAAGGTTGCAACGACAGAGACTAAGTCTTTTTGTGCTGCCATCACCGTATGTATATCCTTATAGGCCATTGGCGCCTCGTCCATTCCAGCGCCAAGGAGCGTGATACCATTGTCTTTAAGGAGCTGGGTTAAATCCGATGCGACAAGTGTTTTTATCGCCTTCGTACGGCTCATTAAACGCCCGGCACCATGTGAAGCAGAATTAAGTGCTGACGATTCTCCTTTACCACGTACTAAAAATCCAGGGGTTGCCATAGAGCCTGGAATAATTCCTAATACATCTTTACTCGCCGGTGTTGCCCCTTTACGGTGAACAATTACTTCTTCACTATTATGCTGTTCTTTCCAAGCGAAGTTATGGTGGTTTTCAACCTTAGCCAATAACTCGGCGCCAAGGCTTGTTTTTATTTTGTCATGGATAACCTGATGACAAGCCGAAGCATAATCACCCGCCAAATTCATCGCCAGCCAGTAGTCCATCCCTTCTGTTGTATTAAGGTCCAAATAGGCTAGATGCTGTGCTTCGTAAGGTAGTTTACATAACTTCATTGCTAGTTTCGTATAGTAATCTGCAATGGTAGCACCTAATCCGCGAGAACCAGAATGTGTTAATAGTGCCAAGTATTTACCTTTTTCAACACCCAAATTTTTGTCAGCCGCAGCAAATTCCATTACTCCGAACTCCACAAAGTGATTTCCTCCACCAGATGAACCAAGCTGTGTCCATGCTTTATCCTTTAAGTTACGAATAAAATCATGTGTGTTAAACAGCGTGTTTTCTAGTACGGCATGATCAATACGTTCATGTTTTAAGAAGCCATGACCAGCACCAAAGCGTGTTTCTTGTAGTATAATTTCCTTGAGTTTATCTGCATGTGTTTCAACATAGGAGGCAGGTAAATCAAATATAGATAGTGCCATACGACATCCAATATCAACACCAACCCCATAAGGGATAACAGCATTATTGGTTGCTAGCACACCACCGATGGGCAGTCCATACCCTTGATGTGCATCGGGCATTAAAGCTCCGGCAACAGTAACGGGTAATTTCATCGCCGTGTTCATTTGTTTCCTAGCACCTTCTTCAATATGTTCTTCTCCATAGATCGCGTAGTCCTGTGGATCTGTTTTCAGTTGGATACTTTCGGCATCAATGCGCTCTATATTTAATAATATCTCTGCTAAAGGATGAAATACCTTATCTCCTAAGTACTGTTCTGGGGTTGTTAAAACCATTTTGAAATGATTTAGCATCTCCTCACGCGTATACCCCAATCTTTTTTTATTAATTTTTAATGCTACGCCCATCGCATGATTTTCTTTGTAGCCAATGGCTATCAAATCATTGCCGTTTATTCTGTTGTTTTCCATTTTGTCTTTTTATCATCCAAGGGAGGCGTACGTTTATCGAATATAGGAATATACGATTGGATACTTACGTAATCCAGGAGTAAATAGTCTCTTTTGTTTACTCCCGGTTCCACTCTTTTTAAGTTATTGTTTTACAAATAATTGCTTTAATTGATCTACAATTTGTCCGTTTCCTGAAACAGATATAGTATTAATCTTTTCAGCGATTTTCTCTACATACTCCATCTCTTTGAGCTTAAACAACATTGCATTGTCTTCCATCAACTTCGCCGTATTCAACAAACTACGTGTAGATGCGGTTTCTTCACGTCGTGTAATGATATTTGCCTGTGCTCTTTTTTCGGCAATCAAAACCTGGTTCATGATTTCACGCATATCGCCAGGTAAGATGATGTCTTTTAAACCACCATTTATTAAGCGTAGGCCTAGCTCTGTCGCACCTTGTCGGCTCGCTTCAAGAACGTAGTTCGAAATTTCTGATTTACTTTCCATCAACTCATCCAATGTCATTTGGCCTATATACTGGCGCAATACCAGTTGCATCAAGGTGTATAATTGCTTTTCATATTCTTTATTGCCAAGCAAAGTTCTTTCTATATCATCTATTTGAAATTGCATAGAAAAGTTAACCCGAATCTGTGCTTTATCTTTGGTTAGGATCTCCTGTCCCGCAAGCTCCAAGTTTGTGATTCTCATATCCGCTTTGCTAATAGCAATAGTTGTCGCATTTTTCCACCAGTCATACGTCCCAGGTTCCAAAATTTTGATGTAAGCCCCATTAACAAAGAGCAAGCCTTTCTCCGAAGGTTCCAGTTTATATTGTCTGACGTAAAATGCTACCGTTTGCTTCTCTAGAAGCTCTGGACTTACGGATTGTGCAATTTCTATCGTGGCTATGTTCTCGATTTGGAAACGATAGCTTTGCAACCCTTTCCAAAAGATATGACGCCCTGCTACCAAAACTTTCTGAAAATTGTTGTTCACATAAACGAAGCAAAGTTCATTATCTGCAACTTCGATAATTTCCACACAGTCCTGAAAACCATCTAGCTGTAGCAGTACATCGATATTGTGTGTCGTATGAAAAGCTTGTGCTTTATCATATACTTCAATACGTTCACCAAAGCCTAACCAGTGTTTTCCACTATTGAGGAGACGGATTACAGCTTTGTTTTTTGTTACTATTCCAACTTGATTTGTATGTATACTTATTCTTTTCATGATCTTAATTTTATAGTGTTTTTATTTTTTGTGTAAATAGGCTTTTCGTCTTTTGTACATTACTTTCCTGCGGAATTCAAATGGAAGGTTTTAGGCACGTATATAGCGGCGGTTATTTTATTAATGCGCTTATATAAGCTTGTAAAATCTTGTTTTTAAATTGCAAAGTAGGTTGGCAATTGTTGAAGTTGGTTAGACTTGTAATAGGGGATGGTGTACGCACGAAATATCCTATTATCGCTTTCCAAAAGCAACTCGACAGAAGACGAAAAGCTTTTTGAGGAGGTCTTTTTAAAGAAGACCATAACTTAATTTGTGGAACTTTCGTTCCGCCAATAAACTCATACAATATGAGAGAGAGAGTCGAACTCTCTTTTATAGTGTTAAACGCTAACCCCTGAGTTACCATACTTAAGTATGGGCAGGAGTCGAACCTGCGCATTAACTTGTTCACCTTTAAATTTTCAATCTACCAGCATATTGCTCGCTATTGCGACAATACTACCTGGCTATACAGAAACCAGAGACTAAGGGTGATGGTCAATTTAGAAGGTGTCTTTGTACATCGCTGTACATATCTTCAAAAGCTTAATGCTTGTTTTAATCAAAGAACGGTCGTCATTTATGACCTTACAAAGGCGCTAACAGTAGTGCGCAGTCTTTCTGCGCAATTGTTGTGTGGCTGGTTGTTTTGTTATGTTTTTTATATAACTTATTGTTTTTTAGGGTTTTAATTTTTATTATTTTTTATGCTATTATCCTTGTAATTATTATTGCGCAGCTGTAGTGCGTAGTAAAAAAAATAATAACTATCTTTAAATTCATTGAAATAGGGTATGGCTATCAACAAATTGGCGTTAATGCGCTACAAGATCATCGATAATTGTCTTAAGCAAAAGCATCGTAAATGGACGCTAGAGGAATTGATTACCAAGGTTTCTGATGCGCTTTATGAGTTTGAAGGTATTCATGATGGTGTCAGTAAGCGAACCATACAAGGTGATATTCAATTGATGCGTAGTAATAAATTGGGATATAATGCACCTATTATTGTCCTGAAACGTAAGTTTTATACCTATGAAGACCCTAATTATTCAATAAGTAATTCTCCTTTGTCAGAAGGGGATATGGCAAAGATGAAAGATGCGGTTGACATTTTGAAGCTCTTGAATGGATTTACTTATTTCGAGGAGATGAGTGATATTATTGCGCGTCTAGAAAATAACATGTCTATACAAGTAGATGATACGATTTCTGCCATTCAACTCGAAAGCAATACTTTACTAAAAGGTTTAAATTGGATTACACCTATTTATAAAGCCATTCGTGAAAAAAGACCGTTACTTATTGCATACAAGTCCTTTAAAGCGAAGTCGGAGACAGAGACTGTTTATTTTCCTTATTTATTGAAAGAATATCGAAACCGTTGGTTTCTTATATGTAAAGTTAAGAAAACCACGGTATTAGTGACTTTAGCTTTAGACCGTATAGTTGATATTGCGGAAATGTCAAAATCCGAATTTGTACCTTATGATGGAATTGATTTTGATCGTTATTATGCCGACACAATAGGTGTCACCAAGTCAGAGAAAGATCGTGCAAAGCGTGTTGTCCTTAAGGTTGATTCAGGGAATGCTCCTTATGTGTTGACCAAACCTATTCATAATAGTCAACAACTAATAGAAACGGATGTACATGGTCATATTCTCATTCGTCTAGACGTCGTATTAAATTTAGAATTAGAAAGAGAGATTTTAGGTTTTGGTGATTCTATAGAGGTTTTGACACCTAAAATACTTAAGGATAGAATTAAGTATAAAGCGTATCGAATGTTCAAGAAATACAGGCCTAATGCTGGATTAGGGGATACAGGACTTTAGTTTAATATTTTATCATCCCAAAAGTAAATGCACAAAAAAAGTCCAATCTTTCGATTGAGCTTCTATTATTCTGCAGAGAATTGGGATTGGTTTAGCCGCGCATATCACGCACACATACCCTAAACCTCATTCGGATCGAACCTTTGAGTTTTCATCCCAAAATCCAATACACAAAAAAAGCCCAATCTTTCGATTGAGCTTTTATAATTCTGCGGAGAATTGGGATTGGTTTAGCCGCGCATATCTCGCGCACATACCCTAAACCTCCTTCGGATCGAACCTTTGAGTTTTCATCCTGAAAGTCAATGCACAAAAAAAGCCCAATCTTTCGATTGAGCTTCTATAATTCTGCGGAGAATTGGGATTGGTTTAGCCGCGCATATCCCGCACACATACCCTAAACCTCCTTAGGATCGAACCTTTGAGTTCTCATCCCAAAATCCAATGCACAAAAAAGCCCAATCTTTCGATTGAGCTTCTATAATCCTGCGGAGAATTGGGATTGGTTTAGCCGCGCATATCCCGCTCACATACCCTAAACCTCCTTCGGATCGAACCTATGGGGTCTCATCCTGAAATCCAATGCACAAAAAAAGCCCAATCTTTCGATTGAGCTTCTATAATCCTGCGGAGAATTGGGATTGGTTTAGCCGCGCATATCTCGCACACATACCCTAAACCTCCTTCGGATCGAACCTATGGGTTCTCGGATCATACGGAATTCTTGGGGGGTAAATTTAATTATTGTTAGTTTAGCGTTTTAAATAGATATACTTTGCAAGACGCCGAACGTAAACTTCTGACTTTATTGATGCCCGAAGGGCTATTAGAATATTTTGATATCATGGATGTTGTCTCAAAAGACAACGAACTTCATATTTATCTCGATGAAAAGAACATAGCCCCTTCAGGTTATGAAAATGCTAAATTAGAATCAAAAGGTTTTATGCCATCCGCTGAAATTAAGGATTTTCCTATTCGCACTCAGAAAGTTACACTTCATATTAAACGCCGACGTTGGACAGTTCTAGCTGATGGGAAAATCATTACTAGAGATTGGAACTTGGTGCGTGAAGGGGCTCGAATGACTACAGAGTTCGGGCTTTTTTTAAAGGGGATATTTGGATAATTATCCCATTAGTGCTCATCTATTAGGTCTTTTCTTCCAGTTAGATGGAAAACAGCTCCAGGAGCACTATAAAAACCATCTTAGTGACTTTCATGATTGGAATCAAAAGTCTCATGCAGAATACTGGACTGTTTTCCCTGAGAACACAACAGAAAAGTTAAGTATTGACG